>NZ_JAUSNH010000047.1 GCF_030645335.1 Lacisediminimonas sp. | reverse complement strand
GTGGTCTGGCCGTAATTGCGGCCTGAAATCGTGTTATCGGCTGGCAGCTTCGTGAATATGATCAGTGCCGCCGTTTCACTGAGCTTGTCAGCGGCCTGGACCAGTTCTGACACCGTCAGGCATTTTTCAATGACCAATTCTTCCAGGTCGAAAAAAAATATCCCGACATCAGACCGGAAACGTTCAATGGCAGGCGTGATCCAGCGATTGCCGGGACCGGCGCCTGGCGTCGGCGAGCGCAAGTCCATCACGGCGACCGCCATGCGGCCAGGCGCGCTCTGGTAGAGCTGGTCTATCAATGCCTCGTCAGGGGACACCACCAGCAGCGTGCCTGTTGCTGCGGCGTGAATGTGATCCACAGTTTTCCGGCTGGCGCCGAACACAAGCAATCGTTGGGACGGATGCTGGTCATTCAGCGTAGCAATGGCTGCAGTCGCACCTGCGCTGAGATCAGCACCGGTTTCGACAGCTGTCCTTGTCATGCGCCGGGCGATGCGTGATCGCATCCGCTGGAGATGCCGGTCCAGCGTGCCCAGATAGGCGGACTTGAGCCTGATTTTCCGGGATGCGGACGCGGTCGGGGTAAAGAGTCGCCATGCCGCCCGGAAAATGAAGGTTTGCAGCCGGATGGCGAGAAATGACAATAGCAGTGCCGGATTTTTCAGAAGCAAAAGCGCCGTATCGGATCCGGGAAGCGGGGTCCAGTCCGTCAGCGCCCGACGAACATAATGCGCCCTGCCCGCTGCCGACAGCGCAACGACGTTGAGGAAAAATGCGTTGAATACGCTGCTGGCGGGCCAGATGCCGGCGTCCGATTTGGCTGACCAATGCAGGCCGGTACCGGCTACGTTGAATGCCCCCATATCGACGATATAAGGCGTTCCCTCATCAAAAAGAATATTCCACGGGTGGGGGTCGTCAACGGTCATTCCCTGTGCGCACAGCGCCTGCTCTGCCCTCAATATCAACAGTGCGGCATCGGCGAACATCGTCGGCGACCATTCAGACGGGACGATGGCCGGCCGTATTCTCTTTTGAACCAGGAATACATAGTTGTCCTGCCTGCCGCGCACGACCCTGGGTGGAAGGATGGCTTGCGCGGCGACCAGGATATCCAGCAGGTCGGACTCGATCAGGCGGCGCACAAGTTCATCGCCGCTGCGCCTGATCGCCCGGATTGCCCGTGAGCGCGACAAGACCGTGTAGCCGTATCGGTCCCGGCGATCGGGGTAAACCCTCTCCAGGTGTTCTGGCAATGACACTTTATCGGTCAAGTGGCGAGCTTTTTTGCAGCACGAGGACCATGGAAATGTGGCAGCCGGATTCGCCCATCAAGTGTGCATTGTCCCGGAAGTCAAAGCTGTCCTTCATGTGAAAGCCATGCTGCGCAAAGGTGGAAAGAATGCGCGACAAGGGGTGGGCGTAAGTCACGTCACAAAACGTGTTTTGCTTGTGCTGGTTGGCGGGAGCGGCCTTCTTGGGACCGATCAGTGCAGCCCCCAGCGCTCTCATGGTGCGATAGACGTACTTCAACTTCCTGACAACGCCGATTTCGCCTGAGCCGAGCGCATGCAGCACGCGCCCTGCGACCCGCCCGGGATTGAAATCCTTGACGTTAAATACCTGCAAGAAAATGGTTTGCGAAGGTATCGCAGCCAGCCCTTTCACGACGCCGTTCAGGTTGCTGTCGGAAATCAGATGCAGTAGCCGGAAACAGATCAATGCTTTTGCAAGCGCTTGCTCCAAGCCCATGCCGGAAGCGTCAGCCTGGATCAATTCGACCCGCCCCGTCAAACCCGCGGCTGCCACTTTCTTGCTGGCCTCATCGAGCATGTCACGGGAGATGTCGATGCCCGCGACGCGCAGGCCATGCCGCGCGTAGATGTCCATGAACCGTCCCGTTCCAACCGGGCAGTCCGCAATTTGATCACCGACCTGGAACGTGCGCAGGCAATGGTCGACGATTTCATTCTCCCAGGCCCAATACCGGTCGTTCTGCCGCAGCGCTTCGTACTGCGCCGCTACTTCGCGCGTGTAGAACTTTTCGCCGGGGCTGTGTTCCCGCTCGCTTTCTGTTTTCACCAGCTTATCGCTCATCGATTGGCATCCTATTGTTTCTTTGACTTGCCAATTGCCCGGTCAGGATGCTCCTGACAAATGCCTTGGCACTACTTTCGAACATCTGTGCCCCCTGCCAACTCCGCGTAGAGCTGCATGTAACGAGCCGATACGACGTCGATGGCAAACTCCCTTTCGACTTTTTCACGGGCATTTTTCCCTGGCGAGAAATCCGGACCGGACTGCTCCAATGTCCATGTGATTCCGCGGGCCAGGTCCGCCGTGTCGAACCGCTCGGCCAGATAGCCGGTCCGGCGATGCTCGACCAGGTCGGGAATGCCGCCGGTGCGAAATGCCACCACCGGCGTGCCGCATGACATCGGCTCCATGATCGTGTTGGGCAAGTTTTCCTGCATGGAGGGAACCACCATCACATCGGCGGCGCAATACAGCACCGACAGTGCGATATCGTCAGTCAGTGTGCCAATGAAGCGCACTTCGATATCCAGGTCCGGCAGGTCGAGTCGCTGCGCGCCGAATACCACCAGCATGCAGTCCTTGCCGGCTACCTGTCGCGGCAGTGCGGCCAGTGCCTGGCGCAGCAGGGCAAAGCCCTTGTTTTCGTCCGTGATGGCGCCCATTGCCCCGAACAGGATCAGGTGCTTGTCGGAAGGCAGGTTCATCATCTGCCGGCACACTGCGCGGTCCGCCGGCTTGAAGACATCGGTATCGATGCCGTTGGGTATGACTTCGACGCGGCGGCCGGCAAGCAGGCTGCTGCTGCGCGCGCTCTCTGCCATCCAGTTGCTCGGCGTGACGAAGATGATGTCCAGGTCTTTCCACGCGTGCTGCTTGCGATGCCAGTTCAGGCGAGTCAGGTCGACTTCGCGCCTGGACGCCAATTGCGGGCAACTGCCGCAGGCCTGCTGGTAACGGCGGCAATCCGCCGGCAGATGGCAGCCGCCCGTGAAGGTCCAGGAGTCATGCATGGTCCAGACGATAGGACGGCGCGCCTTGCGCAGGAACTGGATATTGATGAAGCCGTGGACGACCCAGTGCAAATGCAGCACATCGGCTTGCGCTACGGCGTCCTTGACGCGACGCGCCACGGGTACGTAGGCGGTCGAAAAAGGCAGCCGCATATCCCGGCGCCGGTACATCTTCATCGGAATCATGTCGGCCAGCGGGCGCAGCAGCGCCAGCAGCTTCTGGAAGCGCGTGGTGCCGCAAACGATATCGGGGTTGCGCTGCTGGTTGTACTGGGTCACGAAGCGTGACGCCACCCCTTTTCGCAAGAGTCCCTGGTGCAGGCGATAGGCAGAGCGGGCTGCGCCGCCGCCACTGTCGAAGGTGTTGAGCATCGCAATTTTCATACGGTGACCACGCGCCCGCGCGAGAAGCGCCTGAGCGACTGCCGGCGAAAGCCGTTCCAGTCAAATGCATTGGTCAGCGGAACCCGCGGCAGTCCATGCAGGTGCTTGCGGTGCCTGGGGAAAATATTGCCCCAGCGGGTCGTGGTGGCCGTCTTGAAGCCAAGCTGCCGCGCCAGTTCGAATTCCCTGGCGCCGACTTCGTTGCGGCTGCCGAACGGGTAGCAGAAGTGCGTGACGGGGGCGCCGATATGGGCCTCGATGCGCTCCCGGCCATCGCGCATTTCAGCGCGGACCTGTTCCTCGGGGAGCGCGCACAGCACCGGGTGGCTTACCGTATGCGCACCAATCGACACCAGAGGATCGCTGGCCAACTCGTCGATATCGGTCCAGCGCAATGCCTGCGCTGCGCAAATATTTCGCCAGTCGAAACTGGCGTGCTCGAACAGGGCATTGACGCGATCGCCGAGCCGGTCGACGGGCAGCGCCATGATCAACTGCCTTAATGAGACAAAGGCGTCTAGTTTTTCCTGGCTGGACCGGCAGGGCAGCACGCTGCCATCCGCCAGGGCGATCTCGTCTTGCTGCTGCAGCATCTGTTCGATCGCATACCACCACAGGATTGCTTCGTCGTCCGGAAACGAGGTGGTGACATAGACCGTGAAGGGTATGCCCAGTCGTTTGAGCATGGGGTAGGCAAGCGTGAAGTTATCCCGATAACCGTCGTCGAATGTCAGCGCCAGCAGCTGTCTTCCTGTACCTGCTTGCAATGCATCGCAGATCCGGTCAAGACTGACAAATGTATGGCCGCGCTGCTGCGCATCAGCGATGAAGCGCTCCAGAAATTCCGGGCTGACCGCCATGTCGCGGTTCGGGCGGAAGTCCTCCCTGGAATCGGCTTGTACCCGATGCAGCATCAGTACGCTGCCTATGCCGTAAAGAAGGCTCATGGACAGGGCCTGGTCCTGTTTGGCTGGGCCGGGCAAGTCCGCAGCAGTGCTTTACAGGACACTGCGCCCGCCATCCATCACGATGTTCTGGCCATTCATGTAGGCAGACGCATTCGAGCACAGGAACTGCACTGCCGCGTGGTACTCGTCCTTGTCGGCCATCCGCCCCAGCGGAATCAGCGAGGTCAGTCGCTGGACGAATTCTTCCCCCTGGCCGTTGTAGACCCCGCCCGGCGACAGGGCATTGCAGCGCACCCCCTGGGTGGCCCAGTAGGTCGCGAGGTAGCGGGTCAATCCGATCAGCCCGGCCTTGATCACCGAGTAGGTGACCGGCTTGACCGGTTGCAGCTCGTCGGGCAGGCCATCCTTGCGGTAGAGGCGCTGGTCGGGGGCGAACACCGAGAGGTCGGACGCGATGTTCAGGATGACACCACCTTTCCCGTCCGTGGCCATGGCGCTGCCAAACACCTGGCTGCACAGGAACGCGCCAGTGAGGCCGACAGCGACCTGCAAATTCCATTGATCCAGCGGAAAGTGTTCTAGGCGCGAAGTTTCCACGATGCCCTGGTCGCCCTGGACCTTGGGATCGATGGCGGCGTTATTGACCAGGATGTCGACCCGGAAGCCCTGCTTGGCAAGCGTTGCCGACACCGTGGCCAGGCTCGCCGGATCGGTGACGTCCATCACTGCCGTCAGAATGCGGGCCGGTTCGTGATGCTCGCTCAAACGCTGCTCTGCCTTTGAAAGCGCATCTGGATTCATGTCGGTCAGCACCACGGTCGCGCCGCATTCCAGCAAGGCGGCTGCATGTTCCATTCCAAGCAGCCCGGCCGCGCCGGTGATCAGGGCGGTCTTGCCGGCGAGATCGAATTTTTTCAACAGGTCGCTCATGTGTCTATCCAGGCAATCAGGGTGTCGCAACGGCCCTGGCTGGCCAGCGACGCAGCATAAGCTTCATTCAAGGCGGGTGAGTCGAGGAAGGACCAGGCAGCGTGGCCACCGGGGCGATTTTCAGCCAGCCACATCAGGTGGTTCGACAAGGGATAGCGCTGAAACTGGGAAATGGAGAAACGCCCCCGCGCAAGCCCGGCCTTTTCCAGCAGGCGCGCCAGGGTGCCGGGGTTATACAGGAACAGGTGCGGGCTCCAGTACGTGAATTCTGAAAATGCCTTGTTTCGGTACAGGCTCAGCAATGCGTCGTCGGCATTGGGCACCTCGATCAGGATGCGGCCGCCCGCTGCGGATTTGCTCACCAATTCGCGCAGGAATGGCACCGGATCCGGAATGTGCTCAAGCACATGAAACAGCGAAATGACGTCCTGGCTGGCATCCGGCACATCCGCCAGTGAGGCAACTGTGCTGACGCCGGCATCGGTGAGCACACCGCGCCATCGCGACTGGGGCTCAACACCCATTGCCTGCTTGCTGTGTTCGCGCGCCAGCAGGAGAACGCCGCCGGCGCCACAGCCGACATCCAGGAAATTCCGGTTGGCGATCAGTGGACGCAACTGGCCGAATCGCCGCTCGTCATCCTGGCGGCAATCGTTGAGGAAAGCGCGCCAATCATGTTCTGCGTGGTTCTCGTCGGTGTAGTCGGTGTCATAAAAAGACTCGTGCACATGCGAGAAGCTGCCTAAAAATACCAATCCACACGAAACACAACGCAAGATGGGAATCTCGGGACGATCCCGAACCTTGCCGGGAACGGACTCGATATTCTCGCCGTCACAAAGCTGACATTTCATTCTGATTTTTCCTTACGAGCGGACCTGACCGCCATCGGTTACAAAAATACTGCCCGTAGTAAAGTTCGCCGCCGGCGAAGCCAGCCAGATTGCCAGGTTGGCGACATCTTGCGGCGTCCCCAATCGTGCCAGCGCGACATCGCGTTCGAGGATGCCTGCAACGGAGGCGGCATCTTCATTGAGTTTGCGGTCCCAGACAGAACCTTCGAACAGAATGTTGCCCGGTGCAATTGCGTTGATGCGAATCCCCAGTTTGCCCAAGGGGCGCGCCGAGCCGCGCACATAGGCGTTGAGTGCGGCCTTGGCGGCAGAGTAGGTGACCGGGGCACCCGGCACCACTTCCTGGCCGCAGATCGACGACACACAGACGATTGCCCCTTGCGTGCGGGCCAGGGCCTGGCGGCAGGTTTCGACCATGGTGGTCGCGCTCCACAGGTTCAGCTCGAATACCCGTCGCCATTCATCGAGGTCTTCCTGTCCGGGCGGGACGGAGCGCCCGCTGCCGACGTTGCACACCAGGATGTCGAGCTTGCCGAAAGCCTTGAGCACCTGGTCAAGCATGGCTTGGGCCTCAGTGGGCTGGCTGGCATCACCGGCAACCGCAATCACATTGTCGCCACGGATGTCGGCGATGGCCTGCTCAAGTTGATCGGGGTTGCGGCCATTGAACGCCACCTTGCATCCCTCGGCAAGGAATGACTCGGCGATCGCCCGGCCAATGCCGCGCGATGAACCCGTGACCAGGACCGACTTGTTCGCCAGGTTCAGTTGCATATCAAGCAGCCTTCGAAATCCAGGACTCGATCTGTTGCATGTAGGCCTTCAGCGCGCCTGCATGGTCGTCGTCGCGTGCACGGGCTGTCTGCATGATGTAGTTGCCCTGGTAGCCCTGTTTGCGCAGCAGGGAAAAAACGGTGGGGAAGTCGGCGTTGCCGGTGCCCAATGGCACGGTGGTGCCGCCCAGGACGCGGTCTTTTACATGGACATTGACGATGCGCGCTGCGTAGGCCGCAAATTCTTCAACCGGATCGAAACCGCATCCGGCGCTATTGCCGATGTCGTAATTGATGCCAAACAGAGCCGGATCGAGGCGGTCGATGAAGCGTGCAAGTTCGGGCGGCTCAAAATCGCTTTCGAACACAATCCGGATCCCGAGTCCGCGCAGCAAGCCGGATTGCGCGGTGAGGTATTCCACCAGGATATCTTCCTGCTCGACGCTGTCGATCCGGCCATTGTCGACCAAGGGCACGACCACCATCCCGATACCGACTGCGGCGCAGGCACGGACGATGGCGATGAAGTCGGCCTCCAGGGCTGCCCTGGTTTCTCCCTCTGCTTTCCAGAATGGCGCCTGCATGAAACAGTCTCCCGTCAGGGAAGGCAGTGTCAGGTCGAACTGCTTGCACAGGGCGATGATTTGCGCCTGGCCTTGAATCGTCATCAGCGGGTTTTCATAGAGACGATCCTGGTCGAGCGTCCATTCCATCAGGTGCAGGCCGATCCGATTGGCAGCAGGGAATTCCTGCTGCCAGGCGTGCCACGGGAAGGCCTGGATTTTCCCGTCTACCATTGGCGATAAACGTCCCTGCATGAAACCGATTCGATGGCTGGTTGACTTCATTTGAGTTCGGCTTCTGGGGTGACGGGTTTGCGGGAGCTGGAAATCAGCATGATCTCCTTGGAGAATCGTACCCACTTGCTGTGCGGCTTCAAGAACTCGGGCGTGAGTAGCCGGGTCAGTTCGCAGGCGGGCATCAGCCACGGATTTTTCCACACGATGGGCAACTGCCTGAATAAACCGACTTCGATCTGCTCGAACCCGACCATGCGCTGGATGTCGCGCAGCGACGATTGCATGAATGGCGTACGGTGGGTGAAGTCCTCGAAGTAGATTCGATAGTTGTAATACCAGTCAGGGCACAGCGTAATGGCCAGTCCGCCCGGTTTCAGGACGCGGTACATTTCCGCTGCCAGCGTTTCCGGTTTATGGAAATGCTCGATCACGGATTTCGAGTAAACGACATCGAAGCTGTTGTCATCGTAGGGAATCGGCTGGTTTTCCAGGTCCGCTGTTTTCAGCACGGCTTGTGGACAATAATTTTCCGCAGCACGTGACTGGTCGACGCCGTAACCCTCGACGCCGCATTCGATGAAGCCGCGCAGGAATTCACCGCGGCCGCAACCGATGTCGAGCAGCTTGGTACCCTTTTGCAGCCCGTATTTTTCAAACAGATATTGCGCCAGCTTTTGCGGATACTGCGTCAGGGGCCTGTGGGCTTCGTCATAAATCACGCTCACATAATCGCGGCTCTTGGGATTCATCGTTTCAGTACCTCAACCAGCTCAAGTAACACGCCCTCGGGACCTTTGGCATAAATCACCTTGACGCCACCGTCAGGGGAATATTGCGGCGGCGCCGGGAAAGTGACGCCCAGGGGCGCAAGTTTACCGACCAATGCGTCGAGGTCATCAACCGTCAGGGCGATATGGGTGAACCCGGTCGAATAAGGCGCGCCATCCCACTGCGGCCGATCGGGATGGGAGTGAAACTGCAACAGCTCGATCAGGTTGCCGTCTGGCGCCGCCAGTTTGGCGGTGGTCACACGGACATCGTGCAGGCCCATCATGGCGTCGATATGGGGTCCTGACTCTTCCATCTGCCTGACCACCCTGAAGCCGAGCGCATCGCACCAGAAGTGCAGCGCCCGTTCAAGATCGGCTACCACCAGGCCGGTATGCCGGATCGCACTGATCATTCTGCGTTCACTTCCGCGATCACTTCGGCGATTGCCTCGCCCAGTACGTCGACGCCTTCCATCAATGCCTGGTCCGAGATGGTCAGCGGCGGGCCGATCTTGATCGATTCCCGTCCGGTATGCACCACCAGCAGGCCCTTCTGCATGCAGCGCTCGGCGACCCGGCTGGTGAAGGCGCCATCGGCGGCGCCGGTGACCGGGGAACGGAACAGCACGGCCGCAATCAGGCCCTTGCCCAGCAAAGTGGAAATGCGGTCGGGGAAGCGCTGTTGCAGGGCGTTCAAGCCATTGAACAGCAGTTCTCCCTTACGGGCCGCTTCGCTGACGAGCGACCGCTGCTCCAGTTCCTCGATCACTGCCAGGCCGGCGGCGCACACCAGCGGATTGGCCGAGTGGGTGCTGCTCATGTTGCCAACGTCCGGCAAGTCCATGATCTCGGCCCGACCCAGCACGCCGGAAAGGGAAACACCGCCGCCCATGCCCTTGCCGCAAGCGATCAGGTCCGGCGTGACTTCGTAATGCTCAAACCCGAAGCGGCGGCCGGTGCGGCCGAATCCCGCCTGCATTTCATCGAAGGCGAGCAGGATATTGTTCTTGCGGCACAGCTTTTCGATCGCCTGGACAAACTCTTTCGGATAGAACACCGCGCCCCAGCCCTGGAATGTTTCCAGCATGAAGCCGCACACATCGTTCTCGATGTCGATGCCGGATGCGGCCAGCCGCGCCAGGCCGGCTTCGAGGAAGGCTTCAGGACTGGCGCCATTCAGGGCCCAGGCATACGGGAACGGAATGTGATGGATGTCGCTGTCCTGGAAACCGATCCATTCGCGCTGGGCCAGGTTGCTGCTCATCATTTGCGCGCCCATGGTGCGGCCATGCCAGTTGCCCTCGATGCAGACGATGCCGCGGCGGCGCTTGCCGATTTTTTGGCCATGCATGCGCATCAGTTTCAGCGCGGCTTCGGTGGCCTCGGTGCCGGCCGACAGCAGGAAAGCCTTTTCGAAGGGCGGGCCGGCGAATTCGATCAGCTTCTTCAGGTATTCGGCGCGCTTGGTGTTCGGGTAGGCATAGCAACTGTAGATCGGGGCGTCCATCATCGCCTGCATGGCGGCCGTTACCCTGGGGTTGGAATGGCCGACATTGGCGACGAATATCGTCGACGTGAAATCGATCCAGCGATTGCCGGCGATATCGAACACGCTGGAATCCACGGCCCGGTCCCAGATCAAGGGAAACTGGCCATGCATGGAACGCGATTCGTAGCGATCCAGGGTGGCGAGTATCTGCTCGGTGCCGGGCGCAGGAATCGCGGTCTTGATGGTGCGATGTTCGGTGCTTACAAACGGAACCTGCTGTGGGCTCCGGGAAAATTCATGTCCAGCCATAAATTACCTCAGGCAAATAGTTTGTCGAAGAATGCGCGATTGCGGTCAAGCAAGAATTCAAGATGAACAAAGTCGTCGATCGTGTCCACTTCAATCACGGTGGGGGTGATGAAGGGCATGACCCAGTCGCCATGGATCAGGCCGTTGCTCCTGATGAAACGGGAAGAAAGCACGTCCACGTAGCCGTTGGCCTGGTAGGTGGCTGGAAATTGCTGGCGGGCGTTATTGGCGGCGTCGAGCGCAGTACTGTCGCTGCCCAGGCGCTTGAGCTGGCCTGCCGGCGCGATTTCGAAGGTCTTGTAGGCCGACTCGGACATTTCGTGCACCGAGCGCAGGGCCGTGGCCCTGGGTTCGCTACGGAAGGCATTGATCGCCTGGTCGACCAGGGCCGGATCGCGGTACGGCGTCGTGGGACGGATGTGCACCACATGCTGCGGTTCTCCGCCGTTGGCAGCGAGCCAGTCCAGTGCGTGCACAATGAAATCGTAATCAGTCGAACGGTCGGCGGAAATTTCCGCGGGCCTCAAGAAAGGCGCCTCCGCCCCCAGCTTGATCGCCAGTTCGGCGTACTCGGGTGAATCCGTGGAGACAATGACGCGGTCGATCAATCGGGATTTCAGGCAAGCCTTGATCGACCATTCAATCAGCGGACGTCCGCCCAGGGGCTTGATATTTTTATGGGGAACCCCCTTGGAGCCGGCACGGGCGGGGATCAGGGCGACGATACTGCTCATGGGGCATTTTTCCCTTCTGGAAAATAAATCTGCTCGACGAGGCCGCAAATAATGTGGCCGACAGTGATATGGGCTTCCTGGATGCGCGCTGTGTCATCGGACGGCATGCGCAGGCAATTGCACAAGGCGAGCAGCTTGCCGCCGGAGCGGCCAGTCAGGCACGTCGTGGCGATGCCCAGCGCTGTGGCCTTGTTGACGGCAGCAAGGATATTCGGGCTGTTGCCGCTGGTGCTGATGCCGATGAACACGTCGCCCGCCTTGGCGACGGCTTCCAGCTCGCGTGAAAATACCTGGTCATAGCCATAGTCGTTACCGATTGCGCTGATGGCGGAATTATTGGTGCCCAGCGTCAGCGAAGCCAGCGGCGCGCGGTCGAATTTGAAGCGCGACACGAATTCGGCGGACAAGTGCTGCGCGTCGGCGAAACTGCCGCCGTTGCCGGCAAAAATGATTTTGCCGCCGGCGCGCAGCGCAGCCACGCACTGCCTGGCCAAGGCCTCGACCTGTGTCAACAGCGCCTCGTCCTGCAGCAGCGCCTGCTTGACGGCGATGGACGCCGCCACTTCGGCGCGGATAGTCGAAAGCAGGGACATTACAGCCTGCCCTCCAGCCGCTCCATGGCGATCCAGAATCCCTCGCCGCTGTTTTTATGGCCCTGCCAGATCTCCGGGATGAATGACGCGTCGGGGCAACCCTGGCGCAGGATCGCGCCCAGGCGGTCGAAGTCGATGGTGCCTTCGCCGACCTGCAAGCCTTCGCCATTGAGTCCCTTTGCATCACCAAGATGGAGATGGGCGGTCCACGGCGCGACCAGCTGGCTGAACTGGTAGAAATCGTAGTTCAGGTGATTGCAGGTCAGCGCGCTGTGCGACACGTCGTAGCACATGCGCAGCTTGAGCCGCTGGCACCATTCGACGATTTCCTCGATCTTGACGAACAGGTTCTGATAGCGCTGGCCGCCAAAATGCCACGGGAATGGCGCCATGGTCTGCGGAATCAATTCCACGCCGTCCAGGTCCAGTTCGGCCAGGCTGCCGGCAAAGCGCTCGTAATAGCTTTGAATCACGTTGGCCGGAAGCGGCTCGTCCATGGTGAAGCCGCCGATGTTGGCAACGATCAGGGGCCTTTTGGTGCGCGGGAAAAACCGTTTGAGTCCGCGCGTGATATCGATCACGCGCTGCGTTTCGCGCAAGGATTCCCGACGATAGCTTTCGTCGGGGCTGGCCAGGTCCATCAGGCGGCTGCCGGCGAACAGTTCGGGGGCATGGACAACGAAATCACCGGGATGGCTGCCCTGCAGAAAGTCGGCCGGGTTGAGTTCCATGTCGGAATAGGACAGGTGAAACTCCCACACGTCCGGCTGGATGCGCGCATTGTATTCGGCGAAGTCGTGATACCGCACCGGGACGCCCCACGGCCGGGCAAACTTGTAGGGCCGGGGTTCGACCCGTGTATCGCGCAGGTCGGACGGGTAGAAAAAATCTTCCTCTGCCATGTCGTGCTGCAGCGTGCGCCCCAGCAGTTCCTCGTAGCGCTGCGGGGAAAGGCCTTGTCCCGGGCTGCGGACCTTGACGTTGTCCGGCGTGAGCACCGTGCCTTTGGTCAGGGCGGTCGCGGCCACCAGGCTCTTGCCCAGGTTTTCGCGATTGATCATTTCACCCTGGGAGACGACACGAACCTGGCCATCGCCAAGCGCTTCTTCGATCTCGCGGATGCCTTCGATCAGGCGCGCAAGTTCCGGGAAGGTCAGGCTGGCCGCATGGTCAGGGCCTTCCATCCCGCGATCAAGCGTGAAATGGCGCTCGATGATGCTGGCGCCCAAAGCAACTGCGGCCAGCGAAACATTGATTCCCCGCTCGTGGCCGGAATAGCCAACCAGCGGATGTATCTCGCGCAGCCGGTCGATCCACTTCAGGTTGATGTCGTGGAGCGGGGCGGGATAGGTGCTATTGCAATGCAGCATGGCGAACTGCACATTGCGCTTGTTCAGGAAGGCTGCCGTGGCCCGCACCTCGTCTGGGGTACTCATTCCAGTGGACAGGATAAGCGGCTTCCCGGTCTGCGCCAGGCGGTCGAGCAGCGGGAGATTGGTCAGGTCGGCGGACGCAACCTTGTAGGCCGGCACGCCCATCGACTCCAGCACTTCGACACTGCGCCCATCCCATGGCGTGCAAAGGTAGAGCGCGCCCTTCGAGCGACAATAGTCGGCCAGTTCGCGGTGCTGGTCGATGCTCAGTTCAAATCGAAGCAGCAGGTCCAGCACGTACTCGGTGCCGAGGTCTTCGCCATCCTTGCGCAGCGTTCGCTGCCGATAGATCTGGTCGAGATGCCGCATCTGGAACTTGACGGCGTCAGCGCCGGCTGCGAAAGCCTGGTCGATGAGCTGGATGGCCCGCTCCATGCTGCCATTGTGGTTGTTGCCTATCTCGGCGATGAAATAGGTGCGGCCCTTGCCGATTTCATGTTGCCCGATCTTCATCGTCATGCGCTCTCGATTTTGATGTTGTTC
Organism: Lacisediminimonas sp.; assembly: GCF_030645335.1. Lineage (GTDB taxonomy): Bacteria > Pseudomonadota > Gammaproteobacteria > Burkholderiales > Burkholderiaceae_D > Lacisediminimonas. The sequence continues at coordinate 34,920 of NZ_JAUSNH010000047.1, read as the reverse complement.
TTACGCTCGCGCACGGTCCACGCACGCAAACCTTCCTGTTCAAAGCGGAACGGCCGGACCTGGAGTTTCGACGCTTCCAGATGCTGGATCAATTCATATTTCCGGAACGGCGGGACGTAGAACAGGAAAAAGCCGCCGCCCCCCGCACCCAGCAGTTTTCCGCCAAGCGCGCCATGCGCGCGGGCCTCGTCATAAATCTGGTCGAGGCGCGCGCTTGAAATCTTGCTGCTGAACTGGCGCTTGTACTGCCAGGCTTCATGCAGCGAATGGCCAAAATCGTGCAGCTTGCCGCGCAGCAGCTGGTTGCGGATCCGGTAGGACAATTCCACATTGGTGTTCACGCTCTGGCGAATGGCAATATCCTCCATCTGGACTCGCTGGTCCTGGTGGATATTGCCCGAATCATGGGTGGTCCCGGTGTCGCACAGGAGCAGGCTTTCTTCCAGCTCAAGCAGGATGTTGGCGTGGATACGCAGCGGATGGACGATGTTTTGTTCCATCCGGAATTCCATGAAGTTGAAGCCGCCAAAAACCGTCGCGTACTGGTCCTGCCATCCGCCGGCGACGCCGAGATAGAAGCGCTCGGCCTGGAAGGCCAGCTCTGCCAATTCATGCAAGTCCCACTGGTCCCGGCGGAACTGGTTGAAGCAGCCAAGAATGGCGGCAGAGACGACGGCCGAGCCGCCGAGACCGGAATTCATCGGAAAATCGGAATGCAGGTAAAGCTCGAAGCCGAAGTCCGGCTGGACCGCCCGCAGCAGGGCCCTGATCAATCCGAAACGATCCTGCATGCCCAATGCATGTTGCAGGTTATCCGCAACCAGGGTGTCTTTCAGGTCCAGCGAGTGGATGATGATTTTTTCATCATCCCGGACCCGCAGCGTGGCATGGCTATACAGGGAAATGGTGGTGTTGATGACTGCGCCGTCCTGGCCGGAAAAATAATGCGTCAGGTCAGAGCCGCCACCGCCAAAGCTGATGCGCACGGGTGATCGGGCGCGGGCAAAAACCGCTTCCTCGGCCTGCACCGGCAGATGGTCGCGGCTGACCACGCCAACCAGTCGCCGGTCGGCGTCGAGCAGGGGAATGACGCGAATGCGCTGGTCAAGTTTCTTGAGCAGGACTTCACGCGGCGTACTGGCGTCTTCCGCAATGAAATCGGCATTGACGCAGCTGGAAATCGGCGACTCCAGCGCATAGCCATCCAGCAGTTTGCGGCGGATATCGCCGTCCGTTGCCAGCCCGGTGACCCGCCCGGCTTCATCGACCGACAGGATGATCCCGTGGTGGTTCAGCTCGATGTGGTTCAGCGCCTCGCGCAGGCTGGCGGTCTGGGAAATAATGAATTTGTCTAATTGCATAATGCACTCGCTCGGTTCTCTTTGATCCACCGGCAAAATCGCTGATAGTCCGCGGGAATGCCGATATCGATGAAATCGGCTTTCAGCTCAATCGCCTGCAGTTCACCCTTCCGGACCAAGTCCGGATATGTCTGTCGCTCAAGGGAAAATTTCTGCCCGTCCCAATCACTGAACAAGCTGGCTGGCAGGCGGCAAAGCCCGGCGTTGATCCAGCCGGCACCGCCATCAGCTTTCTTTTCCGCGAAGGCGGTCACCCTGTGTTTGTCGTCAAATTGCACCTGGCCATAGCGGCTGGCGTCAGCCAGCCGGAGCACCGCTATCGCGGGCCCCGTGGATGCCGCGAGTTCCCGTACTCCCGAGCCCAGCCAGGTGTCGGCATTGGCGACCAGGAATTCACCTTCCAGGCCGAAGGTCCTGACCGCATAGGCCACGGCGCCGCCAGTGTCCAGCGCTTGCGGCTCGATCACGCTGTTGACCTCGCAATCCTTGAGCATTCCGGATTTCATGCCCTCCAGGAAATCCAGGATCTGGTCAGCCTGGTGGTGAAGAAGGAAAGTAAAGGAATCGACCCCTTGGGCAATCCAGTTCTCCAGTTGCAACGCAAGGAACGGTGTGTCGCCAATCGGCGCCAGGGCCTTGGGGGTTGTCGGCAGCACGGATTGCAGCCGTGTGCCGAAACCTCCGGCCAGGACCAGCAATTTCATTGGGAACACCTTTGATGATGACCTGCCAGGAGTGGCAGTGCCTCGCGCAGCGCCCTGATCCGCAAATAGTCGCCGGCGTCGGGCGAGATTCCCCCGGTTTCTGCTTGCACGAGTATGTTGGTGCCGACGCCGGCGGCGAGCCCGGCCTGGATATCGCTGTGCTTGTCGCCGATCAGGATCGAGCCCCGCAAATCGATGTCGAGTTCGCGCTGGGCCTGGAGAATCATGCCTGGATGCGGCTTTCGCGAGATATGGTCCAGCTTGTAAATACCCACTCCCTCAGTCGGATGGTAAGGCGAAAAATAAACACGATCGATCGGCGCCTGCTCTTTCACAAATCGTTCGCACATCCAGTCGGTCAGCCCAAGGAACTGCTTCTCGGTGTAATAGCCACGCGCGATGCCGGCCTGGTTGGTAATCACCACCAAGCGATAGCCGAGCCTGCGGGCCTCGCGGGCAATATCGAAAATACCGTCGACGTAATGAAAGTCCTCAGGCCGGTGCACATATCCGGAGTCGACGTTGATAACGCCATCGCGATCGAGAAAAAGGGCCGCTTGCATCTGGTTCCAAAAAACAGGCGCTAACTGGCCCGACTTTCAATAATGTCGGCATACGTCCCGACTCTTGCAATTTCGCCGTTATCGAGTTCGACAATCCGGGTGCAGTTTCTGAGTGTTGTCAGGCGATGCGCAATCATGATGACCGTTACCTCATTCCCGAGATTTTCTATTGCCTGCATGACCGCCTGTTCAGTCTCATTGTCGAGCGCACTGGTGGCCTCGTCAAAGATGATCACATCTGCCTGTTTGTACAGAGCGCGCGCAATGCCGATGCGCTGACGTTGCCCGCCGGAAAGCTTGACGCCCCGTTCGCCGACCATAGTATCGTATCGCCCCGTCCACGACTCGATGTCGTCCGCAATCTGAGCTTTGCGGGCGGCCGACTTGACGCGATCCAGGTCGACTTCGTGGCGAGGCAAGCCAAAAGCGATGTTTTCCGCAATCGTTGCATCCGACAGGAAAATCGCCTGGGGAACGTGCGCAATGTGCGCCTGCCAGGCCGGCTGGTTGGCCGCTGTCAATGCCGCATCATCGATGACCAGGCTCCCCGTCGTGGGAGACAGCAGCCCCATCAGGATATCGAGCAAGGTGCTTTTGCCGCTGCCGGTGGTGCCGATAAAGCCGATTCGCCCGCCCTTGGGCAGGGACAAACAGATATTGCGCAGCACGTAAGGCGACTGCGGGTTGTATTGGAATGCGATATTTTCAAGCCGGATTTCACGCTGGTACGAAATTTCTGAAAACCTGCGTGGCAAACCGATTGATTCGGGAAGTGGCTGGTCGAGCAGGTCCAGGATATCCCTGAGCGACTCGCGCGCGCCCTGGATCAGCGCCCAGCTTGAGTATGCCTGTTGCAGAACGGGCAATAACTTTTGCGCGCCGATCGCCAGCGCGCCAAGGATAGGAATGACGGTGACAATCCCGCCGGGCCGGGTGGAAAGCGAATAGGCAATCGCCGCAATCACCACGATGCCGAGTGCTTCGATCGTGAACTTGGGCGCCGTGCTGATTATCTGGATGCTTGCCTGCGCGCTTCTTAACCGGACTTCAGCATTGCGATAGGCCGTGGTGTAAGTCTGTTGGGTGCCGTCAAGAAGGACATCGCGAATGCCGCCGAGCCCCTCTTGCAAGACTTTGACAACTTCATTGGAAGACTGGCTGATCCGCAAGCTGTCGCGGGCGAGGCGCTTTTTGGTAACGAATACAATCAGCGCGTAAATGGTGCCGAAGCCAAGGAATGAAGACAAGGCGACCACCGGATCGAACATGATCAGTGCGACCAGGATCGTCGCCGTGATGAGGGTCGAACTGACCACCAGCAAAAGCGGGCCGATGGTGGCGCCGATACCGCCGTTTACTTTGGTCAATATGCTCGAAATGATCTCGCTGCTATTCCTGGCAATGTGGGCAGCATACGGCTGGTGAAGTGTCCTCCAATAGGTGTCCACTGCCATTTCCGTCACGATTCCCATACTGATCCGTGTTTGCAGCCAGACCAGCGAAAAACGGACAATCGCCGAAAGAATGACCGCCGTAACGAAGACCAGCGTTGTCGGCAACAGTAAATCCCGCGGGCTATTCAGATTAAAAAAGACCGCCAGGGGCTGGACAAACTTGTGCGCGTAGATGACCTCGGGGGTCGTGAGAACGCCAAGGAACGGGATCACCATGCCGATACTGAATAGTTCAGCAAACGAGGCGGCAAACATCACGCAAAGGAGCGCGCCCAGTTGTATGCGCCTGGCCGGCGCAATGTGACGCCATAAGCGCTTCAGTAATATGAGCATTCTGTGTGCGCGGACTATTCGTTATAGTCCATCGTCTTGAATCCATGCTGCTTGACGAGTTCGTCGCGCTCAGCGGCCTTCAAGTCTTCCCGCACCATTTCACAGACCAGTTCATTGAAGCTGATCTTCGGCGTCCAGCCGAGCTTCTTCCTGGCTTTGCTCGCATCGCCCAGCAAGGACTCGACTTCGGTCGGGCGGAAGTATTTGGGGTCGATGGCGATGATGGTCTTGCCGCTGGCGTCGATGCCGGTTTCGGCTATGCCGGCCCCTTCCCAGCGGATCTTGATGCCGATTTCCTCGGCCGCAGCATTGACGAAGTCGCGCACGCTGTATTGCACACCCGTGGCAATCACGAAGTCTTCAGGCTGCGCTTGCTGCAGCATCAGCCACTGCATTTCCACATAATCCTTGGCGTGGCCCCAGTCGCGCCTGGCGTCCAGGTTGCCCAGGTACAGGCGGTCTTGCAGGCCGAGCTTGATCCGGGCCAGCGCCCGGGTGATCTTGCGGGTGACGAATGTCTCGCCGCGGATCGGACTTTCATGGTTGAAGAGGATACCGTTGCAGGCATACATGCCATACGCTTCGCGGTAGTTCACGACGATCCAGTAGCCGTACAGCTTGGCGACCGCATACGGGCTGCGCGGATAGAACGGGGTCGTCTCTTTTTGCGGCGTTTCCTGCACCAGTCCATACAGTTCGCTGGTCGACGCCTGGTAGAAGCGCGTCTTTTTCTCCAGGCCGAGGATGCGAATTGCTTCAAGCACGCGCAAAACGCCCAGTGCATCCGAGTTCGCGGTGTACTCGGGCTCTTCAAAGCTGACAGCCACATGCGACTGGGCTGCGAGATTGTAAATTTCGTCCGGCTGGGTTTGCTGGATGATGCGTATCAGGCTGGATGAATCAGTCATGTCGCCGTGATGCAGGAAGAAACGCACATGCTGTTCATGCGGATCCTGGTACAGGTGGTCGATCCGGGCCGTATTGATCAGCGAGGTCCGGCGCTTGATGCCATGAACGATATAGCCCTTGTCGAGCAAGAGTTCGGCAAGATAGGCGCCGTCCTGTCCGGTTACGCCAGTGATCAGTGCGACTTTTTGCGGATTCTGGCTCATTGGACAATGTCTCGTTGTGAATTTTGCAGGAAGTCGCGGTAGGCGTCGGCCAGGCCCGGTTCGAGCGCGATCGTGGCGTGCCAGCCGAGATTATTGAGACGGGTGCTGTCCATCAGCTTGCGCGGTGCGCCGTCCGGTTTGCTGGTGTCGAAATCGATCCGCCCTTCGTAGCCGACCACGCGCGCAACCGTTGCGGCGAGTTCGCCGATGGTGACGTCGACACCGGACCCGACATTCAGGTGGCTTTGCATCGGACTGGTGTTGGCGGCATGGATGGCAAGGTCGAGGTTCATGGTGTGCACGCAGGCCGCCGCCATGTCGTCGACATGCAGGAATTCCCTTCTTGGCGTTCCGGTACCCCAGATCGCGACCGACGCCGCCCGCGCCGCTTTGGCTTCATGGAAGCGGCGGATCAAGGCCGGTATCACGTGTGAATTTTCAGGATGGTAGGAGTCGCCCGGGCCATAAAGGTTCGTCGGCATGACACTTCGGTAATCCACGCCATGGGTGGCGCCGTACTGACGGTTGTAACTTTCACACAGCTTGATGCCGGCGATTTTTGCGATCGCGTATGGCTCATTGGTCGGTTCAAGTACGCCCGTGAGCAGTGCGGACTCCTGCATCGGCTGCGCTGCCAGGCGCGGATAAATGCAGCTGGAGCCGAGGAACAGAAGCTTTTTGACGCCATTCCGGAAAGCGGCCTCGATCACATTGGCCTGGATCATCAGGTTCTGGTAAATGAATTGCGCCGGGTAGGTGTCGTTGGCATGGATGCCGCCGACTTTTGCCGCAGCCAGGTAAACCTGGGTGGGTCGCTCTGCCGCAAAGAAGCGATTGACGGCGTCCTGGCTGCAGAGATCGAGTTCGGCATGTGTGCGCGTGAGCAGGGTGGTTGGCGCACCCGCCTGCAGGCGACGGACAATTGCCGATCCCACCATGCCGCGATGGCCGGCCACGAAAATCCTGTCACCCATTGCGCTTGTCCCCGTTTTTGTCGTTGTCCTTGCCATTGCCATTGCCAATGCCATTCCCGGCGCGTCCGTAATGGTCTTCAAGACGCACGATGTCATCCTCACCCAGGTAGGTGCCGGACTGCACCTCGATCATTTCCAGCATGGTCTTGCCGGGATTGCGCAGGCGGTGCACTTCGCCGACCGGGATGTAGGTTGACTGGTTTTCCGTCAGCAGGAAAGTTTCCTCGCCGCGGGTTACCTCGGCAGTGCCGCACACCACGATCCAGTGTTCGGCGCGGTGATGGTGCATCTGCAAGCTCAGGCTGGCGCCCGGCTTGACGGCGATGCGCTTGACCTGGAAGCGCTCGCCTGCGTCGATGCTGTCGTACCAGCCCCAGGGGCGCCCGACCTTGCGGTGCATGCCGGCCTCTGGTTGTTGCCGTGATTCGAGCGTGCCGACGACGTGCTTGACCTGTTCGGCATGGTCCTGATCGGCAATCAGCACCGCATCGGGCGTGTCGATGATCAGCAGGTTGGTGGTGCCCAGGGCGACCACGGTGCGGTGCGGTGCATGGATGAAGGTATTGCGCGCGCCCAGCACGACGCCGCGGCCCTCGACGCGGTTGCCGTCGCCGTCGGCCGGCGTCAATCCGGCAACGGCGTTCCAGCTGCCGACGTCGCTCCAGATGCCCGCGAACGGCACCACGGCGATGTTGTCGTTGTGCTCCAGGACCGCGTAATCGATGCTCTCTGCCCGGCATGCTGAAAACAGCGCAGCTTGCGGGCGGATAAAGTGGTGGCCGTCGCGCTTGTCGGTGTCGCAATCGGCCATCGCCGCAACGCATTGATCCAGGATGTCCGGCGCATGCTTGCGCAATGCGTCCAGCAGAACGTCGGCCCGGGCCAGGAAAATGCCGGCATTCCACAGCACGTTCCCGGCCAGCAGCAGGGCCGTGGCCTTGTCCGCGGACGGCTTTTCAATAAAGCGCAGGACAGCGCGTACATCCTTGTCCGCGCCGAGGGCGTTGCCGGCTTCGATATAGCCGTAGGCGGTGCTCGGGAACGTCGGCACCACGCCGAAGGTGACGATCGATCCGGCCAGTGCTGCGGGCATTCCTTGCTCGATCACGCGCCGGAATACGGCGCTGTCCGGTATGTGGTGATCCGCAGGGCACACCAGCAGCAGGCCATCGTCGCCCACTTCAATCGCAGCCAGTGCGATGGCGGCAGCCGTATTGCGCGCCTGCGGTTCTAGTATCACCCGGCCCTGCAGCCCGGCGTCATCCATTGCATCGGTGATCAGGAATCGATGATCTTCAGCGGCTACGCAGATCAGATTGGGGCCAAGCATCCCGACCCGCTCAAGCGTCAGGGTCAACAGGCTCTTGTCACCGATAAGCGGTACAAACTGCTTTGGAAAGCTCTTGCGGCTGAGCGGCCACAAGCGCGTGCCGGAGCCGCCGCAAAGTATCACCGGTGTCATCTTGTCTGATAGGTATCCTGCCTGGTTCATCCGGGGGTGTCCTGCCCGGGCGCATGCCGGGAATGATCGCTGGTGTTCAACATGGAGGGCAATCCACTGGGAATGACGGGGTGGCTGGTCAGTGCATTGCCAGGGGGGCTTGCTGGTATTGCATGGTGGCGGTGTTCTTTCCACGCTACCGCCATGCTGTATTGCGATCAGCAAGCGCGGGCAGGGCCAGCAGGCCGAAAAAAGGAGAGCAAAACCTGCCGAACTTTACCACAGCGCAAGGGCGGGAAAAAGGCTTGCCCCAGTCTTGCACGGCCCATTCTGGCAGTGATCGGCCATCGCCCTGATGGGTGCTAATGGATTCTGATGAGGAGTTCGCGCCGATCATGTCCGGCGCGCACGCCGGGCCAGCGCTTGGCCCTAGGCATCGTCATGCACGGTATTTTCCAGCGTTCCGATCGACTCGATCTCAATCCTCACTACATCCCCATCCTGCAAGGGGCGCGGTGGCTGCATCGCGTAGCCGACGCCGGACGGTGTTCCGGTGGCAATGATGTCACCCGGCTCCAGCGTCAGCCCGGCAGAAAGCTGGTTGATGATGGTTGCGATGTTGAAGATCATCGTTGCCGTATTGCTGTCCTGCCGGATTGCGCCATTGACCCACAGCCGTATCGCCAGCGCGTCCGGGTCGGGCACGACCGACTTGTGGGCGACCCAAGGCCCCATCGGGCAAGTCCGGTCCAGGCTCTTGCCCTTGAACCACTGGCCGTGCTTGCGCTGCAGGTCGCGCGCCGTCACGTCATTGACGATGGTGTAGCCGAATATGGCGTCAAAGGCATCTGCCACTGCAATGTCGCGGCCGCCAGCACCGACCACGATCGCCAGTTCGGCTTCGTAGTCGAGCATTTTGGTCAGGCCGGCGTAGGACGGAATGGTCGCGCCATGGCCGATCACCGTCGTTACCGCCTTGCTGAAGAACTCGATATGCTCGGGGAAGGTATTGGGGGCGATCCCTTTGGCGATATTGCCTTCGATGATGTGTTCCCGATAATTGCGCCCGACGCAAAATACATTCTTGCCCGGTCGCGGGACGGGCGCCAGCAGGCGGACATCCTCGACCGGAACGCTGGCCAGTCCGCTGTGCAGTAGTTCCCTGGCGATGGCCAAGCCCGATTCGCCCATCCGCGCCAGCTCGGCCACGTCACGCGGCGCCGATTCCGGTCCGGTGGGCCAGGCGTCGGTGAGATTGATGACCCGGGTGCAATCGGTGTCTGTTGCGCAGCCAAGTTTGGCCGAACCGTTGTGTTCAAAAACGCAGAAGTACATGGCAGCTTACCGGTGGGTTGGTGGAATGCGGCTTATTGGTGGCGCCGTGAGCATGGCTGGCCAGGCACCTTCCTGTCGTGCGCCGCGTCGGTGCGCCTTGGATATTATCGCGAGATCGCCGGCCTTGTCTGCGCACCGATGCGGCCATGCCGGGAATCGGGCATCAGTCAGGCACTGGCCGGTCCGCTTCAAACAGCTTGTCATAGGCCGCCAGCAGTGTCTGGTGCATCGCACTTCCCTGCATGTCGACGCCCAGGGGATCCAGCCCGAAGAAGCGCTCGCTGCGGGCCAGCAAGGCCTCGGCCTGGCGCACGGATTCGCTGCCGTACAGCAGCACCAGCGACCGGCGGTAGTTGTCGACATTGTCCAGGTTGAGCATGCTGGCTATGCAGCGATAGACCAGCGCCCGCGCCGGCAGCAAGTCATTGAAGTGATGCAGCCAGTCGCAGCCTTCACGCACCGCGTCCTCGTCGCCGATGGCCAGCGCCAGCAAGGTTTTCAGTTCGCCGATGCGCAATTGCTTCCATGGCGTACCGACCGGAACGGCCAGGCCGAGGATTTCCCAAAGCGGCCGTTCGTCATTCAGGTTCATGGTCTGCAGGTCGGCCAGCAAGCTCGCCGCTTCGTCGTCGCTCAGGTCGGACAGTCGCAGCAACGCCGGGCGAATCGCGTTGCCCACGCTATTGTTTTCCCACTCAAGATCCTCGACCGGATAAATCTCGGACATGCCGGGCACCAGGATGCGGCAGCTATAAGCGCCCTGCTCGCTGAAGTCGGATACATAAATATCGCGGCCTTCGCCGTGAATGCAGTCGACCAGCCAGTGATAGTCCTCTTCGGTGGTGTTGCTGAAGTTCCAGTCGGCAAACGGGAAATCCGGCGTGTCGCCCATGAAGTTCCAGCTGATCACGCCGCTGGAATCGACAAAGTGGATTTCCAGGTTGGCCACGGCATTGATTTCGCTCATGTCAAAACCGGGTTCGGGGAAGCCTTCCAGCGAATCGAGCGCGCGCCCTTGCAGCAGCTCCGTCATGGCCCGTTCCAGCGCAATCTCCAGCCGCGGGTGCGCGCCATAGCTGGAAAACACGCCTTGGTCTTTCGGGTGTACCAGCGTGACGTTCATCACCGGATACAGTCCGCCCAGCGACGCGTCCTTGACCAGTATGCCGAAACCGGCCTTGCGCAGGCCGCTGATGCCGGCCTGGATATTCGGAAAGCGCGCGATCACCTCGTCGGGTACTTCGGGCAGGCACAGTCCCTCGCTGATGACGCGGTACTTGATGTGGCGCTCGAAGATTTCCGACAGCGCCTGGGTCCTTGCTTCCATCATCGTATTGCCAGCGGCCATGCCATTGCTGACGTACAGGTTGCCAATGATATTGACCGGGATGTAGCACTGCGAGTCGTCGCGCAGGCAGGTGTAGGGCAGGGCACAGATGCCGCGCGCTACATTGCCGGAGTTCAGGTCGACCAGCACTTCGCCATCGATTTCGCCATCCGGATTGTAGAAGTCATGCAAGGCTGGATTAAGCATCTCTTCGGGCCACTTGCCATCCGCGGTGGGGGCAAACCAGCGCTCTTGCGGATAGTGCACGAAAGGACGGTTGGCGCGCGTTTCGCCGAGATAGAAATGGGTCCAGAAATAATGGGTGTTCAGGCGCTCGAAAAATTCGCCATAGGCACTGGCCCGCGCCGCCAGTTCGGTTGCGCCTTTGCCATTGGAAAACAGCATCGGGCAGTCGTTATCTTTCATGTGGGTTGACCAGATGCTGTCGACTTCATGCAGCAAGGATGACTCGTTGAGTTTGAAGCCCCGCGCCGCCAGCTTTTTTTGCATGGTGGCGATGGTCGATTCCAGCGAAGCGTCTTTTCCGGGGATGAAGCTTTCGGTCGGCATGAAAGGGTCTTTGGGTGAGGTAATGGGACGGCCGCGCGCAGGAGGCGCGAATGGCGGGACGGACATGATACCGGGAGTCGGGCCGGCTGACTGCACCCGGCTGCAGCTTGTCAGGAAGCCTGGCCTGGCGAGTCGCGGCAGCCCGGCACTCGGGCTCTCTACAACATCGGGCGCAGCACAGGCAGATGGGACTTCAACAACTGGGACTTCAACAAGTGGTGCAGGCGATGGACTGGGCGTCCAGGCACGGTTCGCCTTCGCAGCAATTAGCCGTCAGGAAGCGGAGCAAATCATTCATGTGCCCGAGCTGGGCGCGACAAATCAGATGACGTCCATCCCGTTCCTGGGTCACCAGGTCGGCGCTCATCAACTCCTTCAGATGAAAGGACAGGGAGGATGCCGGAATATCCAGGGCCACGCTGAGCTGTGACGGCGTGACGCCTTTTCGCCCCGCCACCACCAGCAGTTTGAACACATGCAAGCGCGCTGGCTGGGCAAGGGCCGCCAGCGCCCGGACCGCCTGGACATCGTTCATGGCCGCACTCCATTGGCCAGGCGATCGCCAGGATTGACCGGCAGGGCCAAGGTGACCAGCCAGCATGTGACCAGCATGGCCGCTGATCCGATCAATGCATACAGCAGGCCGCCCCACTGGTACAGCAGGCCTGAAAGCAGGGTGCCAAAGAAACGGCCCAAGGCATTGGCTGCATAGTAAAAGCCGACATCTTCGGCGGCCTTTTCACTGCCTGCATAAGCCAGGATCAGGTAGGAATGCACCGACGAGTTGATTGCGAAGGCGAAGCCGAACAGGCCAAGGCCGGTGACAACGACCCACTCCAGATGGGGCACATCAAGCGCCACGGCCATCGCCAGGCCCATTGTTACCAATGCCAGGATAGCCGACCACCGGCGCGCGGCGGGTACTTCCGCGCTCAAGCCATCACTGCTGCGCCTGACCATCTGCGGCGCCATTGCCTGCACCATACCGTAGCCGATGGTCCACACGGCGAGGAAGGTGCCCACCATCGTGAAGTTCCAGCCCACCGAATAGAGGAAGACCGGCAAGCCAACGACAAACCAGACGTCGCGCGCACCGAACAGGACCACGCGCGCCGCAGCCAATGTATTGATGCCGGGATTCTTGGCGAACAGCTCTTTGGCTGATTTGGACGCCCGGCTTTTGCCCATCATCCTGGGCAGGGAGGAAACGACACCCAGCAGAACCAGGGCCAGCACCGCGGCCATGGCCCAGAGCGAGGCCTGGAATCCGAGCGTCTGCAACAGCAGGCCGCCGACGAAAAATCCGATCCCCTTCATGGCGTTTTTGCTGCCAGTGAACCAGGCCACCCATTTGAAAAGCTGACCGCTGTCCTCCTCTTTGGCGGCCGCCTGTGTCACCTTGATTGCCGACTTGCTGGCCGTCTTGGTCAGGTCCTTGGCCACGCCGCATATCCCCTGCGCTGCCACCACCCAGGCAATCGACATCGCGGCAGTCCACGCCGGATTGAGCAGGGACAGCAGGGTGAATCCTGCGATCTGCGTGATCAGGCCCACCGTCAACATGCGCGTTATCCCGTAGCGCGTGGCCAGCCAGCCGCCAATCAGGTTGGCCAGCACGCCGGCGGCCTCGTACAGCAGGAACAGGAAAGCCAGCGTGATCGATGAGTATCCCAGGCGGTAAAAGTGCAACAGCACCAACATCCGCAGGGCGCCATCCGTTAGCGTGAAGCCCCAGTAGGCTGCCGTGACGATGGCGTAGTTGCGCGCGGCGTGCTGCATGGTCAGATGCCTGCTTTGTGCAGGTGGCAAGCCAGGTCGACCATGCGGCAAGCGTAGCCCATTTCATTGTCGTACCAGGCGTACACCTTGAGCATGGTGCCGTCCGTGACCATGGTCGACAAGGCGTCCACGATGGCGCTGCGCGTATCGCGGGCGTAGTCCGCGCTGACCAGCGGGCGTTCTTCGTAGCCCAGGATGCCCGCCAGTGCGCCTTCGGAGGCGGCCTTGAACAGGGCGTTGACTTCGTCGGCGGTGGTCGGACGCGCAAGTTCAAACACGCAGTCGGTCAGCGATGCATTGAGCACCGGGGCCCGGATAGCATGGCCGTTGAGCTTGCCCTTGAGCTCAGGGTAAATCAGTGCGATGGCCGTCGCGCTGCCGGTGGTTGTGGGCGCAAGGCTCAACATCGCGCTGCGCGCACGGCGCAAGTCCTTGTGGGGCGCATCCACCACCAGATTGGTATTGGTGGGATCGTGGATGGTCGTGATCTGTCCGTGCCTGATGCCCAGGTTTTCGTGCACCACCTTCACCACCGGCGCCAGGCAGTTGGTGGTGCAGGAGGCTGCTGTAACGATCCTGTTTTTTGCCGGGTCGTAGAGATGCTCGTTGATGCCGACCACGATGTTTAGGACATCGCCGGTCTTGACCGGGGCGGCAACGATGACGCGTTTGGCACCCCGGTCAAGGTGGCCCTGGATCGTCTCTGGCGTCAGGAACTTGCCGGTGCACTCCAGAACCAGGTCCACTCCCAGGTCGCCCCAGGGGATATCGGCCGCCTGCGCGTGGCTGCTGAAGGAAAGCTTGCGCTCGCCGATGCGGATGCGGTCCTCGCCCTCGGCGGCAATATCGGCACGCCATTTACCCTGGACACTGTCGAATGCCAGCAGATGGGCCGTGGCGGCGGCCCCGCCCTTGAGTTCGTTCAAGTGGACGACTTCGAGGCGATTGCCTGCGCGTGGATCGTCCGGCTGGCGCTCCGCCGCCCCCATTGCAGCGCGGAGCGCCAAGCGGCCGATACGGCCCATGCCATTGATGCCGACTTTCATAAGGCTCCTGAGTATTTTATATTTCGAGAATTATCGAATTATCTCAGGTGATTGTGACTGTCGTGTGACGCAGGCCGGATTGAAGCGCCGGAATTGCGGGCAAGCTGAACTCCCGCGCTGGCTCGCTGCGCCGGTGGCGGTATCCCCGACGCTGCCGGAAAAAGCATGGTACTTCCACGAGCTTTCTCATTGAGTTGAATCAGTGGTAACTTCTTGTATTGAAGGGGCGATTCCCGGGCCGAAGTCACGGCTTGGCAGTCTTCGCCGTTTGACGATTCACAGGGCAGCTTTGCCGACATGGTGCAGGTCAAAAATTTTGCAGGGCTTGGGATGGACGATTCGGAGATGAAATTGTCGCCGTCTGATCGTAGCGCCAATGGCGCAGGGGCTGCATTTGTCTGACTCGAAGAGTGTGGAGCAGCCAGGCGATTCCGACCGGCCTCCCGCCAAACCGGACCTGGCTTTTGCCGCGGCATCCGGTTATCCGATCCGGCTGGCCTTGCTGGGGCTGGTCGCCATACCCATGTTCGCCTTGATTGCGGTGCTGGCGTATGACACCTATCGCCAATATACAAGCGACGTCGCCAAAGCCTATCAGACTGCGCGGACAATCCGTTCCTTGTCCGGGGCGAAGACCGAGCAATTCCTGGCCAACGCCGAAGTGCTCCTTTCAAAACTCGCGCAGCGCCCCCGGATCCGGGGATTGGACGCAACCCGGTGTGATCCCCTGCTTGCGGAATTAAGGGAGCTGCAGACGGCTTACGCCAACATACTGACGCTGGACGCAAAAGGAAGCCTGGTCTGCAGCGCCGTTGGCAGGATGCCGGGGCCGGGTGCGGGACCTGATCCAAAGTATTACTTCTCCGAAGTCATGCGGACCGGAAAATTTACGATCGGCAAACCGGCCAGAGGATTTATCACGGACCGATGGGTCGTGACGCTGGCCTATCCGATCCGGGACGACGCCGGGAAACTCAATGGTGCCGTGGCGATCTCGATCGACCTGACCAGCTACCAGCTGGTGTTTTCCTCAAAAGATATGCCGCCCCGGACGGTGATCGGCATTCTGAACAGCGATGGAACCATCATTGCCCGTTCGGAGCATGCGGATCAGCGCGTAGGAAAACAGGCGGCCAATCCCGAAACAACAAAGAGCGTGCTGAGATTGCGGGAAGGGGACTTGCGCGTACGCGATTTCCAGGGCGTTGAACGTTTTTACAGCTTCGCTCCCATCGCCAATTCGGATTGGTTCATCTATGTCGGCCTGGACGAGGCCGCTGCAATCGCGCCGGTGATGCAGTTGGCATTGGAGCATATTGCCTTGGTCATCTCGCTGCTGCTGGCGCTGACGGCAATCACGGCCATGGTGGCACGGCGCCTGGCACGGCCAGTCGAGGAAATTTCGAAGACGATGGAGAATGTCGGCGCGGGCGCCATCCATGAGCGCGCCGCCCTGGCCGGCCCGGCCGAGCTTCGCCAGATAGCCGCGCGACTCAATGCGATGCTGGATGCGCGGGCACAGGCAGAGGCAACATTGCGCCAGAGCGAGGAGCGCTTTCGTACGGCTTTCCGTACCAGCCCGGACTCGCTCGTTATTACGACCACCCATGATGGACGCTACCTGGAGGTCAATGACGGACAAACGCTGATGGTCGGCTGGTCACGTGAAGAGCTCATCGGCAAGACCGAGCGGGACATTAAAGTCTGGCGCCATGCGGAGGACCGGCAAAAGCTGGTAGAGGCCATGAAGCGGGATGGTTCTTGCACGAACCTGGAAGCCGAATTCGTCCGCAAGGATGGCAGCATGTTCACGGGACTGGTCTCTTCGCATGCGATCACCCTGGATGGGCTGCCGTGCATATTATCGATCACCAGGGACATCAGCGTACGCAAGGCCGCCGAGGAGCAGATTCACAATTTATCGTTCTTCGATCCGCTGACGATGCTGCCCAATCGCCGTCTGTTCATGGATCGGCTTGAACAGGCGCGGATTTCAAGACTGCGTCACCGGCGGGAAGGCGCGCTCTTGTTCGTCGACCTGGACGACTTCAGGATGACCAATGAAACGCTCGGTCATGAGCAGGGTGACATTTTCCTGCAGGAGGTCAGCAGACGCCTGAAAAACTGTGTTCGCCTGGGGAATACCGTGGGCCGTCTCGGGGGCGATGATTTTGTGATCCTGCTGGAAGACCTGGGCGCCACTCCCCAGGAGGCGGCCTCGCAAGCCGAAGCAATGAGCGAAAAAATCCTGTTTGCACTTGCGCAGCCCTATCTGTTCGCCAATGTGGCGCATCACCGAACCGCCAGTATTGGTATCGCCTTGTTCGGCAACCAGGTCGAGGGTTCAGATGAACCGCTGAAACGGGCAGAACTGGCCATGTATCAAGCCAAGGCCGCGGGGCGCAACACTTTGCGGTTTTTCGACCCGGAAATGCAGGCTGCGGTCAGTACACGCGTCGCCATGGAGGATGGGCTGCACGAGGCTATCGAAAATAATCAGCTCGTCCTGCATTACCAGGTCCAGGTAACGGATCCAGGCCAGGTGACTGGAGTTGAAGCGCTCGTACGTTGGCGCGATCCCGTGCGCGGAATGATCTTTCCAGCGGATTTCATCCCGTTGGCGGAGAAATCCGGCCTGATCCTTCCGCTTGGCCGGTGGGTGCTGGAAGCTGCCTGCGCACAACTCGCACTTTGGGCTGGCCGGCCTGGACTGGCGCACCTCTGCGTGGCCGTCAACGTTAGCGCGCGTCAGTTCCATCAGGACGATTTTGTCGATCAGGTCCTGTCCGTACTCAAGCGCAGCGGAGCCGACCCCCATCGGCTGAAGCTGGAAATGACGGAAAGCACGCTGATCGACAGCGTCGAGAAGGTGATTGCGAAGATGAGCGTACTGAAAGAAATTGGCGTTGGTTTTTCGCTCGATGATTTCGGCACCGGTTATTCGTCACTTTCGTACCTGAAGCGCCTGCCGCTGGATCAACTCAAGATTGACCAGGGGTTCGTCAGGGACATACTGATCGATCCGAACGATGCGGCCATTGCCAGGATGATCATCGCGCTGGCTGCAAGCATGGGCTTGACGGTGATCGCCGAGGGTGTGGAAACCGCTGCGCAGCGCGACGTCCTGGCAGATCTGGGCTGCAGCACTTATCAGGGATTTTTCTTTGGCCGGCCGATGCCAGCGCAAGATTTTGAAGCGTTCATGCAAGGGAGCGGATCGCGTTCGTGAGCGTCCAAGGTAACTGCTGCGCGGGCACCAGGCAGATCAAATCAGCGTTGGTTCTGGCCCCGGCCTGCCGCAACGTATTTTTGGCTGCGCACTATGCTTGGCTTTTCCAGGTCCGCCATATCTTCCGCGCCGCCGGTTGGCAGCAACTTGGCCAGGGCATCGGCGGGCATGGGGCGGCCGAAATGGTAGCCCTGGCCCTCGTCGCAATTCTGGGCCAGCAGAAACGTGCTCTGCTCCAGCGTTTCAACCCCCTCCGCGATGACCCGTTTCTTGAGGCTTTTACCCATGCTGATCACTGCACTCACGATGGTGGCGTCGTCCTCGTTGCTGGTCATATGCTGGACGAAGGACTGGTCGATCTTCAGGGTATCGATTGGAAATCGCGTCAGGTAACTCAGACTGGAATAACCGGTGCCGAAGTCGTCGATCACAAGCTTTACGCCCAGGCTTGCAAGCGCCTGTAGCTCGGAATTGGTCACCTCACCATCAGACATGAGCACGCTTTCAGTCAATTCGAGTTCCAGGTACCGGGATTCGAGGCCTGTATCCTCGAGCGTTGCGCGTATGTTTTCGATAAAATCCTTGGCCCTGAATTCGAGCGCGGAAGTGTTGACCGCAACCGCCACGGGCAACAAGCCAGCATCCAGCCAGGCCCGGGTCTGGCGACAGGCTTCGCGCAGTGCCCAGCGGCCGATCGGCACGATCAGTCCACAGTCTTCGGCGATAGGTATGAATTGCGCTGGCAACTGCATTCCGCGCTCCGGGTGCTGCCAACGGATGAGCGCCTCGACACCGACGATCGCGCCATTGCGAAGATTCACTTTCGGCTGGTAATGCAACACAAAGTCCTGCCGGGCCAAGGCGCCGCGCAGGCTGGATTCGATCGATTGCCGATTGACGGCTCGAACATTCATTTCATCTTCGAAGAATTGATAATTGTCACGCCCATTTTCCTTGGCATGGTACATCGCCGTGTCCGCGCTCTTGATCAGGGTGTCCGCATCTTGACCATCGTCCGGGTAAACGCTGATTCCGATACTCATGCTGACATGGAGATCGTGCCCTTCGATGCGGTGAGGCAGCGCGAGGGCGTCGATCATTTTTTGCGCAGAGAGCGCCGCGTCCTCTGCATGCTCGACAGAGGACAGCAGCAACACGAATTCATCCCCTCCCTGGCGGCTGACTGTGTCCGAGTGACGCACGCATGTGATCAGGCGTCGCCCGACCGATTTCAGTAGCTGGTCGCCGACCGCATGCCCCAAGGAATCGTTGATGTGCTTGAACCGGTCCAGGTCCATGAACATCACGGCCAGTTTCTGTCCGCGACGACGGGCCAGCTCAATCGCCTGCCCGAGCCGATCCAGCAGCAGCATTCGGTTGGGCAAATTGGTGAGCACGTCGTGATGCGCAAGATGATCGATCTGGGCCTTCGCCGCTTCGGCTTGTTCAGCCAATTCGTGCGCTTCGATTGCAGCAATAACCAGGCGTGCATTGGCTTGCCGCACCAGTTCCATGCGCTCGTCGGTCGTTGCCAGTGTGGACTCCGCAGTCTGGATTTCCTGCTCACGCGAGATGGCTTTCCCTTCGCGCAGATCAGCGGCGGCGTCGCGTGAAACGGCCTTCCCTTCGCGCAGATCGGCAGCATATTCGCGCGCAGTCGCCAGATTTTCCCGATTCAGAATTGCTTCTTCGCTGTTGCGGAGGGCGCTTTCCTTGCCGGTGACCTGTTGTTTCAAGTCAGCTGGCAACGGGGCCTTTTGCCGGTTTGCTACATCCATTTTGATTGAGTCATTGGTACCAGTAGCATTGTCGTCAGGATTTTTCACTATCGCCCTCCATCGCGTGGCCATTCCAGTCAGCGTCTGAATCTGGACGGGGCGGAAACGATTCCAGCATCATTGAATGCGGTCTCGCAGGATATGGCATGGTGCCATCGTCCTGAACTAGGACATTCGAATGCGGCAAACAATCCGGACGCCGAGTGCTTTATTTTTGAACGCCGGCATGCACAAGGGGTCGGCATTCTTCCAAGGCGACGGACGAAGGCTATGAAACATCGGGATCGAAAGTCTTTATCGGCGAAACCAGTTACCGGTATTCACTGGTTCAGGTACCGCCGGCCGGACGGCCCGACAATACGCCGCGGTACGATCCCAGGGTGCCTTCAATTTCCAGTCTTCCGTCCTTGATATCGTAGAACCGGAGGTCCTTGCTATGGCTGCTGGCCCGGACCTTCACCACTGAAATCACGCGCTTGAACTGCCCGTCCAGTTCGACATAGCGTTGCATGATGATGGCGTCGGCAAGGAAGGCATTGCCGTAGGAACTGAAGCGCAGGTCAGTGTAGCGATCCTCGAGTTCCGACGTCATCATCACCGTGACGCCCATGCCGGTCAGCACGGCAACCAGTCCATAAAGTGACTCCCGGAAATTCTCGCGGAACACGGGAGCCAGCGCCAGCTCGAATCCCGACAGCGAATCGATGACGACCCGCTTTGCCTTCAAGCGCTTGATCATGACAATCAGGTCGTGCAAGGTTTCATCGATTGAAAGGTCGAGTCCACGGGTGTCGATCAGGCCCACCTTCCCGCTATGCACCAACTCATTGAGTTCACGGCTCAGTAGCTGGTTCGGACTTTTTTCGAAGGCTGCAACGACACCTGGCTCGCCAATACGGGCGCCTTCAGAAATAAACTGGGTCGCCAGCACGGTCTTGCCCGATCCGGATGGACCCACCAGCAGCAAGGAGTAGGCTACCGGCAATCCCCCGCCCAACATCTCATCTAATAGCGGGACCCCGATCGACAGCCGTTCATCGCCGGTAAAATGCAGATCAACGTCCGACAGGATGGCACGCGGGAAGATTTCGACGCCCTCGTTGCTGATCCGGAATGTGTGGAGGCCCGGCTTCTGCGCTTGGCCGCGCATCTTGGCGATCTGGATTTTGCGTACAGTCGAATCGCGGTAGACCACCTGCGACATCCACACAATGCCATCGGCTGCCGTAAAAAGCGGGCTTGATTCAGCTTCGTGCGGTGTGTATTCGCCGATCAGGAGCGTGGTCGTATTCCAGGTTGTCATGTGCAGCCCCAGTTGCTGGACAAATTGCTGCAGACCGAGAGGTGTCGAGGCGGATGCTGTCGCCGACTCTGCCAGCGAACGAATTGAATCAATGATTACCAGGCTTGGAGAATACTGCCGCACCTCTTTTTCTATACGCGCCAGAACGGTCTTCAAGTCGCCGGCCATCACATCTGCCGCCAGGCTCACAAACCGGATCGACTGGTTCACTTTGTCGATGTCAAAAAACGGGAATTGCTGCTGATACCGGAGCATTTTCAAGGGCGGCTCACCCAGTACTGTAAAAAACAGCGCCCGCCAATCCGGCCTTGCCAGCGAGAACATGATCTGGTGCGCCAGGGTGGTCTTGCCGCTACCAGGCGCGCCCGCAATCAGGTTGAACGAAAATTCCGGAATGCCGCCGCCGAGCAGGTCATCCATTCCTGTGACGCCGCTCGGAAGGCGGCGGATGGCTACTTTGTCACTCATGCTTTAAGCTCCTTCACGGCTGGCTGGAATATCTCGTCGCTCCAGGCGGCGCGCAAGATGTTTGCCGTAAGGGGTTCGCCGATCAGCCGAATGACGATTTCGACAAAAATGCCCAGCAGGGCAATGCTCGCTTCCCCTGCCTTCTCGCAGTCCTCTGCTTGCAGTGCCGCCCGCAAGCCCGCAAAGGACGAGTCGTTCGGTGGCAACTTGCCGGCCGACGCAAGCCAGGGAAACTCGGCGCTACTGAGGTGAATGCTCCGGTGATACAGCGATTCGAAGCCGACTTCGCCGATGATGGGACTGATTTCCCTGGCCAGGTTCTCCCATAGTTTTATCGTATCTTCAACGATCGCCTGGGGCTGTCGCATCACGCCGCGCGTGATGATTTGACGTTGCTGGTCGCTGAGATTAGGCATGATCAGCTTCTACTTGCCTCATGTAACAAGACTGCATGGCTATTGCGGTCCATTTCAGGGAGCCAAGGTCGTAGTGAGCAAATCGAAGCAAAACCGCTGCGTTCCCGGAGGCGATGCTCGTTTGCTCATCCTTGGGAATGGCCGGCACTGGATCAGTTGCCAGCCGTATCTTGTTGCTTGGTGTTGATCGTACCGCTATCGATAATGGTCGCATTGACCATATCGTCCTGATTGAACAGGCATGTCGGCAAGCATTGCTTCCCGCGAGAAAAAGCAAGGGGGAGGGAGAGGTGACGGATATCCTTGAGGCGGCCGCATGCCGGGATTGGGCCGTTCACATGGCGTATTTGTCCCGGAAACAAGAACGCCAACCCGCAAAGGTTGGCGTTCTTGTAAGGAATATCCTTGGTGGCCCGGGGCGGAATCGAACCACCGACACAAGGATTTTCAATCCTCTGCTCTACCGACTGAGCTACCAGGCCAAGGGGCGCAAGTATAGCAAAGGTAATTCATTTGTGCAAAGCGAGATCGGCAGCTGCTTCCTACCGTACCGCTATAATGAGCGCTGGTTTTGATCCATCAATCGGCGCAGTCAATTCAATGAATCTCCAATGCGACGTTTGCATCGTCGGCAACGGTGCAGTCGGCAAGGCCGCCGCTGTCGGTCTGGCGCAAGCCGGCCTGTCTGTCATTCTCCTTTGTCCACCCGGTCAGCACGCGGTGCAAGCGGCGTCCTGGGACGTGCGGGTGTTCGCTTTGAACCGTGTCTCCCGGGACCTGTTGTCGCGCTTGCGCGTCTGGGAGGCGCTGGATCACGCCAGGGTGGCGCCGGTGGAGTCGATGGTGGTGCAGGGCGACCGGGCCCGGGCTGGCAAGATTTCATTCGACGCCTACAGCGCGCGCGCCACGGAATTGGCCTGGATTGTTGAAGACAGTAATCTTGAACATGCGCTTGACGGAGCGCTGCGCTTTACGCCAAACCTGAGCAAGGTCGAGGGCCTGGCAGAGCGTATTGAGCGGGATTCGGCCTCCGTCAGGCTGGTACTGCAGGATGGTCGCTGCATCCAGGCTGGCTTGCTGGTCGGCGCCGATGGCCGCCAGTCGTGGGTGCGGGGACAGTGCGATATCGGCATCACTTATCGTTCCTATGGCCAACAGGCGGTGGTCTGCAACTTTGCTTGCGAGCTGCCGCATCACGGTACTGCCCAACAATGGTTCACCGACAAAGAGGGCGTCATCGCGCTGTTGCCTTTGCCGGGCAACCGGGTGTCGCTGGTCTGGTCCGCGCCCGATGCGCTGGCCGAGCAATTGCTGCGTGATCCGCTGGCACAACTCGCCGATACGCTGTCGGCGTTGCCTGGCCAGATTGCCGGCCGGCTGACGCCGCTGCAGCCGGAATCGGTGCGGGCGATTCCGCTGATCTTCCTGCGTACCGCGTCGATGATTGCGCCGCGCGTCGTTCTTGCAGGTGATGCCGCGCACGCGGTGCATCCGCTTGCCGGCCATGGCATGAACCTGGGATTTGGCGATGTGGCGGCCTTGATCCGGGTCATGTCGGAACGCGGTGCTGCGGCCGATTGCGGCGATGAGCGCCTGCTCAGGCGTTATTCGCGCTCGCGCACCGAAGATGTTTTGTTGATGCAATTGGCCACGGATGGACTGGAACGCTTGTTCTCGACTGACCTGGAACCGGTGCGCCTGGTCCGTAACCTGGGCATGGACTTGCTGGATCGCCTGCCTTTCATTAAACGCCGCCTGATTGCCCACGCCATGGGTTCGCTATGACTTATTACTGGAACATGCAATGACGAAAACAATCCGCTCCCTGCTCGTGCTGCTGCTGGCGCTGGCTGCATTCCCTGTGCTGGCGGAAACTGCGCAGGAGGCTGCCGTGCGCAAGCTGATCCAGCCGCGCATCGGCGATGAAGCGAAGATCGATACGGTGACCAGGACGCCATACTCCGGCCTGTTCGAGGTCCGGGTAGGCAACGATATTTTCTATACCGATGCGCAGGCAAAGTATTTGTTCGTGGGCCGAATCCTCGATTCGAAGACGACCCGGGACTTCACGCGGGAGCGGGTGGAAGAGATCAGCAAGGTGAAGTTTTCCGAGCTGCCGCTGGAGTCTGCGCTAAAGACGGTGAAGGGTAACGGCAAGCGCGTGATCGCAGTGTTCGAAGATCCGAACTGTGGCTATTGCAAGCGCTTCCGCCGTACCTTGCAGGACGTAGACAATGTGACGATCTATACCTTCCTGTACAACATCCTGTCTGAGGATTCGGCCGTCAAGTCGCGCAATGTCTGGTGCAGCAAGGACCGCAACAAGGCGTGGGATGACTGGATGTTGTCCGGCAAGGCAGCGCCCGATGCGCCCGAGGGATGCACAACGCCCAATGAGCGGATTTTTGACCTGGGCCGCAAACTGAAGGTCACGGGTACGCCGACGACGTTCTTTGCAGACGGGACTCGCACCGCTGGCGCGATGGACGCCAAGGCTTTGGAAAGCAAGTTCGCCACCATCAAATAATGGCGAAGATGACGACGATGGCGAACACGCTAGCGACGAAGAAGGCGACGACGCCAGCGAACAAGGCCAAGGCAGCTCTGAAGAATGCGGTGCGCTATTCCATCGTCCCCGGCGATCCGGCTGCGCACCTTTTCTTCGTCACGCTGACGGTGGATCGTCCGGCGCCAGAGGGGCAGCAGTTTTCGCTGCCGGCGTGGATTCCCGGTAGCTACATGATCCGCGAATTTTCGCGCAATATCGTGCGTATCCAGGGGCAGTGCGATGGGCGTCGTGTGGCTTTGCGCAAGACCGACAAGCACACCTGGCAGGCCGCGCCCTGTGGCGGGCCGCTGGTGGTTCAGTATGAGGTCTATGCCTGGGACCTGTCGGTGCGTGCGGCACACCTGGACCAGACCCACGGATTTTTTAATGGCACCAGTGTTTTCCTGCAGGTGTGCGGGCAGGAAAATGAAAAGCACCTGGTCGATATCCTGCCGCCCGAGGGCGAGCAGTATGCGCACTGGCGGGTAGCCACCTCGCTGCCGGAGGCCAAGGCCAGGCGCTATGGCTTTGGCAGCTATCTGGCGGCCAACTATGATGATCTGATCGACCATCCGGTCGAGATGGGCGAGTTCGCGCTCATGACATTCAAGGCGCACGGCGTTGCGCACGATATTGTGATCACGGGCCAGGTCCCGAACCTGGACCTGGCACGGCTGGCTGGCGATTTGCGCAAAATCTGCGAGGCGCAGATTACCTTGTTCGAGCCGCTCACCCGGCGTGCGCCGATGAAGCGTTTTGTATTCATGACCCTGGTCGTGGGCGATGGATACGGCGGCCTGGAGCATCGCGCGTCGACCGCCTTGATCTGCGCGCGCAGCGACTTGCCGGTCAAGGGCCAGTCGGAGATGAGCGATGGCTACCGTGGCTTCCTCGGACTATGCAGCCACGAGTATTTCCATGCCTGGAACGTAAAGCGCATCAAGCCGGCGGCGTTTGCCCCCTATGATCTCCGGGTCGAAAGCTATACGTCCTTGTTGTGGCTGTTCGAGGGCGTTACCAGTTATTACGATGACCTGATGCTGGTACGCAGCGGCGTGATCGACGAGGACGCGTATTGCAAACTGTTGGCCAAAACCGTCAACAATGTCTTGAAGGGCAGCGGCCGCAAAAAGCAAAGCGTGGCTGAATCGAGTTTCGATGCGTGGGTGAAGTATTACCGCCAGGACGAAAACGCCGGCAATGCCATCGTCAGCTATTACGCCAAAGGTTCGCTGGTCGGCCTGGCGCTGGACCTGACGATCCGTACTGGTACACGCGGCAAGAAGTCATTGGACGATGTGATGCGTGCATTGTGGGTTCGGTATGGGCGTGACTTCTATACTCCTGAAGGCGGACAGGGCGTATCGGAGCCGGCGCTGGAGGCCTTGCTTGATGAGGTAGCCGGGTTCTCGCTGAAGCGCTTCCTGGCGCGCTTTGTGAATGGCACTGATGACGTGCCGCTTGCTGACCTGCTGGCGCCGTTCGGCATCGACGTGCAGTCCAATGGCAAGAAGGCGAAGCCGGGCCTGGGTGCGCGGACATCCAGGGATGGCCAGGATTGCAAGCTGTCTGCGATTGTCGAAGGCGGCGCCGCGCACAAGGCGGGTTTGTCAGCGGGCGATATGCTGGTGGCAATCGATGGCTTGCGTGTTACCGCGACTAACCTGGATGCGCTGCTTGGGCGCTATCGCTCGGGTGATCAGGTGGCCGTGCATGTTTTCCGGCGCGATGAATTGATGCAGCGGCAACTGGTGCTGGCCGTGGATGACGCGCCGCAACTGAAATTGTCGCCATCTGCCAAACCCGCGCGGGCGGCAAAATTGCGTGCGGATTGGCTTTCGCAGCCTGGCTGAGCCAGGCCGGCCCGGCCTGCGTACGTGGCTGGATGGGCTGGATCAGTTGAACAGTCGCGCAAGTTCCGCGCCCGGATCTTCGGCCCGCATTAATGCTTCGCCGACCAGAAATGCATGCACGCCAGCCTGGCGCATCAGGTCCACGTCGTCCCTGTGCAGGATTCCAGATTCCGTCACGACCAGTTTTTCGGGGCCGATCTGCGGCAGCAGCCCGATCGTGTTTTGTAGCGACGTTTCGAAGGTGCGCAGGTTGCGGTTGTTGACGCCCAGTAGCGCGGTCTGCAGGCGCAGCGCCGATTCGAGTTCCTCGCCGTCATGTACTTCGACCAGCACGGCCATGCCCAATTCATGGGCGCAGGCTTCGAGTTCGGCCATCAGGCCGTGGTCGAGTGCGGACACGATCAGCAGTATGCAATCGGCGCCCCAGGATCTTGCTTCGTAGACCTGGTACATGTCGATGATGAAATCCGTGCGCAAGGCCGGTACGGTGCAGGCTGCGCGGGCTTGCTTCAGGTAGTCGGGCGAACCCTGGAAAAAATGCACGTCGGTGAGGACGGACAGGCAGGCCGCGCCGTTGCTGGCGTAGCTGGCGGCGATCTCGCCGGGGCGGAAGTCAGCGCGCAGCACGCCTTTTGACGGCGATGCTTTCTTGACCTCGGCAATGACGCCAGCCTTGCCGGCGGCGATCTTGCTGCGCAACGCGGCTTCAAAGTTGCGCACAGCCTGTTGCGCTTCGCGGTTGCTTTCGACGTCACGCCGCAGGCTGGCCAGGTCCTGGCGTTTCTTGGCGGTTCGTACCTCGTCGGCTTTTACGTCGAGGATTTTTTGCAGGATATCGGACATGTCAGGCCGCCGCCCCGAGTTGTTGGGTGGTCCGCACGAACTGCTCGATTTTCTTGAGTGCCGCGCCGGAAGCGATCATCTCCCGCGCCGTCAGCAGACCTGCTTCGATAGAGGGTGCGATGTTGGCTGCATACAGTGCGGTAGCAGCGTTCAGGGCGACGATATCGCGTGCCGGTCCCGGCTCGTCGTTCAGGGCGCGCAGGATCGTGGCTTTGGATTCTTCTGCGCCGCTGACCCTGAAGTTGCGGGTCGATACCATCTGCAGGCCGTAATCTTCGGGATGGATTTCGTATTCGCGGATTTCGCCGTCGACCAGTTCGCCCACCATCGTTGACGCGCCGAGCGATACCTCGTCCATATTGTCGCGGCCCCACACGACGATGGCATGTCGGGTGCCCAGGCGCTGCAACACACGGACCTGGATGCCGACCAGGTCGGGGTGGAATACGCCCATCAATATGTTGGCTGCGCCAGCGGGATTGGTGAGCGGACCGAGTATGTTGAAGATCGTGCGAACGCCCAGTTCCTTGCGCACTGGCCCGGCATGCTTCATGGCGGCATGGTGATTGGGCGCGAACATGAATCCGATGCCGGTTTCTTCGATCGAGCGGGCGACTTGTTCCGGCTTCAGGTTGATGTTGGCGCCGAACGCTTCCAGCACGTCGGCACTGCCGGAGGATGAAGAGACACTGCGCCCGCCATGCTTGGCAACCCGCGCGCCGGCTGCGGCGGCGACGAACATCGATGCCGTCGAGATGTTGAAGGTGTGCGCGCCGTCACCGCCGGTGCCGACGATGTCGAGCAGGGTCTCGCTGTTTGCGACGGGCACCTTGGTGGCAAACTCACGCATGACCTGTGCGGCTGCGGCGATTTCGCCGACGGTTTCTTTCTTGACGCGCAGGCCCATCGTCAGCGCGGCGATCATGACCGGCGACATTTCTCCGCTCATGATCTTGCGGAACAGGGACAGCATCTCATCGTGGAATATTTCACGATGGTCAATGCAGCGCAGCAGGGCTTCTTGTGGTGTGATGGACATCGCGTTCTCGCAAATCTTGTTGAAGCGGTGAATCTTGTTTAGCCCCTGGATGTTGTTGAGTCCAGGTGCGACCGTCGGGCTTGGGGTATCAGGAATCAAACTCCGTCATCAGCAGCGGGCCAGGGAATCAGGCGCCCTTGATGAAATTGTCGAGCAGCGCGTGGCCATGCTCGGTCAGGATCGACTCCGGATGGAACTGCACGCCCTGGACGTTGAATTCGCGGTGCCGTACGCCCATGATCTCGCCGTCCTCGGTCCATGCCGTGATTTCAAGGCAGTCCGGCAGCGTTTCGCGTTCGATCGCCAGCGAGTGATAGCGGATAACGGTGTAGGGACTGGGCAGGTTCTTGAATACGCCCGCGCCGGTGTGCTGGATCGGCGAAGTCTTGCCATGCATGACCTGTCGTGCGCGGATGACTTTGCCGCCAAACGCCGCGCCTATGCTCTGGTGGCCCAGGCATACGCCCAGGATCGGGATCTTGCCGCCGAATTGTTGCAGGACCGGCACGGAAACGCCTGCTTCATGCGGCGTGCAGGGGCCGGGCGATATGCAGATCCGGTCCGGGTTCATTTCAGCGATCTGTTGCAGCGTAATTTCATCGTTGCGGAATGTGCGCACGTCTTCACCGAGTTCGCCGAAGTACTGGACCAGGTTATAGGTGAACGAATCGTAGTTGTCGATCATCAGCAGCATGTCAGATCTCCCCGTCCAGGCCGTCTTGCACTTGCTCGGCAGCGCGCAGCACTGCGCGCGCCTTGTTTTCGGTTTCCTGCCATTCCATTTCCGGGACGGAGTCGGCCACGATGCCCGCGGCCGCCTGTACATAGAGTTCGCCGTCCTTGAGCACGCCGGTCCGTATGGCAATCGCCAGGTCCATTTCGCCGCCGAAGGACAGGTAGCCGCATGCGCCACCGTAGATGCCGCGCTTGACCGGTTCGAGTTCGTCGATGATTTCCATGGCGCGTACTTTTGGCGCGCCAGACAGCGTTCCAGCCGGGAAGGTAGCGCGCAGGACGTCCAGGTTGGACATGTCCTCTTTGAGCGTGCCCTCCACATTGGAGACGATGTGCTGCACGTGCGAATATTTTTCTATGGCGAACTTGTCGGTGACCTTGACGCTGCCGATCTCGGCAATGCGGCCAATATCATTGCGCGCGAGGTCGATCAGCATGACGTGTTCTGCAATTTCCTTGGGGTCTGCCAGCAGTTCGGTTGCGAGCGCGGCATCGCGCTCGGGTGTCTCGCCCCTGGGCCGCGTGCCGGCCAGCGGCCGTATGGTGACTTTTTTGTGACCGTCGGGCAGCGCTTCATTGCGCACCAGGATTTCGGGGGAAGATCCGATGATCTGCATGTCGCCGAAGTTGTAGAAATACATGTAGGGCGACGGATTGAGCGAACGCAGCGCCCGGTATAGCGACAGTGGCGAATCGACATAGGGCTTGCGCAGGCGCTGACCGATCTGTACCTGCATCAGGTCGCCGGCCATGATGTATTCCTTGGCTTTAGCAACCGCCTTCAGGTAGTCGACCTTCGCGAAATCGCGGACGGTGTCGGTGCGCACTGACGCCGAGGTGACTGGCGCCTCGACTGCGCGGCGCAGCATGCCGCGCAAGTCGCGCAAGCGCTGGCGGGATTTCGAGAATGATTCGGGCAGTGTCGGATCTGCGTAGACGATCAGGTAAAGCTTGCCGGACAGGTTGTCGATGACGGCGAGCTCTTCGGTCAGCAATAGCTGTATTTCGGGAAGCCGCAGGTCGTCCAGCGGGGCGGTGTGAGCCAGCCGTTTTTCCACATGGCGCACAGTGTCGTAACCGAAGTAGCCGGCCAGGCCGCCGCAAAAACGCGGCATTCCGGGCCGGATGGCGACGCGGTAGCGTGCCATGAATTCTTCGATGAAGTCGAGCGGATTGCCTTCGTGGCTCTCGATCACTTTGCCGTGTTTTACCACATCGGTCTTGTTGCCAACGCTGCGCAGCAGCGTACTGGCGGGAAGGCCGATGAACGAGTAACGGCCAAAGCGCTCGCCGCCGACTACCGATTCCAGCAGGAACGTGTTTTTCCCGGCATTTTGCGATTGGGCCAGCTTCAGGTACAGGCTGAGCGGGGTTTCCAGATCGGCAAATGCTTCGGCGATCAGCGGAATGCGGTTATAGCCTTGCGAGGCCAGCGATTTGAATTCGAGTTCAGTCATACTTTTCTCCGGGGCCGCTATTTTAAGGGAGGCGGCTGGTTTCCAAGAAAAACTGCCCGCGCGTACGCGAGACAGCAAGCAAATCGGTCAATAGGACCAGGAGTGCCTGCGTCGCCATAGCCAGGCCCCCGGGGCCGGCAGAAGACGTTCTTTGGAAAAGGAGAACATGAGAAATCGTATGGTCTTGTTTGCGCTGCAATGGCGCAGCGGCTGTTTATTGCAAAGCCTGGCGGGCGAGCAAGCCGGCTGCCTGATACAAGGTTTCGACTATACCATCGGCATCAATCGTTTGTACAGGCAGCCCATGGTTGTAGCCGTAGGGGACGACCACGACCTTGCATCCGGCAGCCCTGGCCGCGAGGGCATCGTTGCTGGAATCGCCGATGGCCAGCAGCTCGTTGGGGGCGAGGCTGAAATCCCGGCATACCTGCTGCATCGGATAGGGATCCGGCTTTTTCAGGGGCAGCGAGTCGCCGCCATAGACGACTTCAAAGAAGCTGAGCAACCCGGTCTTTTCCAGCAGCGGCCGGGCAAAGGCAATCGGCTTGTTGGTGACGCACGCCAGCCGCAATCCCTGCCCGCGCATGGCTGCCAGCCCGGACTCGACCCCCGGATAGACTTGGCTGTGATCGCCGTTGATGGCGTGATAGTGATGGTGATACCGCGACAGTGCTTGCGGGAATATTGTTTCAAGTTTGTCGGCGGGCAGTTCCAGGGCGAGGATGCTCCTTACCAGGTTGTCCGTGCCCTTGCCGACGTAGCGGATGACCAGGTGTTTCGATATCGGGGCCAGGTCGATCTCGGCGCGCATTCGGTTGATGGCGATGTGGAAGTCCGGTGCGGTGTCGATCATCGTCCCGTCGAGGTCGATCGCCACGCCCCGGATGGCAGCGAGCTCAGGGCTGGCTTTGAGGCTCACACTGCGGCCAGCGACCTGCGCATCGCGTCGATCACCGCCTTGTAGTCGGGCTTTCCAAAAATGGCGGATCCGGCAACGAAGGTGTCCGCCCCCGCTGCTGCCGCCTCTGCAATGTTCTCGACCTTGATGCCGCCGTCCACCTCCAGCAGTATCTCGCGTCCGGAGGCTTCAATCCTTTGCCGTACGGCGGCAATTTTTTGCAGCGCCCCGGGAATGAACGATTGGCCGCCAAAGCCCGGATTGACCGACATGATCAACACGATGTCGAGCTTGTCCATGACGTGGTCGAGATAATGCAGCGGTGTACCGGGGTTGAACACCAGTCCGGCTTTGCAGCCGTGATCACGGATCAGTTGCAGGCTGCGGTCGATATGGTCGGAGGCCTCCGGATGAAAGGTGATGATGTTGGCGCCTGCCTTGGCAAAGTCGGGAATGATCCGGTCCACCGGCTTGACCATCAGGTGGACGTCGATTGGCACCTGTACATGGGGCCGGATCGCTTCGCAAACCAACGGACCGATCGTCAGGTTGGGCACATAATGGTTGTCCATTACGTCGAAGTGAATAAAGTCGGCGCCTGCAGCGACGACATTGCGCACTTCTTCGCCGAGTCGGGCAAAATCGGCGGACAGTATGCTTGGGGCGATGCGGTAGGTTGTCATGGGGAGCGATGATTCGGAAGATCGGGTATTTTACCGCCGGGCCGCAATGATAGCTTGTCAGTGAAACCGATTTCGTGTGCAATCGGCCCCGATGTGACATTCAGAACTTAGCGGAGAGCGAGATGGCAGCATACGAATTCAAGGTATCGGTGGTCAGTCGCTACATCGAGGAACAATCAGATGCGGACAAGTCGCAATATGTCTTCGCCTACACAATCACAATCCGCAATACGGGTACTATTGCCGCCCAGTTGATTTCCCGGCATTGGGTGATTACCAACGCCAGCAATCAAATCCAGGAAATACATGGACTCGGCGTGGTCGGACACCAGCCCTTGCTTCAGCCGGGCGAGCAGTTCGAATACACCAGTGGCGCAACGCTGACCACGCCGCAAGGCACGATGTACGGCGAATATTTTTGTGTCGCCGAAGATGGCACCCGGTTCGAGGCGGAAATTCCCGAATTCGTGCTGACCCTGCCGCGCACACTTCACTAGCTAAGGCGATTCGTCCTTTTGCCCGGCCTGATCTTTGGTCTTGCCTTGGGTCGGGTCCGGCTTCTTGCCAGAAAACATGGTCCACCAAACGATAAATACAAACAGGAATAGCGCAACAAGCGCTTCCACGATTAATAGCCACATGAGTGCCGCCTATGGTTTGTCACGAGTGGCGAGTTTACTCGCATTGGCCGTCGCAATCAGTCTTGGCGGGTGTGCAGTCACGCCGCCAGCAAAGGTGGAGCCGTCTGCGCCGACAGCGGCCCCGCTGCCGCCAACCCTTCAGCCAGTTACATTTGCCGACATACCGGGTTGGAACACAGACGACCTGCGGGAGGCATGGCGCCCTTTTCTTGCTTCCTGCACGGTACTGGTGCGCAAGCCCGAGTGGAAAGAGTCGTGTTCTGTTGCAAGCAGCGTGGATGGCGCGGATAGCAAGGGCGTACGATTGTTTTTCGAATCTTTCTTCACGCCGCACAAGGTGAACAACCCGGATGGCAGTGACCGCGGCCTGATCACCGGCTATTACGAACCACTGTTGAGCGGTGCACGCAAGCGTGGAGGTCCGTACCAGATTCCGCTATTCCGGGTGCCGGACGATATGCTTGTAGTCGATCTGTCATCGGTCTATCCAGAACTGAAGGGGATGCGATTGCGGGGCAGGGTGGCGGGAAACAAGGTCATTCCGTATCCGACCCGCGCACAGATGGCACAGTCGAATTCCCTGGCCGGCAAGGAATTGCTGTGGGTAGACAATGCGATCGATGCTTTCTTTCTTGAGGTGCAGGGTAGCGGCCGCGTCCAGCTGGCCGATACGCGGGAGACAGTACGGGTGGCTTATGCCGATCAAAACGGCCACCCCTACAAGTCTATAGGCCGCTATCTGGTCGACAAGGGCGAAATGACGCTGGACCAAGCATCAGCAGGGTCGATCAAGGCCTGGTTCCAGGCGAATCCCGCCCGTCGACAGGAGCTGTTGAACGCGAATCCAAGCGTTGTATTCTTCCGCGAAGAGAAGTTGCCTTCCGTAGAACAAGGGCCAAATGGCTCGCTCGGTGTACCGTTGACGCCAAACCGATCCATGGCAATTGACCCGCGCGTCCTGACACTTGGCGCGCCGGTTTTCCTTTCCACTACGCAGCCCAACAGCGCGATACCACTACAGCGACTGATGCTGGCACAAGATACCGGCGGGGCAATTCGCGGCGCAGTCCGTGGAGATTTTTTCTGGGGCTTCGGCTCCGAAGCGGGGGAGCTTGCCGGACGGATGAAGCAGCCGGGCTATATGTGGCTGTTGCTGCCCAAACGCCCGGGATCATGAAACGCTGATGCAGGGATTTCTTGTACTGGCGTTGTCGTTTCCGTAATGCATCGTTGCCTTGGCCAGTGGAAT
The DNA here is from genome assembly GCF_030645335.1 of Lacisediminimonas sp. Taxonomy (GTDB): domain Bacteria; phylum Pseudomonadota; class Gammaproteobacteria; order Burkholderiales; family Burkholderiaceae_D; genus Lacisediminimonas. The sequence continues at coordinate 1,781 of NZ_JAUSNH010000047.1, read as the reverse complement.
ATCCATCGCCGCGATATGCCAGCCGAGCCAGCGTGGCAGTAGTTCAATTGCAATCTCCCGACCAAGCGCAATGTCTCCGTCCAATACCTGTGTGTGGGCGCAGTGCAAGCCGCGCAACACGCGCGCGTGCTGTTCCCGATGGCTCTTTACCAAGGCCGGGTCTGCGTCGTCCATCCGCTTTTCCTCTTCCCGGAATGCCAACTCGATATCCGCAACAAGGCTTGTGTAGGCGGCCGGGAATGCGCGGTCGTGCGCTTGTCCAGCGCGTCGTAGCGATATGGCAATGCCGTAGTGCAATTCGTCCAGCCATGCCGCCCCGCTCGTCAATTCTGGCGTCCAAATTTCTCGCATCATCTTATGGTCTCCTCACTAGTCCAGCCGGTGTATGTTAGGCAGCCAGGGCATGCAAGGTTTGATGGAAATCAAGGCTTGCATCTTGGAGGGCGCAACCACCGCCTGTCGGTAAAATATGAACCGAACAAAATTGAACGGTTCCCTTAAAGGAGATGGAGATGCAGTACGAAACAATTGTGGTGGAGACTAAAGAGCGGGTCGGCCTGATTCGACTGAACCGTCCCAAGGCGCTAAACGCATTGAACGATCAGTTGATGGACGAGTTGGGTCAAGCGCTTCAAGCCTTCGATTCGGATCCCGAAATAGGTTGCATCGTCCTCACCGGAAGCGAACGCGCCTTCGCCGCCGGGGCGGATGTCAGTGCGATGGCGGGTTACTCGTTCATGGACGTCTACAAGGGCGACTACATCACCCGCAACTGGGAGCATGTGCTGCGGGTTCGCAAGCCGGTAATCGCGGCGGTCGCCGGTTACGCATTTGGCGGCGGGTGCGAACTGGCCATGATGTGCGACTTCATTATTGCCGCAGACAATGCGAAGTTCAGCCAGCCGGAAATCAAGCTCGGCATCACGCCTGGTGCGGGGGGCACACAGCGGCTCCCTCGGGCTGTATCAAAGTCGAAGGCAATGGACATGTGCCTGACCGCTCGCATCATGGATGCAGTCGAAGCAGAACGGGCCGGGCTGGTGTCGCGTGTTGTGGCTGCCGAGCGCCTGATGGACGAAGCGATGGAGGCAGCGCAGACAATTGCATCGATGTCCCTCCCAGTGGCCATGATGATCAAGGAATCCGTGAATCGCGCCTATGAAACGCCGTTGGCCGATGGCGTCCTGTTCGAGCGCCGATTATTCCATTGCACCTTCGGAACCGAGGATCAAAAGGAGGGCATGAAAGCTTTTTTAGAAAAGCGCTTGCCACGATTCCAGAACCTTTGATATAGTTCGCCTCCCGTCGCGAAACGGCGCTTAGAAGCACTGCGAAAAACGGTGCGAAACGCTTGATGCGGGACGGGAGTCGGTGGGTTGCCAGAAGCACTTTGTAGAGCAGAAAAGCAAAACAAAGTGGTTGACGGGAAAAACAAAACGCCGCATAATCTCATCTCTGTGCTGCTGACGAACAAAACGATTCGACAGCGAGGCCAGGAGCTCGAAAGAGCTGAAGTAAAGCAAGAGTTCTTTAAAAATTAACAACCGATAAGTGTGGGCGCTTGATGGAAGTGCGCCGGACGAGCGAAAGCGGATCTGGATTACTTAAAACATGAAGTGCTCACAAAGAAATATAGGAAAGTTCGCAAGAACATTCCTGTCAGTATTTTGAGTGAGCGACGGTTCTTCGGAACCTGCCAGAAATGGCACAAAACAGAGATTAAACTGAAGAGTTTGATCCTGGCTCAGATTGAACGCTGGCGGCATGCCTTACACATGCAA
>NZ_JAUSNH010000044.1 GCF_030645335.1 Lacisediminimonas sp. | reverse complement strand
GCGCGTGCTGACTTCCGGCGAAGGGCTGCAGTATGCGCGCGCCTCCTATCAGCTACAGGTGGGCAAAGGCCGGGCCGGCGTGGCCTACAGCCATCTCGGCTACAAGCTCGGCGAAGAATTCGCCGGCCTGCAAGCGCATGGCACGGCAAAAATTGCCAGCGTGTTCGGCACTTATCCGCTGATTCGCTCACGCAATACCAATCTGTATGCGCAGCTCGCGTTTGACGACCGCACCTATCAGGACAAGGTCGATTCAACTTTCTCGGTGACCGACAAGAAAGCCCGTGTACTGATGGCCAGCCTGTATGGCGACCACCGCGACCGCTTCTTCGGTGGCGGCCAAACCGGTTACTCGGTCACGCTGGCGGCCGGCAACCTCGACATCATCACACCGGGCGTGGCGGCAATGGATGCGGCCAGCGCGCAGAGCAATGGCCATTACAACAAGCTGAGCTTTGGCGTCACGCGCGCCCAGGCGCTGGTGCCGACGGTGTCGCTGCATGTCGCCCTGAGCGGCCAGCTGGCCTCGAAAAACCTGGACTCGTCCGAAAAAATGGGTCTGGGCGGCATGTACGGCGTGCGCGCCTATCCGACCGGCGAAGCCTATGCCGACGAGGGTTACCTGTTGAACCTGGAGTTGCGCAAGCGCGTGACGACGGCAGCGCAAAAGCTGCCCGGTCAACTGGACCTGATCGCCTTCGTCGATGCCGGCATGGTCTCCACCAACAAGAGCCCATGGACCACGGGCGACAACACCAGGACGCTCTCCGGCGCGGGCGTTGGCGTCAACTGGGCTGGCAACAACAACCTGATCGTGAAGGCTTTTTACGCCCGCAAGCTGGGCAACGAGACCGCGATCTCCGCACCGGACAAGTCGGGTCGGTTCTGGATCCAGGCGATCAAGTTCTTCTGATCCCGGCACCAGCGCACACCCCGGGCTTCTCCAAGCCCGCCTAAAAAATTCAGGCATTCCCTCAGGAGCAACACATGAACCACATTTACCGTTCGATCTGGAACGCAAAATCCGGCAACTTCATCGCCGTGTCGGAAAACGCCAGGAGCGCCGGCAAGAAAACATCGCCCGCTTCTGCCGCACCGGCCAATCACCTCGCCTTCGCGCTGAAAGCGCTGGCAGGCTCGGTGTTGCTGGCGTTCGGTGCGCAAGTCTATGCATTGCCGGTTGGCGGCGTTGTTGCCGCAGGCAGCGCAACGATTGCCAGCACCACTGGCAGCACCACCATTACCCAGACCAGCGCCAACACGGTCATCAACTGGCAGACTTTCAATATCAGCCAGGGCCAGTCGGTGCAGTTCGTGCAGCCCTCAGCCAGTTCGGTCGCGCTTAACCGCGTGCTCGACGCCAATCCGTCCAGCATCCTGGGCAACCTGTCGGCCAACGGCCGCGTTTTCCTGGTCAATCCGAACGGCATCCTGTTCGGCCAGGGCGCATCGGTCAACGTCGGCGGGCTGGTCGCTTCCACGCTGGACATCACGGACAGCAACCTGATGGCCGGCAAACATATATTTTCCGGCGCCAGCACGGCGTCGATCCTGAACCAGGGCAGCATCACCGCCGCCGATGGCGGCCATGTCGCGCTGCTGGGCGCCAATGTCAGCAACACCGGCCTGATCCAGGCCAACCTCGGCACTGTGGTGCTGGCGGCCGGCAATGCCATGACGCTGGACCTGGCCGGCGACGGACTGTTGAATGTCACCGTCAACGAAGGCGCAGTCAATGCGCTGGTCAGTAACGGCGGCATGTTGCGCGCCAATGGCGGCGAAGTGGTGATGACGGCGCGCGCAGCGGCCGGTTTGCTCACCAGCGCTGTCAACAATACGGGCGTTGTCGAAGCGACGACGCTGTCCAATCGCAATGGCCACATCCGGCTTGAGGGCGACCAGCAAGGCGGCACGGTGCTGGTTAGCGGAACGCTGGATGCGTCCGGCGCCGGCGCTGGCCAGACCGGCGGCAAGATCGAGATCCTCGGTCAGTCGATCACGCTGGCAGGCGCTACCGTAGATGCTTCTGGCGATGCCGGCGGCGGCACGATCCTCATCGGCGGTAACTTCCTCGGCGCCGGTCCGCAGCAGAATTCGCAGAGCACCACGCTCGACAGCGCTACGCTGGTGACTGCCGACGCCACCGGCGCCGGTAACGGCGGACGCATCGCCGTCTGGTCCGACGGCACCACCGCCACGGCAGCGCGCCTGTCTGTTCGCGGCGGCGCAATTTCGGGTGATGGCGGCTTCGTTGAAACCTCGGCGCCACACGTCGTGATCGGCGCGGGTTCCACCGTGGACGCGCGCGCGCCCAACGGCAAAACCGGCCAGTGGTTGCTCGATCCGGTCAACTGGACTGTCGCCACCCTGGGCGGCGATGAAACGCCGGCCAACGTCACGCTCAGCCTGGCATTGGCAAATCGCCTGATCGACGCCACCAATGACATTACCATTGCAAACGACATCACCTGGACCTCGGCGCAAAGACTGACGCTGGACGCCGGACACGACGTTTTGCTCAACGCCACCCTGACCGGCAGCACCGCCGGTTCCAGCATCGTGATCAACGCCGGCAATGATGTGAAGCTGGCAGCCTTGCAGGCGATCACGGCCAGCGGTAACGGCTCGATCGTCCGGATCAATGCGGTCCAGGATATCTTGTTGCTGGGCACCGTCACCGCCAGTGAATTGAATACCCTGGTCGACATGACGGCGGGACGCACCCTCAACGTTGCGACCGTGACCGCCAACGCCGGCGGCAGCATCAATCTGCGCGCCGGCACTGACGTCGTGATCAATAACGCCATTACGGCCGACACCGGCGTAGTGACCTTGCGGGCAGACAATGACGGCACCGGCCCCGGCGCTGCCGCCGGCACGGTGAGCTTTCTCGGCGCCGGCTCTGTCAGCGCACCGACCACCGTGATCCGCTTCAACCCGGCCACCTATGCAGGGACTGCCGTCGAGATCGCCGGCTACACAGCAAAAGTGGTCGGCGCGCTCGACGCCAAGGCATGGGTCTTTGCGCAAGGCAATAACAAGGTCTACGACGGACTGACCGCCGCAACGCTCGCCTTCCGCGGCAATCCGACTTCGGGCGGCGACGTCACGCTCAACGGCGGCACGGCGACTTTCAACACCAAGGACGTGGGCAATGGCAAGCCGATCAACTACACCGGCTATACGCTGGCCGGCGCTGATATGGCCCGGTTTGCATTGTTCGCGCCTGTGGGCGGCGTGGTCGGGGACGGCACCACCACCGGCAATATCACCCAGGCGCCGCTGACCATTACCGCCAACAACGCCACCAAGGTATTCGGCACAGTGGCGACGTTTGCCGCAACGGCATTCACCTCCACTGGCCTGGTCAATGGCGAGACAGTGGGCGGCGTGACCGAGACCAGTCCTGGCACGGTGGCTACTGCACCGCCCGGACCGACCTACCCGATCACGCCGAGCAACGCCACCGGCGGCACCTTCGCGTCGTCCAATTACGCCATCAACTATGTCAACGGCACGCTGTCGGTGACGCCGGTGGTGGGCGGAACGCCGCCGGGATCAACGCCACCGGGCTCGACACCGCCGGATGCAACGCCGCCGGACCTGCCGACCGAGACCCTGCCGGGCACCACCAGCCCGAGCACGACCAGCCCGGGCGACTCCGACACGGGATCCGGACGTTCGGCCTTGTTTGACACGTCGGATGGCGGGCTCAACGTACCGAGGTCACAACTGGCACAGCTGACGCCACCGGCGCCGGTGCGCCTGGCAGAGCCGGCTCCGGTTCCGACACCGATCCCGGCCCCGATTTTTGTTCCGGCGCCAGCAGCACAACCTGAAGTCGTCGCGCCTTTACGCCGTGTGCCGAAACAGGATCGCAATTAAGCGAACGTTTGCAAGGGCCGCGCTGGGAACTCCCGGCGGCCCGTTGCAGCAAACAGATCCGGCCTTGAAAGCCTAAAGCATGATCCAACCCATTCCATTTGATGAGCAGAGCCGAATTATTTGACGTGTCGATGATGGTGGCGCTGACATCGCTGGCAAACCGCGTTGGTCGCGGCTTGCTGCTGTGCGCGGCGCTGCTGGCGGCCGGGATCGGCCTGCCGGCCATGGCCGCCGAATTACCACCCACGTCCGGGCTGCAGGTCGTCAATGCCGAGGTCTGGTCGGACGCCGCCGGCGCATCAACCGAAGTCCGGAATATGGCTGATTGGGTGCTTGACTCCAACGACCACCAGGGCTTGCCGTTCATTGTCATCGACAAGGCGCATGCAAAGGTTTTCGTGTTTGCCGGCGATGGCCGCTTGCGTGGCACTGCCGCTGCCTTGCTGGGCATGGCCAAGGGCGACGATGCCACGCCCGGCATTGGCAATCGCCCGCTCTCCACCATACGTCCTGAAGAACGCACCACGCAGGCGGGCCGCTTCGTGGCGGCGCTCGACCGCAACCTGCACGGGGTCGAAATCCTGTGGATCGACTATGACACAGCGCTGTCGCTGCATCGCGTCGTCAAGGGCACCGCGCGCGAGCAACGCGCGCAGCGACTGGCCACACCGTCACCGCAAGACAACCGCATATCCTATGGTTGCATCAATGTGCCGGTGAATTTTTATACGGATGTCGTCAATCCGGCATTCAAGGGCACCAACGGGATCGTCTATATCCTGCCTGAGACCCGTTCGCTGGCGGCGACTTTTGCCAAGTATTATCCGCCGAGCGCCGGCGCTCGCTCATTTGCGCGCTGAGCGCAGGCCGGCCCGGAATCCGGCGAACCCGTCAGCACGCGTTCCGGCAAGGCCTTGCTTCAGACGTGACCGAATTTTTCGAGCGCCTGCGCCAGCGTCAAGCCGTTCTGCAATTCAACGCGGATCTGACGTTCGATCACGGTCAGGCGTTCTGCCTCTACCAGAACCTGTTCAGCCAGCGCTTGCGGGATCACGATCACGCCGTCCTCGTCACCGAGGATGAAATCGCCCGGATTGACCAGCACATAAGTCGTGGTCGCGCCGCGCATGAAAACCGGTATCTGGCTGCCCGTCACTTTCCAGCGGCCGATTGACTGTACCGGGGTGCGGTAGCGTGCATAGACCGGGAAATCCTGTTCACCGATCCAGCGGATGTCGCGGATGCCGCCGTCGATCAGGGATCCGGTACAGCCGCGCTCTTTCATGCCGATGGCGATCAGCTCGCCGAAATAGCAGATGCCTTCGCCGTCGCCGCTCCAGACACTGACCTCGCCGGGCGACAGGCCCTGGCAGGCTTTCATCTTGTCGGCATCGCCACCCATCGGATAGGGCGACATCTGGCCGCGTATGGTGTACGCCCAACCGGCCAGGCGGCCAGCGGTTTGCGGATACGGCACGAATTCACTGGCCAGCCCCTGGTTCAGGTAGCCCAGGGTATCGAGCACGTCGGCAACGTTGGCCGTATCGACGGCGAGATAGCGCTCGCGGATTTCATCGCGGGAGGGGGGAGTAGCGGTAGTCATGTCGGGTGATGTCCTGGTTGGTGCTCAAATGGCAATGGTCATTGACTGCGGTGGTCGCCCGGCGTGGCTTGCATCGGGCGGGGCAATGGTGTGTTTCCGGTCGTCATGGGCGAGGATGCGGCGCCCGCACCAGTCCTGGCAAGCGGGCATCGTCAATGGCCTGCGGAGCGCCGACTATAGGTTTTGGGCCTGCGCGCGACAAGCGATTTATTCGACCGCCATACATGAAATATAGTAAAGTGTTCTGGCTCCCGCCGCTGCGCCACGCCCTCCAGTTGATCGCCTGATTTACACGTCCAGTCCCTTCCTTTAACGCATCCAATCAACCCGCATGAGTCGTTCACTGCCGTCACTCACCGCATTGCGCGTCTTTGACGTCGCCGGAAGACTGCAAAGCTTCTCCGGCGCCGCGGTTGAACTCAATATCACGCAGGGCGCAGTCAGCCGCCAGATCCGGGCGCTGGAGGACGAACTGCAAGTGCCGCTGTTCACGCGCCTCACCCGACAAGTCCAGCTGACCGACGAGGGAAAAGCCTACCTCGCCGAGGTGCGCTCCGCGCTGAACCAGATCGAGCAGGCGACGTTGCGCATCCGCAGCGGCCAGAACCGGGCCGTACTTACCATCAGCGTGCTGCCATCGGTGGGGTCGTTCTGGCTGATGCCGCGCCTGGCGCGCTTCAGCCAGCGCCATCCTGATATCGAAACCCGCATCATCAGCACGATCGGGCCAGTCAACCTGCATGCGCGCGACGCCGACGTCGCCATCCGCGTGGGCGCCCTGCCCGGCCGGCGCTACGACCCGCTGGTGCCGCGCGTGGACTTGTCGATGGTGGTGGACTGGCGCGGCGTGCTGGCCGACGAGCTGGCGCCCGATACGCTGGTGCCGGTAATGCTGCCTTCGCTGGTGACCGACGAACGCGTGTGGACCGAACCGGCGCTGCTGCGCGAGCTGCCGCTGATCCACACCGCAAGCCGGCCCAATGCCTGGCCCGACTGGATGCGCGCCTACAAGCTGCCGCCGCTCAAATCGGCGCGCAAGCTGGAGTACGGTCATTTCTTCATGTCGCTGGAAGCCTGCCGCGAAGGCGAGGGCGTGGCGATCGTGCCCGACCTGCTGCTGGCGAGTTCAGCCGTTGCCGGCTTGCGGGCGGCGTCGGCCTGCAAGGTGCGCAGCGCCGGCGAATATTACCTGCTCTCGCTCAACGAGCGCACGCATGAACCTGCGATCCAGGCATTCAGGGAATGGGTGCAGGACGAGATGCGCACGACGGCGGTGCTGACCGGGTAAGTTGCCAACACAACAATAGCAGTAGCAATCCTGCGGCCGACGCAGCGCCGGCAAAGGCAAAACTCATCGCATAGTTGCCGGTGACGTCATGCAGCCAGCCACCGAGCATGCTGCCGCTGCCGGCCGACAGGAAGCTGAAAAAATATATCTGCCCGATGCGCCGACCGGATTGGTTGGCCGGGTATGATTCCCGCACTAGCAGCGCATACCCGGGAACATAGCCGCCAAAACCCAGGCCGAGCAATACGGCCGCAATCACCGCATGGTGATAACTGGTCGAAAACGCCAGCCAGAGCGAGCCCGCAACGTGAATGGCGGACATGGCCACCAGCACCCGCCAGACGCCGAAACGCGCCGCCAGGAAGCCGAACGACAGCCGCGACACCAACACAACGCCAAGCATGGCTGGCAACAGCGAAGCGACGATCAGGATGTCAAAGCCCTGCTCCTCGCCAAACGCGGTGAGGTGCGCAATGGCAATGAACGAGGCGGCGTTGGAAAGGGTGAAGCAGCCGGCCAGCATCAAGAACCGCCGCAGTGGCATGCCAGCGGCGAGCGTCGATGGCGCTACGGTTGCCGCAGCCGGCATTGCTGCGCTGCCGATTTGGATCGGCACCGGTGGTTTGCGGCGGAACACGAGGGCACCAGCCAACAAGCTTGCGCCGCCCAACAGCGCATACCAGGCAAACACCGTGCGCCAGCCAAACTGTTCCGCGCTCAGTCGCAATAACGGCGACAGCAGCAAGCCCCCCACCGCCTGGCCGCTGGTCCCCAATGCAATAGCCAGGGCGCGATGACGATCAAACCAATGGGCGAGGTTGGCCGTCAGCGGACTGAAAAACGTGCCCTGGCCAATGCCGCCAACCAGTATCCCGAACGACAGGCACAGCAGTGGCAAGCTGGTGGTGACCGAGGCGAACAACAGCCCGGCCGCTGTGGCGCACGAACCGATCAGCGCGATGCCAAAAAAACCATATCGATCCAGCAGCCGCCCCAACACCAGGCTACCAATGCCGGCCCCGGCCATGGCGCTGGCATGCACCAGCGACAAGCTACCAACGCCCACTTCCAGGCTACGCGCAATGGGCAGCAGCAGAATTGATGAGGACGTCACCGCACCAAAACTGATCGAAGAAATCAACACCGTGACGGCAGCGACCCACCAGCTATAGGCGGTCTCGATTGTCGGTGAGGGTGGCGCGGACGATGCCAAAGTGGCGCGGCTCATGTTGCGCGCTCCCTGCGTATCCATGGCGCAGGGAGCGGTGGCGTGGGCGCTGCCTCGATGCGCAGCAGCCCCGCCAGCGCAGCCGGTCCTCGGCTTGCTAGTACGGGCTGCTGCGCCATGCGATCAGGAATCCATAGCGGCCGGCATCGGTTTCAGATGCCGTTCCGCCTCTTGCCGATTGGCTGGAAAGCGTTCGATGGAAACGCCGACAAAGCGCGCGTTCGGTATCACGTCGACCTTGCCAACGCGAATGCGCACCCACGGTGCACGGAACCGGCCGGTGATCAGAGCCGCCACCCAATCGGCAAAATGCTCGACCAGGTTGTAGTGGCGTTCGATGCCCATTGCAGTCACTGCCAGCACGACGTCGGCATAGTCGATCGTGTCGTCAATGTCATCTGACTGGAACATTTGATTGTCCCGCAAGCCGATTTCGAGATCCAGCGATACGGTCTGGGTCCGGCCCTGTTCAGATGCGTAAATGCCGATATACACCGGTATCCGCAAATCTTGTATCAGGATGCATTCCATGTTCTCTCCTTGCTGTTTCAGTGCGAGCGACTGCCCTTGCCATGCAGCGCCGCCAGGACTTGCGCGGCAACCCGCCTGACGACCTCTTCGGTCGGCGTCGCCTTCATGCTTGCCAGAACAGCAACGATCGCATCGATCAATTCCGGGCTGACCGAACTACGGTTTGGCGCAGTATAAGTGGTGCTGCCCGAACCTACCGAGACCGGGGCGCTCACCGCCGCCGCGGCATTGACAGGCGGTGCTGTCGATTCAGGTGGACCAGACGATGCAGGCAAAGCGGCCGCCCTGACCACGACGGCAGCGGCGTTTCTTTGCGCAGCAGTTGACACATTGATGTGCAGTTGCTGGGCGCGTTCGCGCGCTTCATCTGTAATGGTGCTGCGCTCGGCCAGGCACAAGACCGTGTCGCCGCGCGCATGCAATTCGTCGATGTCGGAGCGGGTAATCACCTTGCGCGCAGGCAAGCTGCGTGCCGGGCGTTGAAAATGAATGGTCATGGCTTTCCTGGTCAAGTCAGCAACTGGCGCTGACGGGGTTTGCTCGGCTGCCAGGTTGCCTGCACCGCGCGCACCAGTTCCTGTACCAGCGGCTGGGTGTTGCTGCTGGCAGCAGGCGCACTTTTTAACGGCATGGGCACGACCGATGAAGCACCCTGCATGGCCGGGCGGGCCGGTGCCGGAGCTGGCGCAGACGCCAACACCGAAGTCGATGCTGCGCTGGTCTGTCCCGCCACGCGGTGCACCGGCAGGTTTGCCGGTGCGGGCGTAGTGGCTAGCGCTGCGGCACTGGCGCGCTTCTGGTCGCGCTCGTGGATGATCGTGATATTCAGGCTGCTTGCTGCTTCGCGCGCCGCATCGGTAATCACCAGGTCGGGCGTGTGGATGACCTGCAGCACGCCGGACGCGGCCATGTCTTCCAGGTTACGCACGGTGAGGAAGCGCTTGCCGGTGCGAGCCTTGTCGGCCGAGGGTCGAAAATACGCCATGGTGTGTTGTTTCCTTTATCGCGCAAAGGCCTTGTCGCCGCTTTGCCGCAGCCGCGCCAGCACCTGGCTGACGACGTCGTCGATGTCCGGCGCGGACTCGGCATCGGCATTCGGTGTGGTTTGCACGGCCGGCAACCAAGGCGAAATTTCCCAACCCACGCGCTTGCGGTTGATCAGGTGTGTCGCGGTAATGTTGTCGCCGCTGATGGCCCCGCCAATGCCGCCGGTGCCAAGAGTAAATGATGGCGAAAATCCGCAGGTGCGCCCGACACTGCCCAAGGTGGACATGGAGTTGACGACGATACGAAACGCCGGCAACAGCGCCGCCATGTTCTCGACCTGTTCTTCATTGCGGCTGTGCAGCACTGCAGTGTGGCCGTCACCGCCGAATTTCAGGATGGCCTGGCACAATGCCAGCCCCTCGGCCGGTGTCGATGCAGTAATAAATCCAAGCACCGTGGTGAGCTTTTCGCGCGACAGCGCATGGACACGGCCAATGCCGGCCAATGGCGCAACCAAAACTTTGGTCGTGTCTGCGACTCGCATATCGATGGCCTGCGCAAGCACGCGTGCGCTCTTGCCAACCCAAGCTGTATTCATGGCGCCATCGGGATGGAACAACAGCGCGCCCATGCGGGCCACTTCCTGTTCGTTGAGCCAATGCGCACCTTCTGCTTCCATCAAGCGGCGCAACTCAGGCGCGATCTGGGCGTCAGCGACGACGGACTGTTCCGTTGCACAGATCAGGCTGCAGTCGAACGATTTACTGGCCACCAAATCTTGCGCCGCCTTGCGCAGGTCTGCCGAGCGATCGACCCATGCCGGCACATTGCCCGGCCCCACGCCGTAGGCCGGCTTGCCCACGCTGTGCGCAGCGCGCACCATCGGTCCGCCACCGGTGGCCAAAATCAGGTTGACGCCGTAATGACGGATCAATTCCTGTGTGCCGGCCAGCGACACTTCTTCCATGCATGACACCAGCCCGGCCGGCGCACCGGCGCATTCCGCCGCGGCGCTGATGATGCGCACGGCTTCAGCGGTGCATTTGGCCGCCGACGGATGCGGCGATATCACGATGCTGTTGCGCCCCTTGACTGCAATCATTGCCTTGTAAATGGCGGTCGAGGTCGGATTGGTGGTCGGAGTCAATGCGGCAATCACGCCAACCGGCTCGGCCATAGTGACCATCTTGCGTGTCGCGTCGCGTTCGATGATGCCCACCGTAGGCATCTCGCGGATCGATTCCCAGACCCCGCGCGAGGCGTGCTGGTTCTTGATCGTCTTGTGTTCGGCATTGCCGTAGCCGGTTTCTTCATGCGCCATCACGGCCAGGCTGGCAGCAGCCTGGTAGGCTGCCTCTGCCATCGCCTCGCAGACGGCATCCACCTTCGCCGCGCTTGCGCTGGCGAACTCCCGCTGAGCAATGCGCGAGCGCTCCACCAGGCGGCGGGCATCCTGCATGGACCTCAAGTCTTTATCGAACTGGTCTTGTGACACGACACGTCCCTCTCATTGGCAAACAAGGTTTTGTAACGGTGGATTCAAGGCAACAGTTACCGGCCTCCATGCGCACTAGCCGGTCTTCCTGAAAATAGCGCCACCGGATTGCGCGACGGAATCGATGATGCCGATGATGGCCGCGTCCACCGGCGCCTCGCGCGTCTTGGCGACCTGGCGGGCGGCGCTGCCCGTCGCCACCATCACAAGCTCCCCTTCTCCCGCGCCCACGGTGTCGGCTGCGATGAACGGCTCGCCCGACTGCGCGCCGCTGGCGTCAGCGCGTTGCACCAGCAGCAGCGTGCTGCCGCGCAGGCTGTCTTGCTTGACGGTGGAAACTACCGTCCCGACGATTCGGCATATCAGCATTGGAAAATCCTTTCGCCTGCGCTATTGGCCAGGCCTTGCCTGGTGCACTGCTCGCTTGGTTGTTGCACGCTATTTGTCGACACCGTTAAGGCTTTCAATCGCATCGATGGAGGCCAGTTGCGCTGCCCGTACATCCGACTCGGTTCCGGCCATGAAAAGCCTGCCGAAACGGCCCACGTCCTGCAGGCGGATCAGCCGCACATCGGCCGATTTTTCTGCTTCGTTGGCTGCCAGGTCGATATAGGCCGCGGGCGTGACTTCCAGCACGTACAGCGCCTCACCCGGCACCAGCATGTGGCCGCGCCGCGAGCGGTTGATCAGTTGCGCCTGGTAGGGCGAGACATTGGTGATCAACTGCACCGATGCGACTTTCGGCCGGATCCGGTCCTCCTCCTTCATGCCGAGTCGCTCAAGGATGACGCGACCGGCTTCCCGCACCGACTCCTGCGATTCGGAGTGGACTTCGAGCATGCCGAATTCACGCTCCACGATTTGCACGCCAGGACGCACATCGGTTGCCTTCAACGCCATGTCGACAATACGGAACACTTCATTGCCGGGGGCAAGCTCGACATACAACTGCGCCATGCCGGCCACCGGAATGTCACCGCTGGTGGTGGTGCCGAAATAGGCAGCGTACTGGGGCTGCATCCGGTCGATATAGAAGAAGGCCCGAAGCTGGATATTCGATGCGCCAGGGTTACTCATGGCACACTCACTTGCCGCGGCCGGTGGTTTCTGCCGGACGCGATGGCAGGATGAAATCGAGGTCGCCATGCGGACGCGGGATTACGTGCACGGAGACCAGTTCGCCGACGCGCTGGGCTGCTGCTGCACCGGCATCGGTTGCGGCCTTTACTGCACCAACGTCGCCGCGCACCATGATCGTGACGTAGCCGCCGCCGATCTGCTCTTTACCGATCAATACGACGTTGGCCGCCTTGACCATGGCGTCTGCAGCTTCGATCGATCCGACCAGGCCCCTGGTTTCTACCAGGCCCAATGCAATGTGTCCGTCATTTGCCATTTTCTACTCCATCTTGGTTTGAGTGCTTTGATTAAGAGCGCGGATCTCCCGTGCTGCGTTACTGCGGTGTTGCGGCGTTGCTGGTGCTGCTGGTGTTGCCTGACACTTTTAGTTGGCGCTTGCTGCCTTCGCCTATCCGTTTGAAACGTTGACGTCCCGGTGCCGCAGTCTCTGCAACATTTCCAACAGCACCTCATCTGCCACCGCCGTGGTGTGCGCCGTGCCGGGAAATTGTCGTTGCGCTACGTGGTCCTTGAAAGCCATGAAGGCATCCGTCGCTGCAAGGCCGAGCTGGGCGAATTGCTGCACGAAGCGCGGCAAGAATTTGTCAAACAGGCCAAGCATGTCTTGCGAAACCAGGCCCTGGCCATCACACCATGGGCCCGCGCCAATGCCGATCGTCGGCTGCGGCACCAACTGCGTGACCACGGCCGCAATCCGGTCGGGAACACATTCGAGCAGCAATGCGAACGGGCCGGCTTCTGACAGCGCCAGCGCATCTTCAATCACGGTCAGCGCCGAATCGGCGTCCAGCCCCTGAGTGCGATAGCTGCCTGTACGACCCGCAATCTTCTTGGTCAGCCCGACGTGCGCCATTACGGCAATACCGGCGTCGGTGAGCGCATGTACGGTCGGCGCCAGGTCCGCGCAACCTTCTATTTCCACCGCACAGGCGCCACCCTCCTTAATCAACCGACTGGCGTTGGCAATCGCCTCGCGTGGCGTGGTGTAAGACAGGTGGGGCAGTGACGCCAGCACCATACTGTTGCCTGCGCCGGCACGCACGGCCTTGGTGTGATAGACCATTTCGTCCACCGTCACGGACTGCGTGCCGGAGCGGCCCAGGCCGACACTGGCCAGCGCGTCACTGACAAAAATTATGTCGATGCCCGCTTCGTCTGCAAAGCGCGCGAACGGATAGTCATAGGCAGACACCATCGTCACCGGCGCCGATCCGTTCTTGCGGCTGCGGATCGCATTCGGTGTAACGGGCTTCCTGCTGTTCACGCTGTTGTCGGCCATTCGAAATACTTCCTGTTCGTTTGATATCGGTGTCTTCTGCTGCCGGATCGCTTACTTGCATCAGAGTCTGCCTGTGTGCACTTTTCGAAGGCCAGAGTAGCAGCGGCATTGCGCCACGGCCAATGCAATCTGCTGGGCAAGTCAATGCAAGAAGCGCATTGCAAGCCACATCGCCGCGCTCTTTGCGCGCACTGCATGGAAACACTCAATACATTGCATTGGAGCTTGCGAAAGCCCGGTGCTAGTCTGCACTTCGGGTTGTAAGTCCGAATACGCACTCACTGTTGGAGAAAACAAAATGAGCGAAACCAAACGCAAGAAAGTCACGATCAAGCAGTTACTGCAAAAGAAGCAAAACAAGGAAATGATTGTCGCCATTGGCGTCTATGATTCACCGATGGCAGCGATCGCCGACGAAATCGGATTCGACCTGCTGATCAACGGCAATGCCGGACCCATGTCGCTATTGGGACACCCGACGCCGCTGACGGTGCGTTATGAAGAGCAGCTCATCCTGACCCAGGCCGTAAGCCGGGTTGCCAAGTACGGCATGGTGATCGGCCATATGCCTTACATGACCTATAACGGCACGGCAGAAGAAGCGATTCGCAATGCGGCGCGGTTCATCAGCGAAGGCGGCGCCGATGCTGTTAAGTGCGAAGGCAACAAACACACTGCAGTCAACGTTGCTGAAATCGTGCGCGCAGGTGTGCCTGTGATGGGACATATGGGCATGCAGGCGTCGCGCAAGCTGGAACAAAGCGGCTTTGGCTTCAAAGGTCGCAGCGCAGACGAGGCCGCGAAAATCGTGGAAGATGCACGCGCCTTCGTCGACGCCGGCATCTTTGCCATGATTTTGGAATATGTACCGGTCGAGATCACCGAATACCTGGCGCGCACGCTGCCGGTGCCGGTCATCAGCGTCGGTGCAGGGCCGTCACCGGACGGCATCTACCTGATCAGCGGTGACGCCGTCGGCTACAGCGCCTTCCCGCGCCCGAAAAATGAAGCCTCGTTCGTGGATGTTCGTCCGCTGATCCAGCAAGGTCTGTCCGATTACAAGAAGCAGGTGCTCGACCGCAGCTACCCGAACGAGCACTTCACCCAACACATGACGGAAGTGGAGCACGAAAAGTTCTTGACCCTAGTCCGCTAGACCCGGCTGCAATGTCAACGACCAGACATGGAGGGGATGACATGACACCAATACCCAAGCGCCGCAAGACGACGGTCCGTGACATCCTCGCCAAGAAGCAGCGCGGCGAGCCGGTGGTCTGCATCGCCGCCTATGACTCGCCGCTGGCTGCCATTGCCGACGAAATCGGATTCGACTTCCTGATCAACGGCAACGCCGGGCCGATGTCGCTGCTCGGTCATGCCACGCCGATGACGGTGTGTTTTGACGAACAGTTGATCCTCACCCAGGCGGTTAGCCGCGTAGCGAAGTACGGCATGATCATTGCTCACATGCCGTACATGACTTACCACTACAGCACCGCGGATGCGGTGCGCAACGCAGGGCGACTGATCAGCGAAGGCGGCGCCGACGCCGTCAAGTGCGAAGGCAACCGGCATACGGCAAAACATGTCGCTGCCATTGTTGCGGCCGGCATTCCCGTGGTCGGACACATGGGTATGCAGGCCTCGCGCAAACTGGAGCAAAGCGGTTACGGCACCAAGGGAAGGACCGCCGTGGAAGCAGCGAGGATCGTGGACGACACGCGCGCATTCGTTGACGCTGGCGCATTTGCCATCATCCTCGAATACGTGCCAGTGGAGATCACACACTTCCTCGCCAGCACGCTGCCGGTCCCGATCATCAGCGTGAGCGCCGGACCGTCGCCGGATGGCATCTATATCGGCACCGGGGATGCGATTGGCTACAGCGCGTTTCCGCGTCCACCGCATGCCAAGGTCTTCGTCGATATCCGGCCCGTGATTGCCGACGGTTTGCGCACCTATAAAGAACAGGTGCTGTCGCGCCAATACCCGGGACCTGAGTTCACGCAACACATGGCCGAGGCGGAGCACACACGCTTCCTGCAACTGGTCGAAGCCCATTAACAGCAACCTGGCGGACAAGTCTATGTCTCATCAAAACGGAATCCGGCAAGCGCTGGAGATCGGAGAGTTCCTCTATACGCTGGAGCACGTTCCTGCCCTGCAGAGCGAAGGCCCGAGCGCGCTGCTGGCGCTGGTGCGCAATGCGGAACTTGTTGGTCGCGACCCGCGCATTCGCGGCATCAATATCGGCGACCGGGTAAAGGGCCGCGATTGCGTGGACACCGTGGAATGCGGCCGCATCGTGCTTGAAGCCAGCGGGAAGATTCCCTTGCTGCACCTGGCCGGCAAAGGCCGCGACCCGGCCCAGGCCAATGCGGTGTACCGCCGCGCGCTGGATGCGGGTTTGACCAACATGCTGTTGGTGAGCGGCGACCGCTTGCCGGATGAGGCCCGACCCGACCGCATCCGGTATCACGATTCAGTGGTGGCGGTGTCAGATGTGCGACATATGGAACCCGGCGCGCTGATTGCGGCTGCAGTGTCGCCATTCAAATATCGGGAAGAGGAGTTGGCCAACCAGTACCTGAAAATGGCCAAGAAAATCAACGCCGGCGCCAGTTACCTGATCACCAACTGCGGCTGGGACATGCGTAAGTTCGAGGAACTGGCCTGGTATTGCAATGCGCGGGGATTCACCATACCCTTGGTCGCGAACCTGTTGCTGCCTTCCATGGGTTGGGCGCGCGGCATACATGGGCGTCGCCTGCCTGGCGTGCACATGAGCGATGATTTGTTTAATAAGATCAGCGAGGAACATGCGCTGGGCAAGCCACTGGCGCAACAGCATTATTTCCACCGCCTGGCACTGCAGGTAATCGGCGTGAAACTGATGGGATACGCCGGCGTGCAACTAAGTGGCGTGGACGAATATGAGACGCTTTGCCAAGTAATCGAACTGGTCGACGACCTCGAAAAAACCGTCCGCAGCCGGCTCGACTGGAACGACGCATGGCGCGACGCACACCGTTTGCAGGACGGCCGCGAAGTGATTTTTTCACCCCCGGGCGGAATCTATCTGTTCGGCACGACGCGCCCTTCGCCCGGCAGCCTGGATGCGCTCCCCCGGATCGGCGATGCACAGCCGGGTGAAGAGGAGATGCGGCAGTACAGGAAGATGTCTACCGTGCACGACCTGGCATTCAAGAAGGGTTCGACCGGCGCTGCAGTCATGAAGCCCCTGATGCGCGTCATGGGCACCAGCAAGCTCGGGCATGCCATCACGCTCAAGCTGGAGCACAGCATCAAGGCGCCGCTGCTGGGATGCGAGAGTTGTGGCTTTTGCCGGATTGAATACCTGATGTACAAGTGCCCCGAAACCTGCCCGAAAGGCCTGGCCAACGGACCGTGCAGTGGCACCGATGACAACGTCTGCGAGTTCAAGGATCGCGAATGCATCCACAACGGCAAGTACCGCATCGCCAAAGCACTCGGCAAGCTGGCTGAGCTGGAAGAAGTACTGGTGCCGGCGGTCCAAGGCACGCGCAACACGTCATCATGGATCAACGAATTCAGTGGTGCCGTGCCGCTGGTGCGGCGGGTAAAGACGACGGCCGCAAAGAAAAGCGCAAGTACCAGCGCAACGACACCGGTAACGACGGGCGCGACAAGCACGCCCCCGTTGGCGAAGGCAATTGAAGACGTTGGCGTGGCCCACGCAAATGTCGACCCATCGATTCGCGCGGTGCAGCGCATGCGCAATTCCGGGTAACGCAGGATGCCGCCCGCTCAAGCCTTGCGCGCACTGCCCTTATTCAGCGGGCTCATGCCGGATTCCAGTTGTTCGACGGCATATTGCAGGAACAATTCGGCCGCTGGAGACTGCATGCGGTCGCGCAATGTGACGATGCCAAAGTGGGTGCGCACGCCAAGTGGCTGGTCCAGCGTCAACTCGACCAGGCTCTTGTCTTTTTTCTGCGCACGCAAAGCTTGCTCGGGACCGAGGGTGATGACATCACTGGTGGAGGCGATATGCGCCAGCACCAGCAAGTTGTCGCATTCCACAGTCCACAGCAAACGCGGATCGCCGGTATATCCCAGCGATGTGATGAGCTCGACGATCGATTGGTCAGGGAAGCGGAACGACGCCAGCGGAAATTTCAGCAAGTCATGGGCCGTTACCACCGGTTGCGACAACAGGGGATGGTCGACCCGGCAGAAACAGCTCAGGCCCAGTTTGGGCAAGGGCACAATATCGAGGCGGTCGCCGGCATTAAGTTCACGGATGTCGGCGATGAAGAAATCGAGTGCTTCGGCATTGAGTAGTTTGAGCAGGTTGCGCGAGTGCGTGATCTCGACCTTGGTATGGATTTGCGGATGTTGTTTTGCCAGGCGCGAGATGACCGGGATCAGCAATACGGCTGCCGGGATCGGCCCCATGCCAACCAATACTTCGCCGAATTCGTGCGCTTTCATCAAGTCGACGTCGCGCTTCAAGCCATTGACTTCCTGCAGGATCTTCTCAGCGCGCGCGATGACAATTTTTCCATACGGCGTTGGCTGGACCTTGCGGCTGCCGCGCACGAAGAGCGGCACGCCGTATTCGTCTTCAATCGACTGGATGCTGCGACTGAATGCCGGTTGGCTGAGATGTACGGAGTCCGCGGCGAGCGCGAAAGAACCGAATTTGCCAAGTGCAACGACGTGGCGAAGCCTTCTGATATTTGCCATTTTTTCTGTAGTTTTTTTGTCCCCTTCGGACATAATGAATCAAATTCTGCTCGCGTAGTTCAATAAATCGGGAGACACCGATTGAGCAAGCAAAAACCTATAAAGAATTGGAGGAGCGCAGATGAGTGCAATTAGTAGCCATAGCGGCGTGGTACCGATGCGTGCAGTGCCGTTGTCGGGCCAGAGCGCAGATAAAGTCGTATTTTCGGGCGTTTCAAAGACCTATGGCAGCAAGGCTGCGAGCATGGTGGCGGTGGAGTCGTTCGATGTCACCATCAAGGCCGCAGAAATCGTCAGCATCCTTGGCCCCACCGGCTGCGGCAAATCCACTGCGATGAACATGATCGCCGGGTTTGAATTCCCCAGTACCGGGGCGGTGCTGCTGGACGGCAAGCCGGTCACCGGTCCCGGCCCGGAGCGGGCGGTCGTGTTCCAGCAGGCTGCATTGTTTCCATGGTTGAGCTGTCTGGAAAATATCGTACTTGGCGTAAAAAGCCGCGGCATGCCACGAGATGAATACCTGCGCCGCGCTGAACAATTAATTGCAGCAGTGCGGCTGACCGGCTTCGAGAATCACTACCCTTACCAGTTGTCAGGTGGCATGCAACAGCGCGTGCAGATCGCGCGCGCGCTGATTTCCGGACCCGAGGTGCTGCTGATGGACGAGCCTTTCGGTGCACTCGATTCGCAGACCCGGCTGATGATGCAGGAGCTGGTGCTGCAGCTATGGCAAGAATACAAACCCACCATCATTTTCATTACGCATGATGTCGCTGAGGCTGTGTTCGTTTCTGACCGCGTGCTGCTGATGAGCCGTCGCCCCGGCCGGGTCAAGTTGTCAGTCGAGATTGACGAGAAAAAGCCGCGCACGCAGGACTTTATCAGTAGTCCGCGCTTCGTCGAACTGCAAAAGCAGCTGCTCACCGCGCTGCGCGCCGAGGTCGGGGAGCTGGGCGGCCCCGGACAAGTCAGCCTGAACAAGGCCACTGCCAAAACTGCGGATCACTGATGAGCCCTAATCCTGCCGAGCAACAATACCTGGATCAATTGGCACACGTACTGCATAACGGCGCACGCAAAATGGATCGCACCGGCACCGGCACCTTGTCCACGTTCGGCATGCAGATGCGCTTTCCTCTGACGTCGGCCTTTCCGCTGCTGACCACCAAGAAGCTGCACCTGAAGTCGATCATCGTTGAACTGCTCTGGTTTTTGCGCGGCGATACCAACGTCAAGTGGCTGCAAGAGCGGGGCGTGAGCATTTGGGACGAATGGGCTGCCCCCGACGGCGAGCTTGGTCCGGTCTATGGCAAGCAATGGCGCCGATGGGTTGGCCCGGACGGACGGGAAATCGACCAGATTGCCGGCCTGGTGGAGTCGTTGCGCAAGGATCCGGATTCACGGCGCCATATCGTGGTTGCTTGGAACCCAGCGGAAATCGCTGGCATGGCGCTGCCGCCCTGCCATGCATTGTTCCAGTTCTATGTCGCGCATGGCCGCTTGTCGTGCCAGCTCTACCAGCGTAGCGGCGACATGTTCCTAGGGGTGCCATTCAATATCGCTTGCTATGCCTTGTTCACGCTGATGCTGGCGCAAGTCAGCGGATTGATGCCGGGCGAGTTCATCCATGCCTTGGGCGACGCGCATATCTATTTAAATCATGTCGATCAAGTCAAGGAGCAGTTACAGCGACAGCCGCGCCCGTTCCCGACCATGATGCTCAATCGGGACGTCGACGACCTGTTCGCTTTCCAGTATGAAGATTTCACCCTGGTCGATTACGACCCGCACCCCGGCATCAAGGCCCCTGTCGCAGTCTGAGGCGATCCGGAAGCTGGTGTGACGATTGCAGCCACTGCATGGATGCGCCGCGAATTATGCATTGGCATGTCGGCTGTGATGCCACTAGTCTTTGGAGTACTGGTGAAGGCTCGGACATGCATCGATCTCAAGAAGAAATCAGGCGCAAACGGGTGCAAGCAACACCGAAGGATGGCGGGCGACAGATCCGGAAAATGGACACCGCCCGGCGTGAGTGAATACGCAAATTGGAGGATGACATGGGTTTTCAAAAAGTACTGGCCGTTGCAATGAGCGCGCTGTTGATCAGCGCTGGCGCAGCACAAACGGCGACGGCACAGTCCGCCGCCAAAAAAGACCTGATCAAGATAAATATTGGCGGTCCCAGTGCCGGCTACTGGAACACCTACCTGGCAAATGACCTGGGCATTTACCAGAAGCATGGGCTGGATCCATCCTTTCACTGGTTCACCAGTGGCGCGCCGTTGCTGGCGGCATTGAAGAGCGGCAGCATCGACCAGGTCGTCACCGGCCTGGCGATCGTGTTTGCCATTGGCCAGAACATTCCGCTGAAGGTCGTGTCGTGGGAGCTTGACAATGCCCAGGGCGAAGGCTTGATGGTCACGTCCAAGAGCGGCATACGCGACTACAAGGACATCATCAAGGCGAAGGCCATTGCTGCTGCCAACGGTACCTGCTCGCAAGTGTCGCTGCGCCTGATCGCCAAAGCAGCCGGCGTGGATTATGCCAAGCTTAACGTCATCAACCTGGCGCCACCATTGTTTGCTAACGCCTTTACTGGCGGTTCGATCGACGCCGCCGTTGGCTGGGCGCCCTGGACCATGGTGCAGCCAGCCGGCGTGAAAGTCGTCAGCTGGGATGCTGACTACGGCAGTGTATGCCCGAGCTTGAACGCGTTTCGTCCGGCCTATCTGGAAAAAAATCCGGATGCAGCGATCCGATTGCTGCAGGTACAGGCCGAGACCATGGAGATGGTCCGGAAAAACCCGAAGCTGGCCATCGATGCGCTACAAAAGTACATGAAGCTCAGCGAGCCCGTGGCCAAGCAGTTCTATGAGCGTCACTGCTGCGACAAGCTGCCGACCTTCGAGCAACAGCTCGATCCGAACAGCCGGTTCTCGCTAACCTCCAAAGAAGGCGGCCTAGCCCAGCAACTGCATACTGCTTCACAGATGTTGCACGAAGGCGGCACCATTCCCGCACCGCTGTCGTTCGCCGATATCCATAAAGCGATCGATTCCAGTTACCTGCGCAAGTACGTCGACGCCAAGAGCGCGACGAAGTAGTAGCGGCAACGACAGGCAACGGCAACAAAGCATGGCGTCTGCGCAAGCAGGCGCCATTTGGTTGATTCAACAGCAAAGAGAAACTCGCGATGACGAACAACAAGGGTCTGTCCGACGTGCCCAAGATCTGGATTTCAATCTCCGCAGTGGTGATGCTGCTGGTGATCTGGACGCTGGTAACCAACATGGGCATGGTCAGTCCGACTTACCTGCCCTCACCCCAATCGCTGTTCAACGTGGCGGGGGACCTGATCGTTAATGGCTACCAAAGGTCGTCGATCCAGGCCCATATCGGCATCAGCCTGTTCCGCGCACTCACCGGCTTCCTGCTCGGTGTGCTGCTGGGTATACCGACAGGCCTAATCAGCGGCTATAACCGCGTCGTCGATGCCTCGGTATCGCCGATCATGGCATTTGTCCGGCCAATCCCGCCGATTGCCTTCATTCCAATGGCAGTGCTGTATTTCGGCCTGGGCGAAGTCGGCAAAGTCGTCCTGATTTTCTTCACGGCGTTCAACTACGCGCATGTCAATGCGCATGCCGGCGCCAGCCATGTGCCGATCGCTTATATCAGGGCGGCAAAGTCGCTGGGACTATCGTCGTGGCAGCAGTTCTACAAGATCGTCATGCCCGCCGCACTGCCGCAAATCTTCACCGGACTGAAGGTGGCGATGGCGCTTAGCTGGGCCGTGGTGGTAGCAGCCGAACTGGTCGGCGCACAAAAAGGCCTGGGCTTCATGATTTCCGACGCGGCACAGTTATTCCAGATCCCGGTCGTTTTCATCGGCATCGGCTTGATTGGTTTGATTGGACTGATATTGAACTGGAGCTTGTCTGCAATGGAGACGGCGGTGGTGCACTGGAAGGGACGCTAGGCGTGCTCGCCACCCCGGATCAGACCCGGGGCGGCCCCAGTAGTACGATCACATGGTAATCCGTACACATGGTGAACCCGTTAATGACGTCGTAGTCCCGACCAGAGAACGACGACACCATCGCGCCCCGACCATCAATCCTGGGCCAGCTTGTTGCGCTCGATCACCGCCGCCCACCTTGGCAGTTCCGTATTGATCCGGTCAGTCAGGTCCTGCGGCGTGCCGCCAACGAGCTCGCCGCCACCGGCTGCCACGCGCGCCCTGATCTCGGGATTCTTGATGGAGTCATTGAGGATCTGGTTCATGCGCTGGATGATCGGCTGCGGCGTTCCCTTGGGTGCCAGCAGCGCCATCCAGGAACCCATGTCAACGCCGTCATACCCTTCTTCGGCAACGGTCGGCACGTCCGGCAACTGGCTCGACCGGTTCTTGGTGGTGATGGCAAGCGCGCGCAACTGGCCGGACTTGACCAGCGCCGCCGTGGTCGGCACGACGTCGAGCATGACGTCGACCCGACCGCCCAGCATGTCCTGCAATGCCGGCGGGCTTCCCTTGTACGGAATGTGGGTCCATTTCACGCCCACCCGCTCCTGGAAAAACTCCCCCATCAGGTGCAGTACGCTGCCGCTGCCCGCCGACGCCATGTTGAGCGTGGTGGTCTTGGACAGTGCGACCAGCTCCTTGATGTTGTTCGCCTTCAGGTCCTTTCGCACCACCAGGATGCCGGGCGTATTGACGAACCAGATGATCGGATCGAGCGACACGCGCGGATCGAATCCGCGCGATTTGAAGATGCTGGGGCTCACAGTAAGCGGGCCGGCCGAGCCGACCAGCAGGGTGTAGCCATCCGGTGCGCCGCGCGCGGCTTCCTGGGCGGCGAGCATGCCGCCGACACCGGGACGGTTGTCGACGACGAAGGACTGTCCATAGGCCTTTTGCAGTTCTGCGGCCATGATGCGGGCAGCGCCATCGACAGCACCACCGGCCGGGAAGCCGACCAGCACCCGGACCGGCCGGTTGGGATAATCAGTTTGGGCCTGGGCGACAGGAGCACTTGCCAGGGTGCCCAGAATTGCGTAACGCAGCAGCTTGAAGAACGAAATCAAGGGAATCTCCTTAAATGAATCAGAAATGAATCAAAAGGGAAAACCATGCACCCGGCAAAAGGACTTGCCGGGGGATTCGACTACACGAACAAGCTCGTATTCTTCAGATTCTGTGCTGCGGCGCATCGGCCAGCAGGTCCGCAAATTGTTGCGGATGCGGCCCGGACGGTGGTGAACAAATTACAGAACAAGCTGCATGGTGTCCAGTGCATTATCAGCTCGCACGATGCAGCGACTCAGATGCCGACGCCGCGCATATGAGTGGCCAGGTCCACCAGGCGACAGGCGTAGCCCATTTCATTGCCGTGCCAGGCGAAGACCTTGAGCAGCGTGCCATCCGTCACCAGGGTCGCAGGCCCGTCGATGATGCAACTGCGGGTATCGCGCGCGTATTCGCCACCGGGCCGCGAACCCGGTTGGTAGTCGAGTATGCCTGGCAGCGCGCTGCGTGCCGCTTGCGCAAACAGTACGTTGACCTCCTCGGCCGAGCTGACACGCCGCAATTCGAATGTGCAATCGGTCAGCGCCGCATGCAGCACGGGCACCTGCACCGCACGGCCGCTGATCTTGCCCCTGAGTTCGGGGTAGACCAGCGCGATGGACGTTTCATTGTCGTTCGCGACCTGCGCCTGTCCCCGGGCCGCTGCCGGGGACAGGCGCAGGTCGGCATCCGGCACGGCCACTGTGTTGCCACTGGCAGCCAGGTGGCCCGCCCCGCTGTCGTTGGTCGCCCCGCGCAGGCTCGATAAAACAGAGCGGGCCGGAGCGTGTTCGCCATCCTGCGTCGCCATACCAAGGCTGGCATGGGTCGGATCATGAATGGTGATGATCTGGCCATGGCGTATGCCGATGGCCTCATGTACGACCTTGATGATCGGCGCCAGACAATTGGTGACGCTGCACCCTGCCGCCACCACGGCATGCCGCGCCGGGTCGTAACATTGCTCGTTAATTCCCATCATCAGGTTGACCACGCCGCAGGCGTCGATGCCCGCAGCGACAATCACCCGCTTGACGCCGCGGTACAGGTGCCCCTGGACGGCGCCAGCGGCCAGGAACTTGCCGGAGCATTCAATCACCAGCTCCACGCCAAGCTCATGCCAGGGAATGTCAGCCGGCGCCGCATTGGATGTGAAGCGCAGCAGGCGATCGCCAATGCGGAGTTGGCTGTTGTCGATCGCCTCGACATCCGCTGACCAGGCGCCGTGGATGCTGTCGGACTTCAATCGCTGCGCCAGCGTCGCCGTATTGCCCCTGAAGTCGTTCAAATGCACGATATCCAGGCGATTGTCACGTCGCGGGTCATCTGCAGCTCGCTGCACAGCACCCATTGCGGCGCGTAGTACCGTTTGGCCAAGGCGCCCCATGCCATTGATACCTACTTTCATGATCATGCTCCCGAATAAGTTAGTATTTTAACAATTTTGGTAGCATTTTAGACAAGTGTGACGAGGCGATTCTTGGGTGCGTTACAAATTCAAGCGGCGACGGGCAGGAGGCCCCGGTGACCCGGTACAGGACCGAACCACCGGCTCCTGCGCGCAAGACCAGGCCCCCTGAGCGGCTGGCTTGTTTGCTGACTTCCCGGTATCTTGAAATCGCAATTCTGCTTTATCAGGATTGCCTGTTCCTTATCCCCGACGGTTTGCAGATAATCGGTGCGACAAATGACACACCGGGGCGCCGTCGCATGGCAAGCCTGGCGGAAAATAACTAATACAACAGAGGAGCATGCCGTGAGTGCAAGCTATGATTACGTTATCGTGGGCGCGGGTTCGGCCGGTTGCGTACTGGCCAACCGGCTGAGCGAAGACGGCAAATTCTCGGTGTTGTTGCTGGAAGCCGGCCCGCCCGACAGCTACTTCTGGATCCACATACCGATCGGTTATGCCAAGACCATGTTCCATCCGGTCTACAACTGGCAATTCCATACCGAGCCGGAAGCCCAGATGCAGGGCCGGAAAATGTACTGGCCACGCGGCCGCGTGCTAGGCGGTTCGAGTTCGATCAATGGCTTGGTCTTCATCCGCGGCCAAGCCGAGGATTATGACGCCTGGGCCAGGCTGGGTAACACTGGCTGGAGCAACAAGGATGTGCTGCCCTATTTCATCAAATCGGAAAACAACCAGCGCGGCGCTGATCCATGGCATGGCGACAAGGGCCCCCTGCGCATCTCCAGCATTACCACCAAAAATCCGTTGGTCGAGGCGTTCATCGATGCCGGTCTCACGCTGGGTATTCCGCGCAATCAGGACTTCAACGGCGCGACGCAAGAAGGCAGCGGCTATTTCCAGGTCACCACGCACCGCGGATTGCGCACCTCGACGGCCAGTACCTACCTGAGACAGGCACGGGGCCGCAAAAATTTGAAGATCGAAACCGAGGCGCAGGCAAGTCGGATCCTGTTCGAAGGCACGCGCGCCGTCGGCGTCGAGTATGGCCAGCGTGGACAGGTGGTGACGGTCAGGGCCAGGCGCGAAGTCTTGCTGTGCGCCGGCGCCGTGCAATCGCCGCAATTGCTGCAACTATCGGGCGTCGGTGAACGCAGCCTGTTGGCCAAACATGGAATTGCGCAGGTGGTACAGTCGCCTGGCGTTGGCGAAAATCTGCAGGACCATCTGCAAATCCGACTGATCTACAAATGCACCCAGCCGGTGACGACCAATGACGCCCTGCGCACGCTTTGGGGGCGCATGAAGATGGGCCTGGATTGGCTGTTGTTCCAGCGCGGCCCGGTTGCCGCCGGCATTCAGTTGTGCGGCATGTTCACGCGCGCATTACCGAGTTCGGCGACACCTGACATACAGTTCCACTTCGGCACCGTCAGTGCGGATGTCGCCGCCGGCAAGCCTCACGATTTTTCCGGCTTTACCGTGTCGATGTGCCAGCTCAGGCCAAAGAGCCGCGGACATGTGCGCATCAAGTCCGGCGATCCGGCGCAAGCGCCGGCGATTACAGCAAACTACCTGAGCGAGCAGCATGACCGCGACGTCATGCTCGCCGGGGCCAAGCTGACGCGACAGCTGATGAGAGCCGCGCCGATGGCCAAATGGGTCGCGGAGGAATACCGGCCCGGTTCTGGGGTGCAGTCCGATGAACAGTTGCTCGACTTCGTGCGCGCCAACGGGCAGACCATCTTCCACCCGGTCGGAACTTGTTCGATGGGGCCCGGTGAAAACGATGTCGTCGATGTGCGTCTGCGCGTATACGGCACCACCGGCCTGCGGGTGGTGGATGCGTCGATCATGCCTTTGCTAATCTCGGGCAATACCAATGCCACCACCATCATGATCGCCGAGAAAGCCGCCGACATGATCCGCGAGGATGCAAAATTGGCGGCGCCGGCTCTGGCGCAGCGGCAGCCGGCAGGGTGCGACCAGGCACCGTCGGCGCAGCCAATCCCTGCCTGACACTGCGCAGCAGCGCCGAACGCACGGGTGGCGCAAACCTCCCCGCGTGCTATGCCAGGTGTGCCTTCAGCGCGTCCTTGACCACCGTTGGCAACATGCGCAGGATCGCCCGCGCCGCGACCGACAGTGCATGACTCTTGTTGGTCGAAAGGAACAGGGTCTGCGGTAACGTCGGATTGGTAATGGGGACCGCCACCACGATGCCGCGCTTTACTTCCTGGATGATCAGGTGCAAAGGCATCACGCTGTAGAGTCCGCTGTGGATGATGGCCGATTTCAGCGCCACGGATGAACTGACTTCCAGGTGTGGCTTTATCGACATGCCGATCTGTTTTGCGGCATCGTCGAGCGCGCCGCGCAATGCGTTGGGCCGGATCGGCAAGACTAGCGGCAACCGGACCACGCTTTCAAACTTCAGCGAGCTCCAGGTGGCCAGCGGATCGCCGGCCGGAGCCACCAGCAGCAGCTTGCTTTCGAACAGGGGATTGTCGAGCCGGCCGCCGGTTCGGTAGATATTCGAGATGCCAATATCAATCTTGCCGGATGCCAGCCATTCATTGATATCGCCGCTGTAAGCGTCATGTATGCGCAACTGGATCGCCGGAAACTGCTGCTGCACCTGGTTGAACAAGCGCCCCACCAATGCCTCGGATACGGACGGAACCAGTCCGATGTTGACGATGCCGCGCGGCGCGCTCATCAACGCCTGTGCGTCGTCGACCAGTCCCCGCGCCCCGCCCAGCACAAGGCGCGCCTTGGGCAGTAATTCTTCGCCCAGCTCCGTCAGGCTCATGCCACGCCCGGTGCGGTAAAAAAGCCGCCCGCTCAATTCACTCTCCAGTGCGGACACATTCCTGCTCATTGCAGATTGCGCGATGCCCAGCGCCGCCGCTGCACGCGAAAGGCTGCCCAGTTCCGCGGCCAGTACAAAGAACGCCAACTGTTTCAGATCCATGATGATGCGGGACGTCTGGGGGCGGGTCGGACCATGGGCGGCGGTAGTGGTGGCCTGCTTATCGCAGTGGCGCTTTCCCAGTCGTCCCGCGCTGGATCAGCTGGATCGGTAGGACGTCCATTGACGCCGGCGTGAAATTCCTGTCGCGGATCAGTTCGAGCAGCCGTCGCGCCGCCGTGCGCGCCATCACAGCGACCGGCTGCCGGATGGTGGTGAGCGACACCAACGGCGACCCGGCCAGCGGAATGTCGTCGAAACTGATCACGGACAAGCGCTCCGGCACCGCAATCCCGCTGCGCTTTGCTGCGCTCAAAACGCCCAGCGCGATCGTGTCATTGCCGGCAATGATGGCAGTTAGCCGCTTTGACTGCGACAGCAGCGAAAGCGTATTGGAATAGCCGCTTTCAGTCGTGTAGTCGCCAAAAATAATCGGCACGTCGCTGCGCGGGATACCATTTTCTTCCAGCCAGGCCAGTGCGCCGGCACTGCGGTCGCGCGTGGTCGATGTATTGCGCGGCCCCATCACCATGCCGATGTCGCGGTGGCCCAATTCATAAAGGTGGCGCGCCGCCTCGACGGCGGCGTGCTTGTTGTCGACCACGACGGTATCGACCCCCGATTCATCGACCGAACGAACCACCAGCACCAATGGAATGCCGCGCTTTTTGATCTCGGCGACCACCGGCGAATCCAGGTTGGCAGTGGCAAAGATGAGTCCGTCCAGGAAACCGTCGATCAGCGGGCGCAGCGTTTGCAGGCTGCTCGACTCGCTCATCGAGTCGATGATCAGCGTGATGTGGTAACCCGATTCGCGAAAGGCATTGTGCAAGTGCTCAAGCAGCGTGGGCATGAACCAGTTATCGAGCCCGCCAACCACCACCCCGACAATCTTGGTGGCCGACTTGCGCGCCCGGGCGCCTTGTATGCGCAGCCGGTATCCCACCTGGCGGGCGGCCGCCTCGACGGCTTCGCGCGTTTCCAGGCTGATGGCCGTATTGCCGGACAGTGCGCGCGACGCGGTCGACGCCGAGACGCCTGCGGCAATGGCCACATCGCCGAGCGTCGCGGCGCGGGCGCCGGTTTTCTTGCGGTGAGCAGAAGGCATGCGCTACCTCGTGAGCTTTGGAATTTTATTGCATAGATATTGCATGAATATGCACGGCAACCTGCATGCAATGTACGCTATTGCACCCTCGCAAGATAGTAAAAAATAGGAAGCGGGAAGAAAAAAACGGGCAGCCTGACTGTCATTTGAACGGCGTCACGCCCATTCTGGAACCGGGATCAAGCGGAGCAGTCGCCAGACCAGGCTTGCGAATGCGTCGCTTGCATAAACTTTTCATGAAATATTCTGCAACAAGCAGGAAATCTGCTTTATTGTTCGTTCACAACAGAGCCCGCTTTCAGAACAAGCACAGCAAAAACAAAGCGGGGACATAGAAAGAGGGAGACATCTCTTCGCCCAAATTTTCTTGACAGTACCTTTCGACGGCGCCGGCAATTGGCGCATCCGTTCAACACACTGTGTCAGGCCGTGAGGATATGAAGAGATTCGGATTAAAAGTGCTCTACCTGCTGTTCCCCTGGACATTGATCCTGACGGTCTGGTACCTGATACCGCTGACCGGCCTGGTCAATGAAGCCCTGGTCCCCTTGCCCCATGTCGTGGCAAAGAAATTCGTGGTGCTGATGACGGTCAATGACCTCTGGATCGACATGCTGGTGTCTTGCCGCAGGGTGCTTTCCGGCCTGGCGCTTGGCATCACGGCGGCAGTCCCGGCGGCGTTCCTGCTCGGCTGGTACAAACCGGCGCGCCGCCTGGTCGATCCGATGATCAACTTCTTCCGCTCGCTGCCGCCCATTGCCCTGATCCCGCTGATCATCGTGTACTTCGGCATCGATGAACTGGCCAAGACCGTGATGTTGTTCTACGCGGCGTTTTTCGCCAGCGTGATCGTGATGTATGAAGGGATCGTGCAGACCAACCCGGTATTCATCCGGGTTGCCCGCACCCTTGGCGCCAGCGACTTCGAAATTTTCTGGCGCGTGATCGTGCCGCTTTCGGTGCCGCACATCCTGACCGCGTTGCGGGTGGCGCTCGGCGTTTCCTGGGCGACGCTGGTGGCGTCGGAACTGGTTGCAGCCCAACGGGGCCTGGGTGCGGTAATCCAGAACGCCTCCAATTATTTTCAGATCGACACCGTCTATGTCGGGATCATCAGCATTGGCGCGATTGCCGTCTTCATGGACGCGATTTTGAGAATGGTGACGGCCCGTGCCGTCCGCTGGCAAGACAGGATGACATCATGAACGGCAAGCCACGCATCGTCATCGAGCACCTGAACAAGACCTTCAAGACCGATCACGGACCCCTGACGGTACTGAGCGATGTGTCGCTGACAGTCCATGACGGCGAATTCATTTCCATCATCGGACCCTCGGGTTGCGGCAAGACGACACTGCTCAATATCGTCGCCGGCTTCCAGCACCAGGATCAGGGCACGGTGACGCTGGATGGACGTTCCATCACCGGCCCGGATGCGGAACGCGGCGTGATCTTCCAGGACTACGGTGTTTTCCCGTGGCTGACGGTGGAAGAAAACATTGCGTTCGGCCTGACGCTCAAGAGAAAGCGCCTGCCGTCGGACGAGCGCGCAAAACTGGTCGCGCACTACATCAATATGATGGGACTCAAGGGCTTTGAGAAGGCTTATCCGAAGACCCTCTCCGGCGGCATGAAGCAGCGCGTTGCCTTAGCGCGCAGCTATGCGGTCAAGCCGGAATTCCTGTTGATGGATGAGCCCTTCGGCGCGCTCGATGCGCAGACCCGCAGCGCGATGCATGACCTGCTGTTGCATGCGCTGGAAACAGAAGGCAAGACCGTGATGCTGATTACGCACTCGGTCGAGGAAGCCCTGTACCTGTCGTCGCGCATCGTGGTGGCCACGGCCAGGCCCACGCGTATCCAGCGCATCATCGAAGTCCCCTTCCCGTATCCTCGGCGCCCGGAATTGCTCAGGACTCCCGAGTTCGTGAACCTGCAGCAGGAAATCCATGAACTGGTAATGCAGCAGTACGCAGCACAGCAGAAGTTGCAATCCGTAGGCGTGTAGGGCCAAAAAACCATATGAGGAGACCGTCATGAACAAGATCAATATCAATCGCCGCAAATTCAACGCCGCACTAGGTTCCGCCGTCGCATTCGGCGGCCTGGCGCCTGGCCTGGTGATCGCCCAGCCAAAGACCAAGATCCGCATCGGCTACCTGCACGTACTGAGCGTGGACGGCCATATGTGGATCGCCAAGCATCTGGGCGCCTTCGAGAAAGAAGGGCTTGAGGTCGAGCTGCGTGAATTCAATTCGGGCGTGGAGATTTTCCAGGCAATGATCGGCGGCAGCCTCGACGTGCTGACGACCGGTGGCGTACTGTCGAACTTCCCTGCACGCAACCAGGGCAAGGTCTTCCTGCTCAATAATATTGAGCAGTCTGTCGGCCAGGTCTGGGTCAACGGCGGCGCCGGCATCAACACCATCGCCGACCTCAAGGGCAAGAAGGTCGTCACCACCCGCGGCACCACCGCGCACCTGTGCCTGCATGAAGGCCTGAAGACGGTAGGACTGGATTCCGCCAAGGACGTGGAGATCATCAACCAACGCATGGGCGACGCCGTCACGTCCTTCATCGCCGGGGCAGCGCCGGCCGTCGCCACATGGGTACCGTTCAACACCGCGATCAAGGCAAAAATGCCGACCGCCAAAAAGCTGTTCGACGCCGGCAAGATGCCGCAAGCCTGGATCGTCGACGGCTGGGCCGCTCGCAATGATTTCCATGACAAGAACAAGGACGCGCTGCGCCGCGTGATTTCGGCCTGGACCATCGCCAACGACTACATCATGGCCAAGCCGCAAGAAGCGCTGGATATCCTGCACAAGTCCTACTACGCCAACCTCAAGCGGGATGACGTCGACGAAATGTACAACGCGGCGAAATTCTATTCGACGCAAGAATGGGCAAAGCTGTACGCCGACGGCACCGCCGCCAAGTGGCTCAACCAGGTCACGCAGTTCAACGTCAATATCGGCGCAATCGAGAAGGCCATTTATGCAGACAAGTATTTCGATACCAGCCTGTACGCCGACGTCATGAAGAAACGCAAAGCCTGACGCCAGGCAGCAGCGGCCAGGCGCATCGCGCCTGGCCTGAAGCTTAACCTTCGGAGAAAACATGAAAGACAAGGATGCATCCCTGGCGGGAGGACGGGTCGCGATCGTAACCGGCGGCGCAACGGGAGTCGGCCTGGCCATTTGCACCAGGCTGGCCCAGGACGGGATCGACGTCGTGGTCGCCGACCGCGACCTGAATGCAGCGCAGGCTGCGGCAACGATGCTGGGTGCGATGGGCGTGCAGACGCTGGCGCTGGGCACGGATGTCGGCAGCGACGCCGCGCTGGAGCAAATGGTGGCGGCGACCATGGAGCGCTTCGGCCGCATCGATTACCTGGTCAACAACGCCGGCGTGCTGGGCCCGATCAAGCCCTTGTGGGAGCTGACGTCGGAAGAAGTGGCCATGGTGTACGACCTCAACGTCAAGGCGGTGTTCACCGCCACCCGGCTGGTGGTGCGTCACATGCTGGAGCGCAAGTCCGGCTCGATCGTGTCGCTGGCCTCGGTCGCCGGCAAGGACGGGCCGAAGAACATGTCAATTTATGCATCGTCCAAAGCGGCCGTGATTGGGTTCACGAAATCATGGGCGAAGGAACTAGCGCCGCTGGGAATCCGGGTCAATTGCGTGTCGCCTTCATTGATCAGTTCAACCGGCATGCAGAACGCGATGCCCGCCTGGTTCGTGGAGGACTCCATCAGCCGCATTCCGATGGGCCGCGCCGCCAGTGCCGACGAGGTCGCCAATGTCATCAACTTCCTGCTGTCGGACCAGGCCGCGTTCGTGACCGGCGCCTGTTACGACGTCAGCGGCGGGCGGGCGGTTTATTGACGCCGACACCGATGCCGGCCGGGGGCCGGGCAAGTCCGGCAAAGAGGCCAGCCAGCAAACCCTGTAATCAAGAACCAGCAAGCAAACCCAACCAGACCAAGTGAAACAGATGAGCGATTCTTTGACAATGCTACCCCCCGCCAACGAGGTCCGGCAACTACACGACCTGTCGGGCAAAGTGGCCATGGTGACCGGCGCCGGCTCCGGTTTGGGCCGGGCAATGGCCTGGGGCATGGCATGCAATGGCGCCGATATCGTGATCGTCGACCAGGACGCCGCCAAAGCCCGCGCCTGCGCCGACGAAATCGCCGCTGGCAGCGGCCGCAAGACCATGAGCCTGGGCGGCGATGTCAGCGCCGAGGACGATGTGCGCGCCGCGGTGATGGCGGCGCTGGCCGGTTTCGGCCGTGTCGATATCCTGGTCAACAATGCCGGCCACAACATCCGCAAGCCGGTCAGCCAGTTCAGCGTCGACGAATTCGACTCGCTGCATAACGTCCATGTACGCGGCACCTTCCTGTTCTGCAAGCATCTGTCCGAACACATGCAGCAACGCGGCAGCGGATCGATCATCAACATTTCGTCGATGCTGGGACTGATTGCCGCACCCGGGGTCGCGCCCTACGCGGCCGCCAAGGCGGCGATCGCCGCATTCAGTCGCGTGTTCGCGCTGGAGATGGCGCCGCATGGCGTACGTGTGAACGCCATTGCGCCGGGCTACATCGACACACCGCTTACCCGCACCCATCCGGACGAGGTGCGTGCACGCATCATCAACGTCACGCCCATGGGCCGTTTCGGCCTGCCGCGCGAGCTGATCGGACCGATGCTGTTCCTGGCGTCGGAGGCATCGAGTTTCGTGACCGGCACCACGCTGCTGGTGGATGGCGGCTGGACCGCGCAATGACACGCTCACGATGAAACGAAAAGGCAATACCGCACCTGATTGGAGTTTGCGCCCGGCGCACCGCCAGTAGCAGGTGTCCCAAACGGATTTCAACCGCTTCAAGCAACGCAGCCACCAGGATTAGGAGAACACGACATGGATCTGACACATAGCGACGTACAAAAAATTGTTGAAATACTCAACAGCGCCGACCAGCTCGAAGAAGTGGAGCTGGTGTTTGCCGGCTTGCGGCTGCATGTGCGCAAGGGCCGCAGCGCTGCGGCAGCAGCCCCGTTTGCAGCTGCACCGATCGCCGCCCCCGTTACAGCGCCGGTCCGGATCGCAGCCCCGGCAGCAGCCG
The DNA here is from genome assembly GCF_030645335.1 of Lacisediminimonas sp. Classification (GTDB taxonomy): domain Bacteria; phylum Pseudomonadota; class Gammaproteobacteria; order Burkholderiales; family Burkholderiaceae_D; genus Lacisediminimonas. The sequence continues at coordinate 10,212 of NZ_JAUSNH010000044.1, read as the reverse complement.
TACCAGCACCGGCACCCGCGGACGGTGCAAGCGCCGCACTGGCCCCCGGCCAGGTCGGCGTGTACTCGCCGATGCTGGGTACTTTCTATCACGCGCCTTCACCGGGCGAAAAACCGTTCGTTGAAGTCGGCCAGCGCGTCAAGGCCGACGACAACGTCGGCGTCATCGAAGTCATGAAACTGTTCAATACGATCCGGGCCGGCGTCGCCGGCACGGTGGTACGCATAGAGGCCGGCAACGCCTGCCTGGTGGAGTTCAACCAGGTGCTGATCGTCATCGATACCAACGGGGGCTAAGCCGTGACTGCCCCTGCCCTGTTCAACCGGATTTATATCGCCAACCGCGGCGAGATTGCGGTGCGCATCATCCGCGCATGCAAGTCGCTGGGTATTGAAACCGTGGTCGGTGTGTCTGAAGCCGACCGCGGCAGCCTGGCTGCACAGCTCGCCACGCGCAGTGTGTGCATCGGGCCTGCGCCCTCGCGCGACAGCTACCTGCGTCCGGAAATCCTGATCACCGCAGCCCTGGCAACGGGCTGCCAGGCGGTGCATCCGGGCTATGGATTCCTGTCGGAGCGCGCGCATTTTTCACGCTTGTGCGCCGAGAATGGGCTGGTCTTCATCGGACCATCGCCGGAGGCTATCGAGTCGATGGGCGACAAGCTGACCGCGGTGCGGCTGGCCGATGCCGCCGGTGTCGCCCGCGTGCCAGGTTCGGACAAGGTCACCGATGTCGACGTGGCGCGCCGGGATGCGCAGCGTATCGGCTACCCGTTTCTGTTCAAGGCCAGCGCCGGCGGCGGTGGTCGCGGCATGCGCCTGGTGCGTACCGCGCCGGAACTGGCCGACGCCATGGAGTCGGCTTCTGCCGAAGCCCTGGCCGCTTTTGGCGATGCCACCGTATATATGGAAAAGTATATCGAGCGGGCGCGCCATATCGAAATACAAGTGCTGGGCGATTCGCACGGCAACGTGGTGCATCTGGGTGAGCGCGACTGCTCGACCCAGCGCCGCCACCAAAAACTGATCGAAGAAGCGCCCTCGCCTTTCATACCGGATTCGGTGCGCCGCAAACTGGCGGACGACGCCGTGCGCCTGGCCCGGCAAGTCAATTACCAGGGCGCGGGCACGGTTGAGTTCGTCTATGACGAAGACACGCAGCAAGCCTATTTCCTGGAGATGAACACCCGCATCCAGGTCGAACATCCGGTCACTGAAATGATCACCGGCCAGGACCTGGTCGCCGAGCAGATCCGGATTGCCGCCGGCCAGCCGATTTCATTTACCCAAGAGCAAATGCAGATCACCGGGCATGCGATCGAGTGCCGCATCAACGCTGAAGATGCGCAACGCAATTTCTCGCCGTCGCCCGGGCGTATCGGCCAATGGCAATTGCCCGCCGGTGAAGGCGTGCGGGTCGACACCCATTGCTTCGAGGGCTATATGGTGCCGCCGTACTACGACTCGCTGCTGGGCAAGCTGATCGTGCTGGGAACGGACAGGACGGATGCGATTCGACGGTTGCAGGTCGCACTCGACGCCTTCGTCGTGACCGGCGTGTCCACCACGGTGGACTTCCACCGCGCGGTGATCGGGCATGCCGATTTTGCCGAGGGCCGGGTCAATACACGCTGGGTGGAAGAAACTTTCCTGTCGAGCCGCACCGAGGCGGCGACAGCGTGAGCGCGCAAGCGCGCCGCACCAGCAACACAGCACAACAGGATAGAAAACGGAGGATGTCTTGAACAACGCGCAACAGCAGGCAGGCAGCAGCGACGCAACAGCGACGCACGGCAAGGGAAAGAGTATCGGCGTGGTGGACACCACGCTGCGCGATGCGCACCAGTGCCTGTGGGCCACCCGGATGACCACGGCGCACATGCTGCCGGTGGCCGACATGATGGACAACATCGGATTCGAGCGGATCGACCTGGCCGGCACCATCCAGTTCGATGTTTGCGTGCGCTACCTGAAAGAAAATCCGTGGGAGCGAGTGCGCCTGATGCGCGACCGCCTGCAAAAGACACCGATGAGTTCGTTCACCCGCTCCAAGAGCATCATGAGCTTCGATTTCATTCCGGACGACATTGTCGAACTCTGGGTGGAGCGGCTGGTGGCCAATGGTTTTCGCGAGATCGGCACCTTCGACGGCTTGAATGACGTCGACAACATGCTGGTCACGATCAACGCCGCCCGCAAGCTCGGGGTGCGCGCCATCGGTGCGGTGTCGTATGGCCTGTCGCCGGTCCATACCGACGAGGTCTACGTCAAGACCGTGACCGACCTGGTCAAGCGCGGAAAGGTCGATGCGATCTGGATCAAGGACGCCGGCGGCTTGCTGACGGTGGACCGGATCCGCACGCTGGTGCCGGCCCTGAAACAGGTGATGGGCAATATTCCGCTTGAATTGCATAGCCACTGCATGACCGGCATTGCGCCGCTGATGTACCTGGAAGGCATACAGGCCGGCGCCGACGCCGTGCACACTTCGATTGCGCCGCTGGCAAACGGCAATGCCCAGCCATCCATACAGAACATAGCCAGCAATTTGCGGGCGCTGGGCTACAAGGTCGATCTCGACGACGCACTGATCGGGCGCGTCGGAGAACACTTCCGCCGCGTCGCCGAGCAGGAAGGCAAGCCCTTGGGCCAGGTACAGGAATACGACGCCTTCCATTACGAGCACCAGCTGCCGGGCGGCATGATGGCCAACTTCCGGGTTCAGTTGCAGGAGCTGGGCATGTCGCACAAGTACCAGGAAGTTCTGGAGGAATGCGCACGGGTGCGCAAGGAACTCGGCTATCCGATCCTGATCACGCCCTTCGCACAGTTCGTCGGCACCCAAGCGGTGATGAATGTGCTGCACGGCGAGCGCTACAAGATCGTGCCGGACGAGGTGAAGAAATATGCGCTGGGCTATTACGGCAAACTATTGTCGCCGGTCGATCCGGCGGTGATGGACAAAATTGTCGAGAACGGTTCACAACGCATTGCGCTCAAATCCGAACCGCTGGCGCCGGCGCTGCACAAGCTGCGCGCCCAGCATCCCAACATGAGCGACGACGAGCGCGTGCTGCGCTTCATGTACGCCGGCAACCAGGTCGGCGAGATGCTGGCCGCCGGCCCGATGAAAACCACCTATGAGTTCGAAGCGCCGCTGGTGCGGCTGATGCGCGAACTGGCGGAGCGCCGCTACAGCAAGATCTGGCTCGGCGGGGCATGACCCGCAAGACCGATTCAATTATCCGGAGAGGAAACCAGATGGCCAGTCGCAAAGACGGATTCAAGGGAAGTATCGGCAAGACCTACAAGGATTCGGTGCCGTCGTGGCCGGACAAGCCGGCCGCGCCGGAGAACGCGCCGAATATCGTTTTCATCGTGCTTGACGATGTCGGCTTTTCCGACATCGGTTGCTACGGTTCCGAGATCGCGACGCCGCGCATGGATGCGCTGGCCGCCAAGGGCGCGCAGTACACCAACTTCAATGTGACGTCGATGTGTTCGCCAACGCGGGCCTGCCTGCTGACGGGCCGCAATTCGCATTCGGTGGGGGTGGGCATTATCGCGGAGTGGTCGAGCGGCTTTCCCGGCTACAGCGGCCAATTGTCGAGCCGGGCGGCGACCGTGCCGGAAGTACTGGCGCCGCATGCCTACTCCAGCTACGCGATCGGCAAGTGGCACCTGACCAATATCGCCGACTACGGCGCTGCCGGACCGCATGACAACTGGCCGATCGGCAAGGGCTTCAATCGCTGGTATGGCTTCCATGGTGCGCTGACAGACCAGTGGAACCCGGAACTGTGCCAGGACAACCGGCCGATCCAGCTGCAAAAGCCCGAGCAATACCATCTCAGCACCGATCTGGTGGACCATGCGCTGTCGGACGTGCGGGATCATGTTTCGTCGGCGCATGGCAGGCCGTTTTTCGTCTATCTCGCTTTTGGCGCCTGCCATTGGCCGCATCACGTGCCGCAGGAATATATCGACCGCTACAAGGGCCGTTATGACGGCGGCTGGGACGGTATCCGCGCCGAGCGCCTGAAGAAGCAGCTCCTGCTGGGCGTGGTGCCGCCCAATACCACGCTGGCGCCGCTCAACCCCGGCGTCGAGCCGTGGGAAGCGCTGCCCGGGGATCACAAGAAACTGTTCGCGCGGTTGCAGGAAACCTATGCCGGCTTCCTGGAGCACACCGACCATGAAATCGGCCGGCTGGTCGACCATCTGGACACCATCGGCCAGCTCGACAATACCCTGATCGTACTGCTGTCGGACAACGGCGCCAGTGCGGAAGGCGGGCCCACCGGCGCGATCAACCTGCGCAAGCACATGGTGTACGAGAAGGAAGATCCGTCGGTCGGGCTGGCGCGGCTGGACCAGATCGGCAGCGAGATGGCGTACAACCACTATCCGACCGGCTGGGCGCAAGTCTCGAACACACCATTGAAGTGGTACAAGAAAGGCGCCCACGGCGGCGGCGTGCGCGCACCGCTGATCATGAACTGGCCGGGACAAATCGCAACGCCAGGCGCGCTGCGCCATCAGTACCACCATGTCACGGACATTGCACCGACGCTGTACGACATCCTCGACATCCAGGCGCCTGCTGAATTCCGCGGCGTCGCGCAATTGCCGATACACGGCACCAGCATGGCCTACACGCTGGCGCAATCGGACGCGCCCACGACCAAACATACCCAATTGTTCGAATTGCTCGGCGACCGCGCCATCTGGCATCGCGGCTGGAAAGCGGTGGCGCGCCATCCGAAAGGCAATGATTTCGAAAGCGATGAGTGGGAGCTGTACCACCTCGAACAAGACTATGCCGAGATTGTCGACCTGTCGGCCAAGGAGCCGGCCAAGTTACGGGAACTGGTCGACTTGTGGTGGCAGCAAGCGCGCGAAATGGATGTATTGCCGCTCGACGACCGCGACTGGGAGCGGGCGGCGGAACGGCTCAAGGAAGGGCCGACCCGACATTACGAATTCCACGGCGACATGTCGCGCATCGATCGGCTGGCCTCACCGGATATTACCGACCGCAGCTACACGGTGCAGGCCGAGTTCGAGGTAGCGCGGGGCGTGCAGCCGGAGGGCGTGCTGCTGGCCTGGGGCAGCCACTTCGGCGGCTTCGTGCTGTACCTGAAGAACGGCAAGGTTCGCTACGAATACGTGTATTCCGAATCGCTCAAGCACGAGCTGGCGCTGGACTTCACACCTGGCCCTGGCAAGCACACCGTCACGCTGCGTTTCGAGCGCAGCGGCAAGAACGCCGGCCAGGTCTGGCTCACTGCGGGGTCGAGCCAGGCCGGACCATTGGCGATACCACGCACCTGGCCCACGCATGGCACGACGGCGGGCCTGAATTGCGGTCTCGACGCCGGTGCGCCAGTCAGTTTTTCTTATGAGCGGCCGTTCTGCTTTACCGGATCGTCGCTACGGGTTTCAGTGGACCTGGAGCTCGAATCGGATGCGCCGACCGGCGCCGCCTACGCAACCGTGCTCAAGGAGCAATGATGGACAAGCCATTGCAGGGCCAGGTAGCGGTGATCACGGGCGGCGGACGCGGAATCGGGCGCGCGATTGCGCTGGGCTATGCCGCGGCAGGGGCCGCGGTTTGCTGCTCGTCGCGTTCGTCCACACAGCTTGACGAAACCGTTGCACTGATCATCGCTGCCGGTGGCCGCGCCATCGGCATACCCGCCGATGTGACCGACACCGCCAGCATGGCCCAGTTATTCGCAGAAACCGACAAGGCATTCGGACGGGTCGATATCGTGGTCGCCTGTGCCGGCGACGCGGCCGAAAACAAGTTGGTAGCCGAGTCCGATCCGATGAAGTGGAAGCAAATCATCGAAACCAACCTGATCGGCGCTTTCCAGACCGCGCATGCCGCCATTCCGCTGCTGCGCCGCGCCGGGGCCGGCAAGATGATTTTCATTGGCTCGGGCATGGGTCACCGCAGCGGTCCGACCCGCTCTGCCTATGCTTCCTCCAAGGCCGGCCTGTGGATGCTGGTGCGCATCCTGTCGCAAGAGCTGGTGGCCGACAACATTGCCGTGAACGAGTTGATACCCGGGCCGGTCATGACCGACTTCATCAAGGGCCGGGAAGGCACGCTCGGCGCTGGCAGCGAATGGCTGAAGCAGCCGGAAGACGTGGTGCCAATGGCACTATTCATGGCGACCCAGCCCGCTACCGGGCCCACCGGACAGACCTTCAGCCTGGCCCGCCGTGAACTGTAATCAGCCAGCAGGCCCCGCCCCCGCCAGGTCGGCGCCAGGGCGAATTCGCATTGCAAGGATCGGAGATCTTTCATGGATGTGAAAATGAATCAAGCCGTAGCGCAGGCCAGCCCGCTGTCCACCAGCGGTGCGGCAAAGGCCCGGGCAAAGAGCGCCTTCCTGCTGGCAAGCAAGCCCGTGTTCTACAACCTGGTCTCCGTTGCCGGCGCGCTGGTCGCCTGGCACCTGCTTTCGTTGATGGTTGCGTCGCCGTTCTTTCCGTCACCGGACAAGATCCTGACGGCGTTCATCCATCTCGCCGCCGAAGGCGACACCAGCGGCAACTCGCTGTGGACGCATAGCTGGAGCAGCCTGTACCGGGTCATGGTGGGTTTCAGCTTTGCCGTCATCCTGGGGGTGCCGGTGGGTCTGTTGATGGGCTTGAACCGGCCGCTGTACGTTTCTACCCGCGCCATCGTCGAGCCCTTTCGCTTCATTCCGCCGATTGCCTGGATTCCGCTGGCGATCATTTTCTTTGCCGGCACGACGCGCTTTGCGTTCCTGATTTTCCTCGGTGCGTTCTTTCCGATCTATACGGCCACGCATGTCGGTGTGTCGCGGGTGGAGCCGATCCACCGCAAAGTCTTCATGGTGCATGGCGCCAGCAAGTTCCAGATCCTGGCGCATGTGGTGATTCCCACCGTATTGCCCGATGTGCTGGGCGGCATGCGGGTGGCAATGGGCGCGGCGTGGCTGACCATCGTCGCCGCCGAGCTGACCGGCGGCACCGGCGTCGGACTCGGCCGGATGATGGTCGACTATGCCGAGCTGCTGAAGATTCCGGAAGTCATCGTCGGCATGCTGCTGATTGGCGCAATCGGATTCGCTCTCAACGAAATATTGCTGCTGCTTGAAAAGCGCCTGTTCCGCTGGCGTTGGCAGGTGACGCTGTGATGCCGGGCGGCATAGCGCGGGACGATGCATCGATCAGCACAACACGGACATCCGGAGGGGAAATGAAGCAAGAACGAGCGATCAAGGTACGGGTGAATGAATCGCATCGCTATGGCGACTTGCTGGTGCATGACGGCGTGGAATTCGATGTACTGGAAAACGAGTTCCTGTGCGTCTGCGGCCAGAGCGGATGCGGCAAAACCACGCTGCTCGACATCCTGTCCGGACTGATGAAGCCATCGCAGGGCCATGTCCTGATCGACGGCGTGCCGGCCGATCCGAAGAAGCAGAATATTTCCTTTGTTTTCCAGGAGCCGTCGAACCTGCCGTGGCTGACCGTGCGCGACAACGTGGCGACCGGGCTGAACATCAAGAAAACGCCGAAGAATGAGGTCAGGGACATCGTCGACGACATCATCCGGATGGTCGGCCTGCAGGGTTTTGAAAACTACTATCCGCACCAGATCTCGGGCGGCATGAAGCAGCGGGTGGCCATCGCACGCGCATTCGCCACCGATGCCGACCTGATCCTGATGGACGAGCCCTTCGTCAGCCTGGACCAGCACACGCGGGAAAAAATGCAGCAGGAAATCCTCGACATCTGGCAGCACCGCAAGCGCACGGTGATTTTCGTGACCCACAACCTGGAAGAGGCGGTGTTCCTGGGCGATCGCGTGATCATCCTGACCAACAAGCCGGCGCGGGTCAGGGAGGCGGTGCCGATCAGCCTGCCGCGCCCGAGGAATGTGCTCAGCCCCGAATTCAACCTGGTGCGCACGTACTGCGCCGAGTCTCTCAATATGACGCGCGCGCCGCAGGGCGAAGCGGCCTGACAGCGCAAGCAACCGGCAAGAATTTTCCAGAAGCAGATCAACCAGCACGGACAGGCGCAGTACAACCGAAATAACAAATAAACCAGGAGATGACAATGACGACAATATTCAAGAAGGATTGGCTGGTGACGGGCGCGCTCAGCATGTTGTTGGCGGTGTCGGCGACGGCAATCGCCTTGCCGGCCCACGCGCAGGCCGGCAAGCCGCTGCAAGTAATCCGCCTGGCGGACCAACCGTCCGCGGAGGTGAGCTACACGGTGGTGTGGGTGGCCGAAGCGATGGGCTACTTTGCCGATGAAGGCATCCGGATCGAGCGCAAGACCTATGCCAATGGGCCGGCCGCCTTGCTTGAATTCGCCAACGGTTCGCTCGACGCGGTGATGGCCGCCGTTGCACCGTTCATGCAATTTGCCGCGCGTGGCGGCGACTTCAAGATGGTGGTCTCGCTGACCAAGGGCAATTCCGCGCTGGTGGGCTTGAAGAAATACAAGTCCTATGCCGATCTGAACGGCAAGAAAGTCGGCGTGCCCGGCCTGGGCACCACGCATGATGCCGTGCTCTCTTACGCCGAGCAAAGCCAGAACCTGAAATTCCAGCGGGTGTTCGGCAAGATCACTGACATCGCGGTGATGGTGGAAAAGGGCGAGGTCGATGCCTACATCGGCTGGGAGCCGGCCTCTGCAATGGCGATCGCACAGAACCCCAAGCTGCATTACATCGCGCAACTGCCGCCGATCAAAAATGTGGAGAGCCTGGAAATGATCGTGCAGACCAAGCTCGCCAAGGAAAACCCGGAGCTGGTCTATGGCTTCGTGCGCGCCATCCGCCGGGGCATCGAGTACACCAAGAACAATCCAAAGGAAAAAATCGCCGAGATCATCGTCAAGAAGATGGGCGACCCCAAAGCCACGCCGGTCATCATGAGCGCGCTCGACTCCGTGATCCTGAACGATCCGCGGGTCGACATGCCCTCATTTCGCATCCTGATGAACACCATCGCCAAGCAGGGCAAGATTCCGGCGGAACTGGTCAAGGATACGGATGGCTGGATCGGCAAATACCTTGATTACAGTTTCCTCGACCGGGCCGAGCGTTCGCTGGGCCTGGCGAAATAAGGGTTTATGGGCACGGTCCTGCCCGGCGCGTCCGGGCAGGAGATACAAGTCTTGTGCGGCAATGCAGTTTGCCAGCGCGTGAGCGAGCGCCGGCAAAACGGGATGAACGGGTAAAGCAGGATCTTCGAGTTATTGGAAAGGAGCCGACATGGCAATCTGGTTGAAAAAAGGCGGCGAAGCCGCAGTAGCAAAAAAGGTCGCAAAAGACGTGCGGGATACGGTCGAAACTATCCTGGCGGACATCGAGGCGCGCGGGGACACCGCTGTGCGCGAACTCTCCCGCAAGTTCGACAAGGTCGACCGCGACGACTACCGGCTGAGCAAGGCAGAGATCGATGATTGCCTGTCCCAGTTGTCGGACAAGAATTTGCAGGATATTGAATTCGCGCAGACCCAGGTCCGCAATTTTGCCCGCCACCAGCGCGCATGCATCCAGGATCTGGAAATAGAAACCCTGCCGGGCGTGATCCTCGGGCACAAGAATATCCCGATCAATGCGGCCGGTTGCTATGTCCCGGGCGGCAAATATCCGCTGCTGGCCAGCGCCCACATGTCGGTGATCACCGCCAAGGTGGCCGGCGTGCCGCGAATCATCACCTGCGCGCCACCCTTCCTGGGCAAGCCGGCGCCAGCGGTGGTGGCGGCGCAGCACATGGCCGGCGCCGACGAGATCTATTGCCTGGGCGGCATCCAGGCGGTGGCGGCGATGGCAATTGGTACTGCCAGCATCAAGCCGGTGGATATCCTGGTGGGACCGGGCAATGCCTTTGTGGCCGAGGCCAAGCGCCAGCTGTTCGGGCGCGTGGGCATCGACCTGTTCGCCGGTCCGACGGAGACGCTGGTGATCGCCGACGACACGGTGGACGGTGAAATGTGCGCCACCGATCTGCTCGGCCAGGCCGAACATGGCCCGGATTCGCCGGCGGTGTTGCTGACGACCTCGGAAAAACTGGCCCGGGAGACTATCCGCGAAGTCGAGCGCCTTCTGCAAATTCTGCCGACCCGCGAGATCGCTTCGGTTTCATGGGCCAAGTTCGGTGAAGTGATCGTCGCAGAAAGCAAACAGGAAATGCTGGAAATCGCCAACCGC
>NZ_JAUSNH010000167.1 GCF_030645335.1 Lacisediminimonas sp. | reverse complement strand
TCGAACAGCGAGACATGCGTGACGCGGCAATTTGTCGGCAGCGTGGTCGGATCCACGGCGAAACCGTGGTTTTGCGAGGTGATCATCACCTGTTTGGTATCAAGGTCCTGCACCGGATGATTGGCGCCGTGATGGCCGAATTTCATCTTCAGGGTGCGGGCGCCGACAGCCAGGCCCATTATTTGTTGCCCGAGGCAAATGCCGAATGTCGGGATGCCGCGGTCGATCAGTTCACGGGTGGAGGCAATCGCATAGTCGCAGGGCTCCGGATCGCCCGGGCCGTTGGACAGGAAAATGCCGTCGGGTTTGAGCGCCAGCGCCTGGGCTGCGGTGGACTGCGCCGGTAGTACCGTGATCTTGCAGCCGCGCTCGGCCAGCATGCGCAGGATGTTGAACTTGACGCCATAGTCGAACGCGACCACGTGGTACTTCGGTGCGATCTGCTCGCCGCAACCGGCGCCGAGCTTCCATTCCGTCGTGGTCCATTCATAGGGCTCGGTGACCGAGACCACCTTGGCCAGGTCCATGCCGGCCAGGCCGGGGAAGGAACGCGCCAGTTCCAGCGCCAGTTCCGGCGACGCATTGGCACCGGCGACGATGGCGCCACTCTGCGCGCCCTTTTCACGCAGGATGCGCGTCAGCCGGCGGGTATCAATGCCGGCGATGGCGACCACGTTTTCGGCTTGCAGGTAAGCAGGCAGGGTCTGCTCGGCACGGAAATTCGACATCAGTGCCGGCAAATCGCGAATGATCAGTCCTGCCGCATGCACGCGGGTGGATTCGGTGTCTTCGCGGTTGACGCCGACATTGCCGATATGGGGATAGGTCAGCGTGACGATCTGCTGGTTGTAGCTGGGGTCGGTCAGGATTTCCTGGTAACCCGTCATCGACGTATTGAACACGACTTCGCCGGTGGTCTGCCCCGGTGCGCCAATCGAATGTCCCTGGAAAATCGACCCGTCTGCGAGCGCTAGGATGGCCGGGACGGATTGTCCCGATAGAAATGGCAGCAAGGGTAACTCCTGAAAGGTTACCGCCGTTGCGCCGCGCCGGACAGCCGTTGCGCTTCCGCGCAGATAGTGCGCTTTCGGAAGTGGTCGCGGAGGATGTCGGGTCGAGTGGTAGGGGATGTATGCGCTACGACGGAAGTAATATGGCTAAACCTTGCAATTATAGCCGGACGCAGGGCCTGCGGCAACCCGTATGCCACTCAAAATGCAGGGTGAACCTGCGCAGCGGGCATGCGCCTCAATGTCCAAGGCGCGATGGCGCGGGGCGGTCAGGGCCGCCCCGCGCCGATTGAACCTATCCCAGCGTGGCAATCCCCGCCTTGGCAATCTGCACGTCCTCGGACGATTTCACGCCGGAAATGCCCACTGCACCGACATAGTGGCCATCGACCACGATCGGCACGCCGCCTTCGAGCAAGCCTTCCAGGCCAGGCGCGCTCAGGAACGAGAAGCGGCCATTGTTGATCATGTCCTCGTAAATCTTGCTGTCGCGCTGGCCGAGCGCAGCAGTGCGCGCCTTGGCTGGCGCAATTTGCGCCGAGATCGGCGCTGCGCCGTCGAGCCGTTGCAGCCACAGCAAGTGACCGCCGTCGTCGACGATCGAAATGGTGACGGCCCAGTTGTTTTTCCTGGCTTCTGCTTCCGAGCCGGCAGCAATTTTCTTCAGGTCATCGAGGGTCAGGACGGGCTTGCTTTTCATGAATCATCTCCAGGGTTGATGTGAAACTAGGCAAGACACGGATTTTACGGCAAGGCCGCGCCAGCACGGTGGTTTTGACAAGGGCGGTTTGATGGCCTACATTCCCGCTTGTCGGATGCCGCATGGCAATGTCCTGCGCACCAGGCTGCCGGTTTGTGCCAGCCGCTTTTGCCGCCACAGTTCCTTTTGCGTACTTTTGCGAGTTTTTTGCCACCCTGATGCCCCCAGACCACCACGCCCGCCGCTTGTTACCCGCCGCCGCAGCCATGCTGCTGTTGCTGGGCAGTGTGAGCACGCCGGTTTTGGCACGGGACATCAGTATCGACACGGGCGGTATGGCGTCGCCGCTGAAGAACGCCAGCCAGCGCATCGGCGACGTCGTGCTCCAGGCGCTGGCGCTGGCCGGGCTGCAATATCGGTATGGCGGCGATTCGGCCATCACAGGAATGGACTGCAGCGCGCTGGTGCAGCATGTCTACCGCCAGGCCTGGCAGCAGGAATTGCCGCGCACAGCAGAAGAAATCAGCCGCGCCGGGGAGCGCGTAACCAGGGGCGAACTCGAACCGGGCGACCTGGTGTTTTTCGATACGCTAAGCCGCCCCTACTCCCATGTCGGCATTTACCTGGGGGAAGACAAGTTCGTGCACTCGCCCTCGGCCGGCAGCCGCGTGCGGGTCGAGAACATGGCGGGCACTTATTGGAAGACGCGCTACAACGGCGCGCGCCGGATTGCCGATATTACCGGGCTTGAGCGCCCGCGCTAAAGCCCCGTCGTCAAAGCCCCCGCGTCAAAGCCCCTGTAACTGTGCGAGTTTGGCCTTGATCTCCGGCAAGGCATTGGCCACTGCGCGCTCGCCGGCAAGGATCGCCAGGTTGCGGCCGGCAAAGTCGCTGCCGCGCATGGCGCCCAGCGCCGGCCGGATCACCACGTTGGCATCGCGCAATTCATAGCCGTTGATGGTCTGGCCCATGATCGAGAAGGTTTGCAGCAGCATGTCCAGCGTCGAGCCCGACGGCTGCGGTTCCGGTTCGGCCGAGATATTCACGGCGATCACGAAGTCCGCCCCCATCTCGCGCGCAAAGCGCACCGGCACCGGCGACACCAGTCCGCCGTCCACATACAGGCGCTCGCCGATGCGTACCGGCTGGAAAATGCCGGGCACGGCCGAAGAAGCCCGTACCGCAATGCCGGTATTGCCGCGCTCGAACAGGATCGGCGCGCCGGTGGCCAGGTCTGTTGCGGCCACCGCGAACCGGATTTTCATTTTTTCCAGCGGCAGGTTGTTGACTGCGCGGTTGATGTAGTTCTGGATGGCGTCGCCCTTGATCAGGCCGGTGCTGCGCGAAAACCAGGGCACTGCCCAGTCAGAAATCGCCGCCTCGTCCATTTCCAGCGCCAGCTTGTTGAGCGCAAAGCCGGTATTGCCGGCGGCATACAGGGCGCCCACCACACTGCCGGCGCTGGTGCCGACGATCAGGTCGGGCACGATTCCTTGCGCCTCAAGGGCCTTGATGACGCCGACGTGCGCGAAGCCGCGGGCGGCGCCACCGCCCAAGGCCAGGCCGATTTTGACTGGCTTGGCGGTGACGGTGCCGGCGACCGGTGTCGGTTTGCCCTGGCGCGAGGGGGCGCTCTGGCAGGCGGCCAGCAGGAGCGACAGGCCAAGCAGGACGGGGAGGGAATGCCGCATGGGAGGGTGCATTTGGACGGGAAGCGCATTGTAGCGCCTGCCTGCGGGCAACAGGAACGGTGTGTTGTTACCTGATGTTAACCGGCCGTCGATCCCCAATGCCGTCCGCATCCCCGCACCCCCTGCTATAGTTCCGCCTTGCCCGTTCGCTGATTCACCAATGCCCTCTTCCCGATCACGACCGCCCTCGCCGACCCGCCGCCGCCTGCTGGCCGGCGCAGTCGTCACCGCCCTGCTCCCAAGCCTGGCAAGCGCGACCAACGCGCCGCCACTGATCGCCGCGGCATCCGACCTGAAATTCGCACTCGATGAAATCGCCGCCGCTTACTTGGCCGCAAGCGGCAATGCGGTGCGCTGCGTGTACGGCTCCTCCGGCAACTTCCGGCGCCAGATTGCCCAGGGCGCACCCTTCGAGCTATTTTTTTCCGCCGACGAGTCCTATGTCGATGCGCTCAGCAAGGAAAAGCGCACCGTCGATGGCGGCATGCTGTATGCCAGCGGCCGCATCGCCATCATGGTCCCGCCGCACTCGCCGCTCAAACCGCAAGCCGACCTGGGCGACTTGCGCGCCGCACTGGGCAAGGGCGAAATCAAGCGCCTGGCCATCGCCAATCCCGATCACGCACCTTACGGCCGCGCCGCGCGCCAGGCGCTGGAAAATACCGGACTATGGCCACTGCTGGCCGGCAAGCTGGTGCTCGGTGAAAACGTCTCGCAGGCAGCACAGTTCGCCACCAGCGGGTCCACCGACGGCGGCATCATTGCGTATTCGCTGGCGCTGGCGCCGGCCATCGGCAAGCTCGGACGCCATGCGCTGATCCCGGCCAGCCTGCATGCGCCGCTGCGCCAGAAGATGGTCCTGATAGCCGGCGCCGGCGCCACCGCCAGGGATTTCTACCGCTTCGTGCAGTCGCCGCAGGCGCGCGCGATCCTGTCGCGCAACGGCTTTTCGGGCGCCGCCTGATGGACTGGACCGCGCTCAAGCTGTCGGTGATGCTGGCGGTCCTCACGGCCGCCATCCTGCTGCCCGTGGGTATCTTCCTCGGCCGGATTTTTGCGTGGCGCGCCTTCCGCGGCAAGGCGCTGGTGGAAGCGGCGTTCACGCTGCCGCTGGTGCTGCCGCCGACCGTGCTGGGCTACTACCTGCTGGCCGGCATGGGCGACGCCTCCTGGCTCGGGCAATGGGTCAAGTCCACCTTCGGCACCTCGCTGGTGTTCAATTTTTCCGGCCTGCTGATCGCGTCGCTGGTATTCAACCTGCCCTTCGCCATCGCGCCGATGCAGCGCGCATTCGAAGCCATTCCGGTCAATGTGCGGCATGCGGCGGCCTGCTGCGGCATGTCGCGCTGGCGCACGCTGTGGCGCATAGAATTGCCGCTGGCCTGGCCCGGCATCCTGTCGGCGATGGTGATGACGTTTGCGCACACGCTGGGCGAATTCGGCGTAGTGCTGATGATCGGCGGCAGCATACCCGGGGAAACCCAGACGATTGCGGTTGCCATCTACGACCGGGTGCAGGCATTCGACAGTGAAGCCGCCGGCCGCATGTCGGCGCTGTTGCTGTTGCTGTCGCTGGCGGCGATCGCGGTCAGCTATACCGCCACCAACCGCATGAGCCGTCGCCGTGCTTGAGTCCCGGCCCTGGTTCCAGGTCGATATCGAGCAGGACGAGCCGATCGCGCTCGACGCCCACTTTGCCTGCGGCAAGGACGAAATACTGGCACTGGTCGGTCCGTCGGGCAGCGGCAAATCCACCATCCTGAAAACCATCGCCGGGCTGGTGCGCCCACGCAAGGGGCAAATCCGGATCGGCCAGCAACTGTGGCTCGACACCGAACGGCACATCAGCTTGCCGGTGCGGCAGCGCTCGGTCGGCGTGGTGTTCCAGGACTATGCCTTGTTCCCGCACTTGTCGGCGCTGGCCAATGTGGCCGAGGCCATGCAGCATGTTCCGCCGCCGCAGCGCCACGCGCGCGCCGCCGGCTTGCTGGCGCGGGTGCATCTGTCGGGGCTGGAGCAACGACGTCCGGCACAATTGTCCGGCGGCCAGCAGCAGCGGGTCGCGGTAGCGCGGGCGCTGGCGCGCGATCCGGACGTGCTCTTGCTGGACGAACCCTTTTCCGCGGTCGACCAGGTCACCCGCGAGAAGCTGGTCGAGGAGCTGGCGATACTGCACCAGCAACTGTCGCTGCCTATCGTGCTGGTGACGCACTCGCTGCATGAAGCGACGATGCTGGCCGACCGGATGTGCATCCTGCACCGTGGCCGGACACTGCAACTGGACCGGCCGGAAGAAATCATGAACCGTCCGGCCAGCGTCGATGTCGCCCGGCTGGTCGCGCTGCGCAATATTTTCAGCGGCCGCGTGATCGACCATGACAACGCGCAAACGACGCGGATCTCCTGGGGCGGTATGGTGCTGGAGACTGCGCATGACGCCCGTTTCAGTCCCGGCCAGGCAATTTGCTGGACCATTCCCGACACCCACGTCGTGATGCACCGGCTCGACAAGTCCTACCGCACCACCAACGAGAACGTCCTGCAGGGCACGGTGCAGACCGCGCTCACGCTGGGCAATACCACGCAGATCAGGATGAAGCCGCAGGGCAATGACGCCGATGTGCTGAGCTTCTCGGTACCGGCCCATTTTGCACAGATCAACCATGCCGTGCCAGGCGCCCCGGTGTCGGTATCGCTGGAGAAGGAAGCGATCCACCTGATGCCGGCGCCGTGAGCGCAGCTCAGGGCTGCGGCGCACGCACCCGGCTGCCGTCCCGGACCTGGTTGCCGGGATAGCGCACGACGGCAGTGCCGGGCTGCAATCCGCCGATGATCTGGGCTTCATCCCGGTTGCGCTGCCCGACCTTGACCTCGACCTCGCGCGCGCGGCCATTTTCAACCACGAACACATGCCAGGCCGGGCCAGCCCTGAACAGGCTGCTGTCCGGCGCCTTGATGACGTCCTCGGCCGACCAGATCACGATGCGCGCCTCGACCCGGTAAGCATCACCCAGCGCGCCCAGCGCATCGATCGGATCGGCAATCACGTTGACGCGCTGCTCCTCCACACCGAGCGCGGAGATTTTGGTGAAGGCGACCGGCTCGACCAGCCGCACCCGGGCCCGCAGGGTCTGTCCGCCGCCCCAGCCCTCCAGCAACATCAGCTTGCCGGGCTGGATCTTGACGGCATCGGTGGACAGCACGTCGACCACCACCTCGAAACGCTGCGGGTCGCCAATCGTCATCAAGGCGGCGCCGGCGGCCACCGGGCGCGCACTGCGGTCCGGAATGCGCAGCACGTAGCCGTCTGCCGGCGACAGCACGCGCAGTGCGCGCCCCGGCCCGAACGCTGCGCCGCCATCTGACAGCAAAGCTGACTGCGCAAGCCTGACATCGGCCAGCGCCGCCTGTTCACGCGAACGGGCGGCATTGAGCTCGGCCGTCGCGACGGCGGCCGCCGCACGCGCCTTGTCGGCCGCCTGCGGCGCGATGAAGCGCGAGCCGACCAGTTGCTCGGCCCGCGCCAGTTCGCTGCCGGTGAGTTGCACATCCGCCTGCGCCCGGCGAATCTGGACCGTCGCCTCCTGCGCGCGCGCCTGCGCCGCCTGCAAGCGCGCCTGCGCTTCCTGCCGCTGTCGTTCATCCATCGGCAGCAGCTCCAGCGTGGCGACCTGCTGGTCGCGCCGTACCCGGTCGCCTTCGCGCAGCGCGATGCGCTGCACCACGGCGGCGACCGGCGCCGTCATCGTGTACCGTTCTGCCGCGCGCAACTGGCCGAGGTTGTCGACCGTGACCTGCATCGGCCCGCGCGTCACCGCCACGATCTCGGTGCTCACCGGGTCCGGCCGCAACCAGGCCCAGACCAGCAGGGCCAGCACCAATACCACAGCCAACCTCAGCAACCAGGGCCGCCAGCGCGCGCCGGCCTTCTTGTTATTGGTGCCGCTGATGCCGAGGCCGCTGCTGGCGCTGCTGGCGCTGCCATCGTCCGGCTTTTTTCCAGGTTCCATTGCGCTTATTCCCGCGTCTTCAATACTTCGATCAAGTCCAGTTGCCGGACCCGGCGCCACACCAGCAAGCCCGACGCCATCGATGACAGCAGCACCGTCGCTGCCGCACTGATGAACGTCTGCGTGCTCACCACCAGCGGGATCCGGAACAGCTCCTGGCTCAGCAATTGCGACAACAAGGCCGACAGGCCATAGCCGATCAGCCCGCCCAGCGGCAAGGACACCAGCACCAGCAGCGCCTGCTCGCCCAGCAGCATGCGGCCGACTTCGCCCTTGGTGAAACCCAGTATGCGCAGGCTGGCCAGTTCCAGCGCATGCTCGGACAGGGCAAGGCGCGCCGAGTTGTACACCACGCCGATGGCGATCACGCACGCAAACAGCACCAGCACGCGGGTGCTGATGCGCATGTTCTCGGCAACGGTTTCCATGAAACTTTCCAGCGTCGCCTCGCGCAGGGTGACGCTGCTGATTGCCGGCACGCTTTTGAGCAAGCGATACAGGCCGGACTGCTGCTGCGCATCCAGCCGCAGATAGGCGCCGGATACGGTGTCGGATTCGCCCAGCAGGCGCGATAAGGCGGCCCGGTCCATGTAGCTCAGCAGTCCGATCGGCTCGTCGATGACGGCGCTGATGCGCACCAAAACGGTTTGCCGCCGTCCTTCCATGAATTCAACTTCCAGCATGTTGCCAGCGCGCTGGCCGAGCAATTCGGCCAGCTTCTTGCTGAGCACGATCCCTTGCGCCGGCAATGCCACCGGACGCTCGTTTTCATCCAGCACCCGCCGCAACTCCGGCGCTGCGTCGAGTCCCAGGATGACGGTTTTCTTTTCCCGGTGTCCTGCGCGCAGGCGCACGGCCGCAGTACGGAACCCTTCCACCCGCAGCACACCCGGCATCGACGCCAGCGCATGCAATGCCGCCACACTGCGGATCTCGTTGAAGTTGACAGTGATGTCATCGCGCTGGGCGGTGCGGAACTGGATGCGGACGATTTCATCGAGCGCGTCGAATGAATACTGACCGGTCACCATCAGCGCGGCGGCCAACGCCAGCCCGAGTACCGACAGCCCGGCCTTGACCGGGTTGCGCTCCAGGTTGCGCAACACCATCCTGGCCGGCAGCGGAATGAAACGCTGCAAGCCAAGCCGCTCCAGCGGGCCGGGACGAAAGCGCGCCGGCGAGGAAGCACGCATCGCCTCCGCCGGCGGCAGGCGCAGCACGCGCGCCACCGCCAGCGCGGAACCCAGGGCCGCCGCCGCCACGGCGATCAGGGCCGCCATCGAAAGCGTGCGCGGCGACAGTGCAAAATGCAGGGTGGGAAAGTGATAGAACAAGGCATACACCTGCGCCAGCTGTTCGCCCAGCCATGCGCCCAGCGCAATCCCGGTCAGTCCGCCGACGCCGACCGTCAGCAAGGCGAATTTCACGTAGTGCATGCCGATGGCGAAATTGCCGTAGCCAAAGCTCTTGAGCAAGCCGATCTGGGGCCGCTGCAAACTGGTGATGCGCAGCAGCACATTGTGGATCAGGAACGCGACCACACCCATGAAGATGGCGGGCAACACGGTGGCGCTGACCCTGGCCTGGGCCAATTCATTGTCGAGGAAATTGTGCGACAACTGGTCGACCCGGCCATAGGCGCCGAGCGAGCCGTAAGGGGCAAGCAGTGCATCGACCTGCTCGATGACCCGGTTCTCGCTGGCGCGCGGCGACAGTGTCAGGGTGAGGTCGTTGAAGCCGTCGCGCATGTCGAGCGCGCCCGCCAGCGCCTCATGTTCCATCCACAGTACGCCGAAGCGGCGGTTATCGGGAAAGGCATTGCCCTTCATTTCGCTGATGTACTCCGGCGAAATCGCAATACCCACGATGCGCAGGCGTTCCTTGCGGCCGTTGATGACCGCCAGCAAGCTGTCGCCGGCCTGCAGATTATTGGCCTGGGCAAACGCTTCGCTGACGGCGGCCTCTTGCGCGGCGCCTGGCAGCCGGCCCGCGCGCAGGTGGACGCCGTTCAAGCCTTCGCCGGCATGCCGGGGCAGCGTGACCAATCGTCCGCTGGCCGGCTCATCGAGTCCGGGCACATCGAGCGAGGCGTCGAACACTACCCTGCCCTGCACCTGCTTGACACCCGGCAGTTGTCGCACCCGTTCCAGCAAGCTGTCGGGCGCGCGCTTCAGGTTGGCGAATACATCGGCGAACCGGTATTGCTCGTAGTAAGTCGCGCGCGTCGACAGCAAGGCTTCATACGAACCTTGCATGGTGACAAAACTGGCCACCCCGCACATGGCCACCATGCCAATGGCGAGCGCCTGTCCGCGCATGCGCCACAGGTCGCGCAGCAGCTTGCGCTCCAGCGCCGGCAGCCTGAACATTGCCGCCGCCATGCTGAGCACACGCGCTGGCGTCACCACGAGATGTCCTCCGGCGTCAGGCGCTGCGCATTGGTTTGAATCCGCACGATGCGCCCGCTGCCCAGGTAGACCACCCGGTGCGCCATGCCGGCGATGGCGGCATGGTGGGTGATGATGGCGGTGGTGGTGCCCAGCTCGCGGTTGATCCGCTCCAGCACCTGCAGCACCAGCTTGCCGGTCTGGAAATCGAGCGCACCGGTGGGCTCATCGCACAACAGCAGGTCCGGCCGCTTGGCCACCGCGCGCGCAATCGCCACGCGCTGCTGC
>NZ_JAUSNH010000032.1 GCF_030645335.1 Lacisediminimonas sp. | reverse complement strand
GGGCCATGCAGGAATTTTTCGGTCAGTCCGCGCGACAGGGCGTCCAGGACTGTGTCGATATCTTCGCCGCGCGCCAGCAGTTTGCGTGCGCGTTCCAGTTCGATCATTCGTATTTGTTCGGAGTTCTCGTGCAGTTCCTGGATCACAGGCACCACGGCGCGGCTGTCGATCCAGTGCATGAACGACTGCACGCGGGTCTCGATGATGGCCTCGGCCTGGGTCACCGCAGCCTGGCGGTTTTCCATTCCGGCCTGGACCGTGGTGGCGAGGTCGTCGACGGTGTACAGGAATACGTCGTCGAGGCGACCGACCTCGGATTCGATATCGCGCGGCACTGCCAGGTCGACCATGAACATCGGCTTGTGGCGCCGCGCCTTGATCGCACGCTCGACCATCCCCAGCCCGATGATAGGCAGTGTGGATGCCGTCGACGACACGACGATGTCGAAATTCGCCAGTTGCTCCGGCAGGTCGGCCAGGCGGATCGCGCGTCCGTCCAGCCGGTGCGCGAGCGCTTCGCCGCGCTCCAGCGTGCGGTTGGCGATGGTCAGGGATTTCGGGTTCTGGGCGCTGAAGTGGGTCGCGCACAACTCGATCATTTCACCGGCGCCAATGAACAATACGTTTTGTTCGCTGATGCGGTCGAAGATGCGTTGCGCGAGCCTGACTGCGGCCGCCGCCATCGATACGCTATGAGCGCCAATTTCAGTTGTGCTGCGCACTTCCTTGGCCACTGCAAATGTGCGCTGGAACATCTGGTGGAGATAAGTCCCCAATGCGCCGGCAGCATCGGCTTCGCGCACTGCGTCCTTCATCTGCCCAAGTATCTGTGGTTCGCCGAGCACCATGGAATCCAGCCCCGATGCGACGCGGAATGCGTGGCGAACGGCCTGGTCCTGGGGCAGGGTGTAGAGGTGCGGGCGCAGTTCCGACACGCTCAGCTGGTGATAATCCGCCATGAAGTGGGCGGTCGCATCGATCGCGTCATTGACCCCGCGCCCGGCGCGGTTGGCACAATACAACTCGGTGCGATTGCAGGTCGACAGTATGGCAGCCTCGGCAGCGGCCTGTTCACCGATGCCGCGCGCCAGCGAGGCGCGTGCAGCCGCCACCGCCTGGCCGAGATGATCGGCTGGAAAGGCGACTTTTTCCCGTAATGACACGGGGGCCGTGGTGTGATTCAGGCCAATGGCGAGCAGCTGCATTCGGTAGTGACCGGTGCGATTGAGTGAGATTGGACAAGGAACGGAGGACGGCCTCTATTATAGCCTGTTGCCCATATCCGGCCGCTGCTGCCCGATTGCAAGAGCAGGGACGCGGTACTCAGGCTGCAGTTTGTTCGAGCCGATAGCCGTAACTGTATACCGGTGCCAGCCGGTAGCCGTGTTCCGGGCGCAAATTCAGCTTGCTGCGCACGCGTGAAACATGGGTGTCCATGGTGCGGGAGGGCACGTCGACGTCGCGCGCCCAGACTGCTTCAAGTATGTAGGCGCGTGACAATGGCCGGCCCATGTTCCGGAAAAACAGCAAGGCGAGGTCAAATTCCTTGTGGGTAAGGTCGACCGCCTGGCCGTCTACCGTCAGGCGACCGGTGCGTGACTCGAACACATAGTTGCCGAACTGGATTTGTTCGACCGCATTGTGCGACGGGTACGCGCGTCGCAGCAGCGCCTGGATCCTGGCCACAAGTTCACCGCGCCGGACCGGCTTGACGATGTAATCGTTTGCGCCACTTGCCAGCCCGGCAATGATGTCGTCTTCGCACGAACGGCCGGTTATGAACAGGATGGGCAGATTTGGCGGGAGGGTCTCGCGAACCGTTTGCACCACTTGTTCCGGTGCTGTGTCGGTACTTTGCCAATGCAGGATCAGCATGTCGAAATTTTCCCGCCGCAATTGGGCCAGCAGCTCATTGCCGCTGCTGAAGGGGAAGCAGGCATGTCCCGCCGATTTGAGTACCTGGCAGACCAGATCGCACTGGCCGCGTTCTTCATCGAGCACAGCAATTCTCATAATTGTGAAAGCGCGAACATCGAACAAGTGGGCGAAATGGACCGGAGTTGCCTCTAATTTACCAACAAATGAGGTAAAGTCCATTACTTCCTGACAATTAGTTAAATCTCCGCCCTGAAAATGTGAACCGGAGGGAACGTTGGCACGACAGCGGGTTCACAAGGGTGTCAAACATGAAAGGCAAGAAACTCATGATTCTTGAATTAGCCGACCTGAGAATACAGCCGGGCAAGCAAGCGGAATTCGACCTTGCGATACGCCGTGGCGTGGCAGAAGTCATCAGCAAGTCAACCGGCTACCTTGGTCACCAGATCAACCACTGCATCGAGACGCCCGAGCGCTACGTGCTGATGGTCTACTGGGCGACGCTGGAAAATCACACGGTGGATTTCCGCGGATCGGAGACCTTTGCGACCTGGCGCGCAATCGTCGGCCCGTATTTCGCGGCGCCGCCCGCAGTCGAGCACTTCAACCTGCTCGAAAAGACGCGCTGATCGCGCACTCCTGAGCATTTCCCGGGTGCCCTGCGCCATGCGCATGGGCACCCGGCGCCGCGCTCCCGCCAGGACCACGGGCATCCATGCCAGCCGGTCCCGGGATCGCATGCAATTTGCATGTGATTTGCATCTGAAGCACGCTTCGATACCGGCCATTCCTCTCCCGCCTGCCGGTGCGGATTTTCGTCCCGCCCCAACTTTTCGCGAACCTGGATTTCCGGCCATGGCCTAAGCCTTGTGGCGGCGCGCAAACCATTGTTGTCATTGATCAATTCCCGTAAACACATGTGTTAACGTGATGCGCTACCTTCAGTTTCTTCCGTAAGTGCTTCAATCGACTACGAATTGATGGTTTTCAGGCTTCTGAAGTATGGCCTGTAAGTCCTTAATTTCATTGAGATAAATGAGACTTGCCACCCTGAATATTCCTTGACCGCAAATTCTTCCTCATCTAAAGTGGGCAGCAGTGTGAAAAAGTGTTTTTTTGTGGGAAGAATTTCTGTAGCGAAGCTGCAGGAATGACAACAAGCAGAATCGGAAAAAAGGCCATTCAAGGTGTTTCAAGGCGCGTCAGCACTCAATCTCGATGCCAAGGGTCGCATGTCGATCCCTGCGAAGCATCGTGACGCCCTGATGGTCCAGTGCGAAGGGCGGGTCACGCTGACCAAGCATCCGCACGGTTGCCTGTTGTTTTTCCCGCGGCCAGTGTGGGAAAGCCATCGCGAGCAGATCGCTTCCTGGCCGATGTCGGCGAAATCCTGGCAAAGGATTTTTCTCGGCAATGCGCAGGATGTCGATCTCGACAGCGCCGGCCGCATCCTGGTCGCGCCCGAGTTGCGCCGCGCAGTCGGCATTACCCGCGACGTGATGTTGCTGGGCATGGGCAGTCACTTCGAGATTTGGGACGCGGCCAAGCTGGAACAGAGCGAAGCCGAGGCGGTAGCGGCCGGCATGCCGGATGTGTTGAACAATTTTTCATTCTGATCCGTGATGAAGTCCCCAGCGGTGCCAGAACTGCAGCACCGTACAGTGCTGCTAGATGAAGCAATCGAAGCGCTTGCGCTCGAGGGCGAGCGTCGTGACGGCATTTACGTGGATGGCACTTTCGGGCGGGGCGGGCACAGCGGCAGGATCCTCGGGCAGTTGTCGGCACAGGGGCGCCTGCTGGCGTTCGACAAGGATCCGGAGGCGATCGCCGTCGGCCGCGCGCTGGCCGCCGCTGATCCGCGTTTCGATATCGTGCATGGCAGCTTCGCAACACTGGACGAAGAGCTCGAATCACGGGCAATCGGGGAGGTGGATGGCGTACTGCTGGACCTCGGGATTTCTTCCCCGCAGGTGGATGCAGCCGAGCGGGGATTCAGCTTTCGCCATGACGGTCCGCTCGACATGCGCATGGACACGACGCGTGGCTTATCGGCGGCCGAGTGGCTGGCCACCGAAAGCCAAGAGAACATACAGAAAGTGATACGCGAATATGGGGAAGAACGGTTTGCTGTTTCGATTGCAAAGGCGATTGTTGCTAGCCGGGCAGTCGCGCCAATTTCAAGCACACGGCAGCTTGCCGGGATCGTGGCTGGCGCTGTCAAGACCCGTGAAAAAGGCAAGGATCCGGCCACTCGCACCTTTCAGGCAATACGCATTTTCATCAATCAGGAACTTGAAGAACTCGAAGTAGGTTTGGCGCGCGCATTCGATCGCTTGGCCCCGCACGGGAGATTGGTGGTGATCAGCTTTCATTCGCTGGAAGACCGCATCGTCAAGCAATTCATGGCCAGCCGCACACGGCTGCCGCAGCCGGATCGACGCCTGCCTATTCGTGCGGTGGACCTGCCATCGCCGGAAATGCGTCTGCTGGGGCGCGTCAAGCCGAGCGACGCCGAGATCACCGGCAACCCGCGTGCCCGCTCCGCCATCATGCGCATTGCAGAGCGCATTCCCCTCGGAGCGCGTCAATGAGCGCGCGGCTGGGGGCATTCCTGACGGCGCTCTTGATCCTGTGCGCCTTGTCGCTGGTCACCGCCCAATATCAATCGCGCCGGTTGTTCATTGAGCTTGAGCGTTCGCAGGCCATGGTGCGCCAGCTCGACATCGAATGGGCGCAGTTGCAGCTCGACCAGTCCACGCTGGGCAAGAGCGCACGCATCGAGGCAAATGCACGGCGCGACCTGGCCATGGTGCCGGTCACGCCTGGCCGCACGCAATATCTCACTGTGGGCGGCAAATAATGCGCCCTACCGGCCACCGCACAGCCGCTGCGCGCGGGGTTCCTTTCTCCACCAGTCCGGTGTTGGCCGTCAAGTTGCCGGCCTGGCGTTCGCGGGTCGTGCTGTTCGTGTTGTTCATTGCGTTTTTCGCCCTGATCTGCCGCGCACTCTGGTTGCAGGGCCATACCAACGAGTTCCTGCAAAAGCAGGGTGAGTCGCGCTATGCGCGCACGCTGGAGTTGCCGGCCACGCGCGGCAAGATTACCGATCGCAACGGCCAGGTTCTGGCCTCGTCATTGCCGGTCCGTGCTGTCTGGGCCATCCCCGAGGACGTGCTGGAAGCGGCGCCCGAGAAGCTGCACGAGCTGGCGCGCCTGCTCGAAATGAGCGAGCGCGAGTTGCGCAAGAAACTCGATTCGGATCGCACCTTCGTCTACCTGAAGCGACAGGTCGAGCAGGAGCAGGTCGACAAGATCCTGAAGCTCAATATTCCGGGCATCCAGACGCGCAAGGAATACAAGCGCTTTTACCCCGAAGGCGAAGTCATGGCCCACGTCGTGGGCTTCACCAATGTGGAAGATGCCGGGCAGGATGGGATGGAGCTGGCGGCGCAGAAAAACCTGGCCGGAACCATCGGCAGCCGGCGCGTGATCAAGGACCGGCTGGGCCGTGTGGTGGAGGATATTGGCGCGATCCGGGAGCCGCACGACGGCAAGGACCTGGTGCTGTCGCTCGACAGCAAGATCCAGTACATCGCCTTTACCCACTTGAAAGAGGCGGTCGACAAGCACAAGGCGAAAGCGGGCGCGGTGGTGGTGCTCGATGTGCGCACCGGGGAAGTGCTGGCGCTGGCCAACCTGCCGACCTACAACCCGAACAACCGCGCGATCCTGACCGGCGCCCAGTTGCGCAACCGGGTCCTGACCGATACCTTCGAGCCCGGCTCGACCATGAAGCCCTTCACGGTGGCGCTGGCGCTGGAGCAAAAGCTGGTGACGCCGGCCACCACCATCCAGACCGCCCCCGGCAGGATCACCATCGGCCGCGCGACCATTGGCGACTCCCATCCGCACGGTTTGCTGACGGTAGCGCAGGTGATCGAAAAGTCGTCCAACGTCGGCACCGCCAAGATCGCCTTGCAAATGCCGGCCGAACACATGTGGGAAATGTTCACCACCGTGGGTTTCGGCCAGCAGCCGCGCTTCGGATTTCCTGGCGCTGTTGCCGGCCGGGTGCGCCCGCACAAGTCGTGGCGGCCGATCGAGCAGGCGACCATGAGTTACGGCCACGGCATCTCGGTGTCGCTGATCCAGATGGCGCGCTCCTACATGATCTTCGCCCGTGATGGCGACATGATTCCGCTGAGCTTCAACAAGTTGCAGGACAAGCCGGCCGGTCAGCGCGTGGTGTCGGTGGCCACTGCACGGGCCATGCGCGAGATGCTGGAAAAAGCGGCCGGCCCCGGGGGCACGGCGCCCAAGGCGCAGGTGCCGGGCTATCGTGTAGCGGGCAAGACCGGTACCTCGCACAAGCTGGCGGGCGGCCAGTACGTCAAGAAGTACGTGTCTTCGTTCGTTGGCTTTGCGCCAGTTTCCGATCCGCGCATCATCATCGCAGTCATGATCGACGAGCCGTCCAATGGCAAGCATTACGGCGGCGAAGTCGCCGCGCCGGTCTTTTCCGCGGTTGCCGCCAATGCGCTGCGCTCGCTCAATGTCGCCCCGGATTCCAAGGTGATGAACATCATCATCCCGGCCGAACCGCTGGTGGAGAGCCTGTGATGGCGCGCAAGGATATCCCGATCGACGACATCCTCGCCTGGATGAAAGTGGTGGCCGATGGCGCCCAGCTTTGCTCGGATTCGCGCCAGCTGGCCGCGGGCGAGCTGTTCCTGGCCTATCCGGGCGACACCTCCGATGGTCGGCGCTACATTGCCGACGCAATCAGCCGTGGCGCGGCTGGCGTCGTGTTCGAACAGTCAGCGGATTTTGAATGGAATGCCAGCCATGCCGTGCCGCACAAGGCAGTGCCGGGCCTGCGTCGGCTGGCCGGGCCGCTCGCGCGCGGCTGGTATGGCGCTCCCGACCAGGAGATGTTCTCGGTCGCCGTGACCGGCACCAATGGCAAGACTTCCTGCACCCATTGGCTGGGTTGCGCGCTGTCGCAGGTGGACGGTCCGGTTGCCGTGGTCGGCACCCTCGGCGCCGGCCTGTGGGCCGATGGCCGCATGGGTAACTTCAGCGCCACCGGTTTCACCACGCCGGATGCCGTGCAGCTGCAGCGCCGCATGGCCGAGCTGCGTGCGGCCGGTGCGTGGGCGCTGGCAATCGAAGCCTCGTCGATCGGCTTGCAGCAAGGACGCATGGACGCACTGCACGTTGACGTTGCATTGTTCACCAACCTGACGCGCGACCACCTTGACGTCCATCGCGACATGGCCGAATACGAACAGGCCAAGGCCATGCTGTTCGATTGGCCCGGCCTGCGCCATGCCGTGATCAACCTCGATGATCCGGCCGGACTGCGTCTGCTCGAACGGCTTCGTTTTCGCCCCGATGTTGCCGTGATTGGCTACACCATCGCCGACGCCGTGCTGGAAGACAGCGATATTCCGGTGCTGCGCGCAAGCGAGATCAAGAGCACCCAGGCCGGCACCGGTTTCAACATCAGCTCACCGTTTGGCAGCGGGCCGGTGCGCACCCAACTGGTCGGCCGTTTCAATGTCAGCAATGTGCTGGGCATAGCGGGCGTGCTGCACACCCGCGGGATCGAGTGGGAAACCATCATCGACCTGATAGAAAACCTGCAATCCGTGCCAGGCCGCATGCAGCAACTCGGCGGCCAGGATGCGCCGCTGGTGGTAATTGACTACGCGCACACTCCCGATGCACTGGAAAAGACGCTGGCATGCCTGCGCGAAGTGGCGCAAGAGCGCGGCGGCCGCCTGTGGTGCGTATTCGGCTGCGGCGGTGACCGCGATCCGGGCAAGCGTCCGGAGATGGGCGCGGTCGTCGCGGCATTGGCCGATGACATCGTCGTCACCAGCGACAACCCGCGCAGCGAAGACCCGGGGGCCATCATCCAGGCGATCATCGCCGGCATGCCCAGGGCGCCGCAGACGGTGGAGGATCGCGCCGCCGCAATACTGTGGGCGATTCGCCATTCCTCCCGCGCCGACGTGGTCCTGCTGGCCGGCAAGGGACATGAAAATTATCAGGAAATCAAGGGACGCAAGCAGCTATTCCTGGACGCGGATCATGCCGCCCTGGCCCTGCTGTCCCGAGCAACGATGAAAGGAAATACGTAATGCAGTCATCGTTGGCGCATTTGCAACGCCGCGTCGCTGGCTCGGTCATGACGACAGAGGCAGTGTTCGGCGGCGTATCGACCAACAGCAAGACCGTGCAGCGGGGCAACTTGTTTGTTGCGCTGCGCGGCGAGCGTTTCGACGCCCATGACTTCCTGGACGATGTGGTGGCGGCCGGTGCGGCCGCGGTGGTTGCCGAACGGGTGCCGCCGGGTTTTTCCTTGCCTGCGCTGATGGTTGCCGACACCCGCTTCGCGCTGGGTGAAATCGGCAGTTTCTGGCGCTCGCAGTTCGCGCTGCCGCTGATTGCAGTTACCGGCAGCAATGGCAAGACGACGGTCAAGGAAATGATCGCGTCGATATTGCATGCCGAGTTTGGCGAGGACAATTACCTGGCCACCCGCGGCAATTTCAATAACGAGATCGGCGTACCGCTGACACTGCTGCGCCTGGAGCCCGGACACCGTGCCGCGGTGCTGGAACTGGGCATGAATCATCCGGGTGAAATTATCCGGCTGGCCGCAATTGCCCAGCCGACCGTGGCATTGGTCAACAATGCCCAGCGCGAGCACCTGGAATTCATGGCCAGCGTGGAGGCGGTGGCGCAGGAAAACGGCAGCGTCATCCGCGCGCTGCCCAAGCACGGCATCGCCGTATTTCCGGCCGACGACGCCTACACGCCGCTGTGGCGCGGCATGGTCAGCGGCGCCAGCCAGCGCAAGGCGCTCACTTTCGGACTGACCGACGAAGCCAGTGTCTGGTGCACCTGGAAGCCTGCGGAATTCGGCAGCGAGATTACGGTCAGGATCAAGGAGCACAGCTTTGTGGTCAACCTGGCTGCGGCCGGCGTCCACAACGTACGCAATGCGCTGGCGGCGATTGCCTGCTGCCTGGCAATTGGCTTGCACCGCAAGGCGATCGTGCGCGGGCTGGAAGCTTTCCAGCCGGTCAGCGGCCGGCTGCAACGCAAGATCGCCACCAGTGGTGCAACCGTGATCGACGACACCTACAACGCCAATCCCGATTCTGTGCGCGCCGCCATCGACGTGCTGGCGCTGGCATCCGCACCGCGTGTGCTGGTACTGGGCGACATGGGCGAAGTCGGGCAGGAAGGCCGCCAGTTCCATATTGAAATCGGCGCCTATGCGCGCGGACGCGGCATCGAGCAATTGTTCACATTGGGCGAGCTGGCCCAGCACGCCAGCACCGCTTTTGGCGCACACGCTCGCCATGCGGCCGACATCGACGCACTCAAGCAGGCGGTGCAGGCGGCAGCGCCGGCCGGGGCCACCGTGCTGGTAAAAGGATCGCGCTTCATGCGCATGGAACGCCTGGTGCAGCACCTGACCGGCGAAACCGGACAGGAGAAACACTGACATGCTGCTCTGGCTAGCCAACCTCTACCAGGCCGAATATGGCTTCCTCCGCGTATTCGGTTTCATTACCTTCCGCGCCGTGTTCGCGACACTGACTGCGCTGGCGATCGGCCTGTTTTTTGGTCCCGCTGTGATCCGCATGCTGACCCGCCTGAAAGTCGGGCAGGCAGTGCGCACCGACGGCCCGCAGACGCACCTGGTCAAGTCAGGCACGCCGACCATGGGCGGCGCGCTGATCCTGATTGCAATTGCCGTGGCAACCGTGCTGTGGTGCGACTGGAGCAACCGTTTCATCTGGCCGGTGATCCTGGTGACATTCGGCTTTGGTGCGATTGGCTGGGTCGACGACTATCGCAAGGTGGTGCACAAGGATCCGAAAGGCATGGCTTCCAGGGAAAAATATTTCTGGCAGTCGCTGATCGGGCTGGTCGCCGCTTTTTACCTGGCGTTTTCGGTATCGGGTGAAACCAATACCAAGGTATGGGCCTTGTTCGTGTCCTGGGTCCAGTCCGGTTTCAGCATGGACCTGCCGCCCAAGGCCGACCTGATCGTGCCGTTCTTCAAGACCATCAGCTATCCGCTGGGCGTCTGGGGCTTCATTGCACTGACCTACTTCGTGATCGTTGGCACCAGCAATGCAGTGAACCTGACCGATGGCCTGGACGGACTGGCCGCCATGCCGACCGTCATGGTGGGGTCCGCGCTCGGACTGATTGCTTACCTGACCGGCAGCGCGAACTACGCGCGTTATCTGTTCATTCCGCACATACCGGGCGCTGGCGAGTTGCTGATTTTTTGCGGCGCGATGGCTGGCGCCTGCCTGGCCTTCCTTTGGTACAACGCCCATCCGGCCCAGGTCTTCATGGGTGATGTCGGCGCGCTGGCGCTGGGCGGCGCGCTCGGCACGGTCGCCGTCATCGTGCGCCAGGAAATCGTGCTGTTCATCATGGGCGGCGTATTCGTGGTCGAAACCCTGTCCGTCATGTTGCAGGTGGCCTGGTTCAAATACACCAAGATGCGAACCGGCGTCGGC
>NZ_JAUSNH010000021.1 GCF_030645335.1 Lacisediminimonas sp. | reverse complement strand
TCATGAAGCCGGGCGCTATCCTGGCTTCCAACACCTCGACGCTGGACCTGGACCGCATCGCCGGCTTCACCAAGCGGCCTCTGGATGTGATCGGCCTGCATTTCTTCAGCCCGGCCAATGTGATGCGCCTGCTGGAGATCGTGCGCGGCGCTGCGACCGGACGGGATGTGCTCGCCACGGCGATGGCCTTGTCCAAGAAAATCAAAAAAGTCGGTGTGGTGTCCGGTGTGTGCGACGGCTTCATCGGCAA
The DNA here is from genome assembly GCF_030645335.1 of Lacisediminimonas sp. Taxonomy (GTDB): domain Bacteria; phylum Pseudomonadota; class Gammaproteobacteria; order Burkholderiales; family Burkholderiaceae_D; genus Lacisediminimonas. The sequence goes on along the minus strand of NZ_JAUSNH010000021.1, from coordinate 12,720 downwards.
CCGCATGATCGAGCAATACAGCCGCCAGGCTGGTTTCCTGCTGGAAGAGGGCGCGCTGCCGGAGCAGGTTGATCGTGCCGTCGAGAAATTCGGCTTTGCCATGGGGCCGTTCCGGATGGGCGACCTGGCCGGCAATGATATCGGCTGGTATATCCGCAAACGCCGCTACGTCGAAAAGCCGGACGTGAGCTATTCCAAAACTGCCGACCTGCTATGTGAAATGGGCCGCTATGGCCAGAAGACCGGCGCTGGCTGGTACGACTACAAGGCGGGCGAGCGCAAGCCGATTCCCTCGCAGGTGGTCAATGACATGATCGTCAGGCATTCGGCCGACATCGGCGTGGCGCGGCGCAAGATCAGCGACCAGGAAATCGTCGAGCGGCTGGTGTTTGCACTGGTCAATGAAGGCGCGCAAATATTGGAAGATGGCATCGCCTTGCGCGCGTCCGACATCGACATGGTCTACCTGACCGGCTATGGATTCCCGGTATTCCGCGGCGGTCCGATGTTCTACGCCGACACGGTGGGCCTGCCCAACGTGGTGATGGCGATGGCGCAGTATGCGAAAGGCCGCCATGGCGATTTCTGGACGCCTTCACCGCGACTGGCGCGCCTTGCTGCCGAGGGCAAGACATTCAATTGACCTGCTTGCGCCTGGCTGGTTTTCGGAACTGCGCTTCCGTCTGGCAACCAGGCTGTGCCCGCGATCAAGTCCTTGCAGCGCGCCGCCGGCCAGCCTGCCATGCAGCGAGGCCGGCGCTCTTGTCGCTACCAGTAGTTTTCCGTGACGAAATGCCCCGGCGACGCGCGCCGCAGAGGCTGCATGCCGCGGGCATGCAGTTGCGCCCGCATTTCTTCAATCATTGCCGGATTTCCGCATAGCATCACTCTTGCATTCACCGGCGCGACCGTCTCGCCTGCCGCCTCTTCCAGTTGACCGTTCGCCATTAGCGTCGTGATCCGCCCTCGCATGACGCCTGCCGGCAATGCGGCCAGGTCATCGTCGCGGGTCACGTTTTGCAATAGCCGGAACTGACCATCGGATCTTTGCTGCATGGCGTGCAATTCTTCGCTGTAGGACAGTTCATCCGCATGGCGGGCGCCGTGCACCAGCACGATGTGCCGGAACTGTGCCCACACGGCCTTGTCGCGCAGGATCGATACAAACGGGCCGAGCCCGGTGCCGGTAGCCAGCATCCACAGGCTCGCACCATCCTTGAACCGGTCAGCGGTCATGAATCCGAACAGGTGCTTGTCCAGATGGATCGTATCGCCCGGCCTGATGCGCTTGAGCTCGCTGGTGAACAGTCCGCCCGGCACGATGACGCCGTAGTACTCAAGCAGATCCTGGCCGGGTGCGGAAACGACCGAATAAGCGCGCCAGACCATCTGCCCGCTTTCAGCCGGCAGGCCCAGGCGCGAGTATTGCCCCGGAACAAAGCGGTAATCCGGCGGGCGCGTGAGCGTGAAGCTGAGCAGGGTCTCGGTCCAGAAGCGGACATCCAGTACGCGCTGTGGCGTCGATTTATCAGTTAAGGTCATTGCAGTTTCCATTTCGCCTGCTTACAGGATACGGCACAGCGAGCTGATTGCAGGATGCGGCACTTTTCTACGCATTTGACACCCAAATGAAAACATCATCAACGAGGCCATCAACACCATGAGCGAAATCGTCCTGCTGGAAAAAATACATCCGACTGCCGTTGCCTATTTCGAGCAGCATGGCTTCGACCGGATCCGGCAGTTCCCGCGCGCACTGTCCGGCCAGGAATTGCTTGATGCGCTTGGTGAAGCCGATGCCGTGGGCATTCGTTCCAACACGCACCTGGGCGCCGAGGTACTGCAACACCTGCCGCGCCTGCGCACGATAGGCTGTTTTTGCATCGGCACCAACCAGGTCGACCTGGTGGCGGCAGCGCAGGCCGGCATACCGGTGTTCAATGCACCGTATTCCAATACCCGTTCCGTTGCTGAACTGGTCATCGCACAGGCAATCCTGCTGCTGCGGCGGATACCGGAAAAAAACGCCAAGGCGCACCGCGGCATCTGGGACAAGAGCGCACTGGGCGCCTTTGAAACACGCAACAAGACGCTGGGCATCATCGGCTACGGCAACATCGGCGCCCAGGTCGGGATACTGGCCGAAAGTGTCGGCATGCAGGTGCGCTATTACGATCCCGAAAGCAAGCTGCCATTGGGCAACGCCAGGCCGCTGCCCTTGCAGCAAGTGCTGGAACAGGCCGATGTGGTGACCCTGCATGTACCCGGCGGGCCGGGCACGGTGAACCTGATGAACCGCGAACGGCTGGCAATGATGAAGCCCAATTCGGTACTGATCAATGCGTCCCGCGGCGGCGTGGTGGAGATCGATGCGCTCGACGCTGCCTTGCGCGACGGGCGGCTGGCGGGCGCGGCGCTGGATGTGTTTCCGCACGAGCCGCGCAGCGAAAAGGAGGAATTCATTTCGCCGCTGCGTGGCCATGACAACGTGATCCTGACGCCGCACATCGGCGGCAGTACCGAAGAAGCGCAGGCGAATATCGGACAGGAAGTGGCCGAAAAGCTGGTGCGCTTCCTGACTGCCGGCACGACACGCTCGGCGGTCAACTTCCCCGAGATTGCCCACCAGGCCAAGGAAGTCGTCAGCCGCATACTGAATGTGCACAAGAACGAGCCGGGCGTCATCGCGCGGATGAATGTGGAATATGCCAGCATGGGGCTCAACATCGTGGCCCAGCACTTGCAGACCAAGGGCGCGATCGGCTACGCCATTACCGATGTCGACGAACCGGTGCCGCCGGAATTGATGCGCAAGCTGTGCGCCGCGCCTGCCGTGATCCGCTGCCAGCTGCTCTGAGCAACAGGCAGCGCTTGCGATCTCGCGGCTAGCGCTTGCTGGTGACGACCCGGGCGTTGCCGCTGTACCCGACCGTATGCAGCGAAACCGGACGCCGCCAGACGCGCGCGATATATTCCAGTACGCGTTCGGCGCGTCCGACATCGAGCCCGCGGCCGTCGCTGCGGAAGTCATGCACCAGCTCCAGGCTGCCGTCCACATGCAATTCGGAGGCGGCAATGCGCGGTGCGCCATAGTTGAATTTTGGCGCGAGTATCGATTCGCGCACGGCATGGATGTCGCGATTGGCGATCTTGATGCCGCCATCGTCCTGCGTCTCATAGACAAACAGCTCCAGCTTTTCGGCCAGCTCGGGCGTCAGGTAATTGCGGATGAAGCCAAAATCGTCTTCCTCGCGCATGATCTGGCGTGCGGCATCGATGCCCCGCTTTTCGATCAGGTCTTCCCAGATCGAAAATCCCAGGTGATAGGGGTTCACGGCCAGCGCCAGTTGATTGTCCGCGGCGTATGGGCGTACCACGTCGGAGTGCGCCTTGATGGCGGACAGGTACAGGTCCTGCGGCAGGAAATCCGCCTCGCGCAACAGGCGGGCATGCCAGTAGGATGCCCAGCCCTCGTTCATGATCTGGCAGGCGAACACCGGGTAGAAGTAGTACGACTCTTCACGCACGGCCAGGAAAATGTCGCGCTCCCAGCCTTCCAGGTCCGGCGCGTAATTCGCAATGAACCAGAGCAGGTCGTACTCCGGCTGTGGCGGCACTGATGCCTTGCGGGCCTGCTTTTCTGCCAGCGGCGGCGCGGCTTCGCCGGGCAGCGCATTGAAGCGGCGGCTGAAGGCGCCTTCCAGCTTTTGCGGCGCCGGTATTCTTTCGGTGGAATAGGGCGCGCGGTGCAATTCCTGGTTGACGTCGATATGCGGCTCCAGCGCCAGCGCGGCATCGAGTATCGCTTCAACCCGCTCCTGGCCATGTTCCTCCAGCGCGGCGTCGATCTGGTGCGCGCGCGCGGCCGATTGCTCGAGTATGTGTCCGCCCGCCATTTGCATGAAGTGGGCAAACAGGTGGTTGTTCTTTGAAAAATCGGCATGGCCAAGTACATGCGCGACCACCAGGGTGTTCTCCGGCAGGGTCTTGTTGTTGACCAGGTAGGCATGGCAGGGGTCGCCCGGGAACATCACCTCGAAGATGCGCGAGTGCCCCATGCCCTGGCGGATCAGTTGGTGGATGTAGCGGATGCCGAATGACCAGTGCGGCATGCGCACCGGCAAGCCGTACACCGCGATCTCCATCATGAAATTATTCGGAACCAGTTCAAAATCGACCGGGTAGTAGTCCAGCCCCAGTCGGGTGGCGAGCTCCTCCATGCGTTGTGAATAGTCTTGCAGACGCTCATCTTTCACGCTTGCTGCATGCATTACGCCACCTCGCCCTGTTGCACGTGCTGAACGAAAAATTTTCGGATCGCATTCCATACGTCGTCCGGCCGCGACAGCACGCAGGTGCCGACCGGCGCGCCCTGGCGCTCAAGCTCGCCGGCGATCATTTTCATCTCGGTATCCGTGGAACGGGGCGAGCCGGGAACGGTTTCGACATAGCCGATGTAATTGAGCAGCGTCGACAGCCTGGTCAGCCCTTCGGTGGCGGCCACCCGGTCCTCGGTGAAATTCTCGCCGTCGGACGCGTAAAAAAGATAGCCGTTGTATTGCGACGGGTCGTATTCGCTTTCGATCATCTGCAAGGCCAGGTTGAAAGCAGTCGACGCACCGGTGCCGCCAGTACCGGTGACCTGGAAGAACTCGTGCTCATTGAATTCCCAGGCCTGGGTGGTGTGGGCGATGAAGCGGGTCTCCACCTTGCCATAGCGCCGGCGGATGCCTTGCAGCACGAAAAAAAAGAAGGTCTTGGCCAGCTTGCGTTCAGCGTCGGTCATGCTGGCCGAGACATCGAGCGCGAACAGCACCACTGCATTGGTTGCCGGCTTCTTGCGTTGTACCAATTGCCGAAAGCGTAAATCTTCATTGGTGAACGGCACCGGGTTTTGCTGGATCGCGCGCCGTTTTACTGCTTCCTTGACCGTGCGGCGGCGATCGAGCCGTGCCCGCGCGCCGTGCTTGTCCCATCCCTCGCGCACGAAGTCTTCATCTTCAACCACGGTATTGCGCTTGGGCTGGAGGTCGGGCAGCTTGAGCTCCTCCCACAGCCAGTCGACGATATCGTCCACCTTCAGTTCGAGCATCAGCCGCACTTCGCCTTCGTTGTTGCCCCCCTGGCCCTCTTCATCGCCGGGGCCGCCCTGGCCTGGCCGCAACACGTCACCGGGCTTGCCCTGTCCTTGTCCGGTATCCATCTGATGATGCGCCTGCGAATCCGCCAGCCGGAAGCGGGCATGCTCCAGCATGCGCACCGGAACGCCAACGGTCTTGTCGTTGGAGCCGGTAATCAGGTCCGAGCCTGCAATCAAGTCGGGCAAGTTTTGCTGGACACTCTCCCGCACTTTCTGGTTATGACGCAGCCAGTCGCGGGCACCCCTGGAGAACAGGTCATACCACGGCGTTTCGGTCGACATCGTCATGTGGATTGCCATCTGCTTACCTCTCTTCTCTGATTCTGATTGCACTGGCTTGCTCACCGAACGATGAACAGGCGCACCAACAGGAAACCAGGCGGCAACCGGTCATTGACGATGGGTCACGCAATAAGCTCCTTGTAGCCGCCGGTAATTAGACCTGATGCAGGACACATCGTTTTGCATCGGTGCCTCTTTACTCCTGGGCAAGCAGTGTCGTAACGTAGTTGAGCGCTTCGCGTGCGCTATGCTGGTCATAGCCGTATTCATCCACCAGGCGCCGCTCGACCACGGAAATTTTTTGTCGCACCTCTTCGTCCGGCCGGCTGCTCGAACTGACCAGCCGCAGCACTTCCCGCCGCTGCTCGAACAGATATTGCTGGACGCCGTCATGCAATTGCGCGTGACTGTCCAGCGTGAATTTCTCGCCGCGCTTGAAAGCGCCCATCGCCTTGCGCACGACTTCCTGCCGGAACGATTGTTTTCCGGAGTCGGAAATATGGATTTTTTCCTCTACCGAGCGCAGGAAACGTTCATCTGGCTTGCGCTCCTCGTTGGTGATCGGATCCTTGACTTGCCGGTTGTCGAGCGTGGCTTCGACCTCGTCGAGATACTTGTCCAGCAAGTCCTGGGCTTCCAGCTCGAATGATACGAACAGCGCCTTGTGCACGTCTTCCTTGACCCAGCGGTTGTAGAAGTGCTTGCGCGACAGCACCAGGTAATCGACCCATTTGCGCTTTTTCTTGGGATCGATGCGGGCATCGCTGTCAATGGCGTCCTTGAGCGCCAGTAGTACGTCCATCGTGGTCAAGCTGTACTTGTCGGACTGGATGATCGCGTTCGAAAGTGCATTGATGACGAAGCGCGGCGATACGCCGCCCAGTCCTTCATCCGGCATTTTTTGCCGGGCCCGCTCGGATTCGGATCGGTTCACGCCCTCCACGTCCTCGCCGGCGTGCAGCCGGACCCGCTTGCCGAGTTCCTGCTCTTTTTCCTCGCCTTCATGCAGGCGCGTAAGGATCGCGAATACGGCGGCTGCATGCAGCACGTGCGGATCGAGGTGAACTTCACGGAAAGCGGGTGCGGCCGACGAAATCAGCTTTTTGTAAATCCGCGCCTCATCTTTGTAATTGAGCGTGTATGGCACCTGGATGATGACCATGCGGTCGAGCAGCGCCTCGTTCTCGCTCTCCTGCAGGAACTTGCGGAATTCCGCCAGGTTTGTGTGCGCCAGGATGGTCTCGTCGAGATAGATCAGCGGGAAGCGCGAGACCTTGACATTCTTTTCCTGCGTCAGCGTCAGCAGCAGGTACAGGAACTCGCGCTTGACCTTCAGGATCTCGATCATTTCCAGCATGCCGCGGCTGGCGGCATAGACGGCGCCGGACCAGGACCAGGCGCGCGGATCGCCTTCGTCGCCGAATTCCGCGACCTTGGACAGATCGACCGATCCCACCAGGTCAGCCAGGTCGGCCGTGGTGGGGTCGTGCGGCGCGTAGGTGCCGATGCCGATGCGCCCGGCTTCGGAAATGAAGATGCGTTCGACCGGCATGCGCAGGAAGTCACCCTTGTACTGGTCCTCCAGCCGCGCGCGGCAATGCGGGCACACTTCACCGGAAATATCCACGCCATAGGTTTCGCGAAAGCTTGCGCGCAATGAATGCGGCACCAGGTGCAAGGGCGATTCATGCACGGGGCAGCCCTGCACCCCGTACAGGGCGCCGGCGTTCGTGTGGCTGTACTCCTCCAGCCCGCGCTTGAGCAGGATCACCAGGCTGGATTTGCCGCCCGAAGGCGGACCAAGCAACAGCAGCAGGCGCCGTCCGACTTCCGATCCGGCGGCGGCCGCCTTGAAGTAATCCACCACGCGCTCGATCGATTCATCCACGCCGAAAAGATCTTCGGCGAACAGTTGCTTGGTGACATTGCCGTTGGCATCCTCGGCGCGCGTCCAGCGGATCATGTCCCACATGTATTGATGCGAGGTGCGCGCGATTGCTTTCGGGTCGGCAGGCAATACGGTTTCGAGGAATTGGGACAGCGAGCCAGACCAGCTTGCCGCCCGGTGATCCCTGGTGAAGGCCACCAGTCGCTCCATCAGCGCGCCTTGTCGATCCTGGTTGCTGGCGTTATCTGGCATGGTCATTACGTCTCCCGTTGGTTGTTTCAGTTGGGATGTCACATCTTGCGCTCCTGCCTTACGCTAATGCCGTTACAGGCGGCAAATCCTGAGATGTATCAATTGCCGTTGGCCTATAACGCAAGTTCAGGCGCACACAAATAAGTAGACAAAAAGCGCGCCTGTGAAATCCCTGTGTCCTGGCATAGCAAGATGTGTGCGCGCGCAGTCTTGCAGCCGGGATGAATGCGGGAAACTGTTGTCACCGCGCATGCTTTTTCATGACGCGCTGATGAGCGGATTCGAGCGGATTCAGGGGCAAATAACAATGCCGCACGGAAATGTTGTGGGCAATGTGCGGCGGCCTCATCCCCCAGTGGCATCCGGAACAAACGCACTGAATTTGTTACATATGGCCGTTATTCGCTCTCACGGGCGCTTAGCGATCTCCCGGCGCTGATTGATGCTGTGGAGTTTTCAACGCTCATCCAAACAGGGGGAAGCAGCATGAAAGTCGCAGAGATCAAGTCCTTGTTCAAGCCATTGAAGAAATCCCTGGCTGGCACAAGCAAACGCAAACCAGACTTGCCTGTCAAAACAGGCGCCGCAACCGCCTTGAAAGCGAGGGACTTGAAAGAGGGCCTGTCGCATCCCCGACAAAGTTCTCCTGCAAAAAGCAGTGGATCAGTCCTGGAGCGACGCTTCGTCAACAAGGAGGGACTCTGGCAAAATGACCGCGAGTCAATGCTGTCGGCGATCAGTGCCCAATTCGCCAGGCATGGCGCCAAGGATGCGCTGCCCGTCAACGTCAATGGGCGCAGCATGATGTTGTCGGGCTCCATGGTCCTTGAACAATTGCAACTGTTCGTGTCGACAAGCCCGGCATCAGGCCCGGCGCCGTCCTCGCTCCCGCCCCTGATGCACGCCTCGCTCCAGCTTTGGCAAGATGCCAGCCGCGCTGCCACAGATGGGAAACGCCAGCCGCCGTTCATGCGTGAGCTCAATGACAAGGTCGACGATGGCATCAAGGCGGCGGGAAAGTATCCGCTGAACATCATTCCCAGCAAGGTCGGGAAAATTGCAGCCAAGCCGATAATGGCCGACACGGAACCGGTGGCGGTACCAGTGCCACCTCCACCACGAGCCTTGGCTCGCCGCTTCGAAAGAACCGCGGAAGGTGCGAGGAGAAAGGCCGATGTCCAGCATGGCAAGCCGCTCCAGGTAAAGACCAGGCAAGCAGAGCCCCAACAGGAACCCCTGCCATTTCACCCAAGCTTGTTGAAACTGGGCGCCATGATTGACATGCGCCAGGCACCGGATGACATCACACTTTTATCCCTGGTCCGCGGCGCGCAGGATGACAAGGCGATTGCCGCAGTGCCAGTAGAGGGCGAGAGATTGCTCTTGATGAAAGTCTCAAGGGAGCCGCAGTTCGAAGAGGGAATCAAGCTTGCCGCAAGGAAAATCAATGAGCATCCGAGCCTGGCAGGAAAGTGCGCCACCGACTGCGTTTCCGTCAGGGATTTACGCGCTCTGCTGGAAGCACATCTATAAGCCGGAAAATGCTCTGACGCTATCCTGATGACCGCATTTCCTTAATGCGTTCTGGCATTCTTTGGAAACTGAATACCCGGCTATGCCGGGTATTTTTTTGTCCTTCTTCCCGGGAACATTGGCGGGGCCGCTCGCTCTAAACGTGGTCTGTCCAGACATTCCCAACGCAAATAATGCGCGGGAGAAACAAATGATGTTTCGTGTACGCACCACTCTCGTCTACAACAGAAAAGAATCTACTAGTGCAAAAACCACGAGTCCTCATCGTCAACGACCACCACGCAAGCCTGCTTGCCTTGCAGAGCCTGCTTGAGCGATCGGCTGCCATACATGGCTATGAGATCGTCACTGCGCCCAGCGGTGAACAGGCATTGCGCGCAGTATTGAATGCGCAGCAGCAACAATTCGCCGTGATCCTGCTCGACGTCAATATGCCGGATATGGATGGATTTGAAGTAGCGGAAACCATTCATGCCCATCCCCGCGCCGTTTCGGTGCCGATCATTTTCGTGACAGCGCATTACGCTGATGAAATGCATCGGCTCAAGGGCTATCAGAAGGGCGCCGTCGATTATTTATTTACGCCGGTGATCCCGCAAATCCTGCGCAACAAGATCCTGGTATTCGTCGAGCTGGCAAAGAAAACCCTCCAGCTCCAAAAGCAGACGCGTGAACTCGCCGAACTTAACCGCGACCTCCAGTTGCAGCAGATGAACGACCTGCGGCGGATCAACGCGGCACTGGAAGCCGAAGTGATCGAACGCAGGCAGGCGGAGGCGCGGGCCCATGGCCTGGCCACCAAGGATGCATTGACCGGTTTGCTGAACCGGCGCTCGCTGACGGAAGCGCTGGAGCATGCAATCGGACGCAGCGCCCGCCAGGGAAAGAGCCTGGCAGTGCTGTTCCTGGACATGGACCGGTTCAAGGCCGTCAACGATACGCTGGGACATGACGTCGGCGATGCACTGCTGATCGAAGTGGCTGGACGCGTCAGCCATGCTGTGCGCGAAACCGATGTGCTGGCCCGGCTCGGCGGCGACGAGTTCGTGGTGCTGATGGAGGCCTTGCCCACCTATTCGGATGCGGCAGCGCTGGCCCAGAAGATCGTCCAGGCGACCAGTACCCCATTCAATATCAACGGGCACTGCCTGCGGGCGTCGATCAGTATCGGGATCAGCCTGTTTCCGCAGGATGGCTCTACCGCGCACGCGCTGATGAAGCATGCCGACCTTGCCATGTATCACGCCAAGCAACGTCGGCGTGGCAGCGTCGAGTTTTTCCATGAAGAGCTCAACCAAAGGCTGCATGACCGGCTCACGCTGGAGCATGAATTGCAGGAAGCGCTTGAAAACCAGGAATTCGAGCTGCATTACCAGCCCAAGGTCGATATCGGCACCGGCAGGGTGGCGGGTGTGGAGGCCTTGCTGCGCTGGCGCCATCCGCGCATGGGCCTGATTACCGGCGCCCAATTCCTCGGCGCGGCCGCCGACAGTGGCCACCTGGTGGCAATCGGTGAATGGGTCATGTCGGCCGCTTGCGCACAGGCGCGCGAGTGGCTGGACGCCAATCATGGCCGGATCAGGCTGCCCATTGCAGTCAATGTGGCGATTCCGCAGATACATGCCGAGCTGCCCGGCACCATCCGTGAAAACCTGCGCCGGCACGGCATCCCGGCAGCATGCCTGCAACTGGAAATCACCGAATCGCTATTGATCCGTGACCTGGAAAAAGCGACTGCCGTACTGCGGGAAATCAGCGAGGCCGGCATCACGATTGCCATCGACGATTTCGGCACCGGCTATTCGTCCTTGTCGGTGCTCAAGGCATTGCCGATCGATATCCTGAAAATTGACCAGTCCTTCGTGCGCGACCTGGGCAAGACCGGGAGCGACACGGCAATCGTTGCCGCGATCGTCAATATGGCCCGTGCGCTGGCACTGCGTATCGTCGCCGAAGGGGTCGAGACGCAGGAACAGCTCAATATATTAAGGGCGCTTGGCTGCGACGAATACCAGGGCTACCTGCATAGCCGGGCCATGCCGCCGCAAAACCTCACCAGCGGGATCTTGCAAATTGCCAGTGCCTGATCCGATCCGGCCGCCGCGCCGGGCCGATAGTACCGATGCAGGCAACACCACCAATACGACAGACAGGAGGGCGCAATCAAGAACATCGCCTGTCAAACCACGATGAAGACAAACCACGATGAAGACGATGACCTCTTGTTGCACACGCTCGAAGCGCTGTGCAGAGGGGATTTTTCAGTAAGGATGCCGGCCGGCACGTGCGGCAGGGATGGAAAAATTGCGGCCTTGCTCAACCAGATCATCGAAAAGCAGGCCAGGATCGCCGGCGAGATCAGCGATGTGGCGCGCATCGTTGGCCATGAAGGGCAACTGGCCCACCGTGCCAGCCTGCCCGACGCAACAGGCGGCTGGAACAGCACCATACATGGCGTCAATGCACTGATCGATGACCTGGTCCGGCCGACACGGGAAATGTCGCGGGTGATCGATGCGGTCGCGCGCGGCGACATGAGCGGGCAGATTACCGTCGACGCCCGCGGCGAGATACTGCAACTCAAGAACACCATCAACACGATGGTGGTGCAGCTGCGCTCGTTCGCATCCGAGGTGACGCGGGTGGCGCGCGAGGTCGGCACCGAAGGCAAGCTCGGCGGCCAGGCGCGGGTGGAGGGCGTGGCTGGCACCTGGCGCGACCTGACCGAGAATGTCAATCAACTGGCCGCCAACCTGACCGGCCAGGTGCGCGCGATTGCCGATGTCGCCACCGCCGTCACGCGCGGCGACCTGTCGCAATCGATCCGGGTCGAGGCCAGGGGCGAAGTCTCCTTGCTCAAGGACCGCATCAACGAGATGATCCGTAACCTGAAGGAAACCACCCAGAAGAATGCAGAGCAGGATTGGCTCAAGGGCAACCTGGCGCGCATCACGCGCCTGCTCCAGGGGCAGCGCGATCTCAGGGCCGTTACCTCGATGATCCTGTCAGAACTGGCGCCACTGGTTTCGGCGCATCACGGCGTGTTTTACATGGCCGATCCGGACGGCTTGCAAAATGGCCTGCGGATGGTGGCAAGCTATGGCTACCGGGCACGGCGCGGCCTGCCCACTGTCTTCTTGCCGGGCGAAGGCCTGGTCGGTCAGTGCGCAATCGAAAAGCAGCGAATCTGGCTGACCAAGGTGCCGCGCGACTACATCCTGGTATCGTCCGGACTGGGCGCTGCGCCACCGGCCAATATCGTCGTGTTGCCGATCCTGTTCGGGCAACAGGTGAAGGCGGTGCTGGAAATTGCGTCGCTGGATTGCTTTACCCCTATCCAGATGTCGTTCTTTGACCAACTGATGGAATCGGTTGGCGTGGTCTTGAACACGATCGAAGCCAATAGCCGTACCGAAACCCTGTTGACGCAATCGCAGTCGCTGGCGCAGGAACTGCAGCAGACCAACCTCGAACTGGCGGAAAAGGCAAGCCTGCTGTCGCGCCAGAACATCGAAGTCGAACGCAAGAATCGCGAGGTGGAACAGGCCAAGCTGGCGCTGGAAGAAAAAGCGACCCAGCTGGCGCTGTCGTCGAGGTACAAGTCCGAGTTCCTGGCCAATATGTC
>NZ_JAUSNH010000165.1 GCF_030645335.1 Lacisediminimonas sp. | reverse complement strand
TGCGCAACCGACGCTCGCATTATCGGTTTGCCCGACCTTTGTCGAGTCCGGCATTGCGCCGCGTCACATCGACCTTCGTCCGTTCGTATTGTCCGGTGAGACCATTTCCATCGTACCGGGTGGACTGACCCGGGTCGCTCTGCAGGAGGGTTCGCTGGTGGTGAACTCATCGCAGGGCGGCGGTACGAAGGACACCTGGATTTTGGAGCAATGACATGCTGAGCCGCACTGCCGACCACCTTTACTGGATGGCGCGTTATACCGAACGCGCCGAAAACACCGCCCGCCTGCTGGATGTGAACCTGCAAACCTCGCTGCTACCGCAATCGGCGCGCTCGGCCGAGCAAGGATGGCGCGCGATGCTGGGCATCTCCGAGCTGCAGCTGGCCTACGACCAGCGCTACGACAAGCTCAACGCGCGCGACGTCCTTCATTTCATGGTGCAGGACCGCACCAATATGTCCTCGATCGCGTCCTGTCTTGGTGCAGCCAGGGAAAATGCACGCGCCGTGCGCGGCACGCTGACCACGGAAGTATGGGAAACCCTGAACACAACCTGGCTGGAAGTACTGTCGCAGTTGCAGGACGGACTGCCCGGACAGGACCCGGGGCAATTCTTCGAATGGGTCAAGCACCGCTCCCACCTGTCGCGCGGCGTCACGCTGGGCACCATGCTCAAGGATGAAGCATTCCAGTTCATCCGCCTGGGCACCCACCTGGAGCGGGCCGACAACACGGCGCGCATCCTGGACGTCAAGTTCCATGGCGCACAGGGTAATGGCACCGAAGCCAGTGCACAGGATGCGCAGTTCGATTTCTATTATTGGGCGGCGATCCTGCGTTCGGTATCCGCCTTCGAAATCTATCGCAAGGTGTACCGGGATGTCATTACACCGGAGCGCGTGGCCGAGCTGATGATGCTGCGTGCGGACATGCCGCGCTCGCTGCATGCCTGCCTGGAGGAAGTGGTGGCGATCCTGGCCGCCGTGCGCAATGACCTGTCGGCGGACACCGAACGCCAGGCCGGGCGCTTGCATGCCGAACTGTGTTTCAGCCGGATCGACGAGATCCTGGAGAGCGGCCTGCATGCTTACCTGACCCGCTTCCTGGAACAAATTTACGAACTTGGCAATCGAATCAGCCGGGACTTCCTGCTGCCGCTGGCAGCCTGAGCAAGAAAATGATCCTGAATATCCGGCACCAGACTGACTACCACTACACGACCACCGTCGCCTATACCATCCAGCAATTGCGGCTGACGCCGCGCCGCGAACCGACCCAGCACACGCTGAACTGGAAAGTCACCGCGCCCGGACGTTGCCACTTCTACACCGATGCCTGGGGCAATGCCACCCATGTGCTGACCCTGACCGGCGACCATACCAACGTGCGGGTAATCGCCGAGGGGCGGGTACAGACAATTTCGCCCGACCAGGGCCGCATCCAGGGCAGTGGCGAACTCAAGGCGCTGGTGTTTACCGTGCCGACCACCTTGACCGAGACGACCGACACCGTGATGTCCTTCGCCGCGCAGCACCTGAAGCCTTCTGCCCGCAGCCACGACCTGATGGACCTGGCCAGCGCCATCATGGGAAGCGTCGGTTACCAGACCGGCGCCACTGGCGTGGCCAGCACGGCGACGGAAGCGCTGCTGTTGGGACATGGCGTTTGCCAGGATCACGCCCATCTGTTCATTGCCTGCTGCCATTCGCGCGGCATCCCGGCGCGCTATGTGTCGGGTTACCTCGATGCCGGCATCCAGGACCATGCCGCCACCCACGCCTGGGTCGATGTCTGGGTTGAAGACGTCGACTATTCCGGCTGGATCAGCATCGACGTCACGCACGCCTGCTTCCAGGACGAGCGTTACTGCAGGCTGGCAGTGGGGCGCGACTACGAGACCGCCGCCCCGGTACGCGGCGTGCGGCGCGGCGGCGGAACGGAATCAATGAGTGCACATGTCACCGTCACGCCCGAGGGCATGCGGTAAAATCCCTCTTTACTTTTTTGTCGAACAAACATGACTTACTGCGTTGCGATGCGGGTAAATGCCGGACTGGTGTTCCTGTCCGATTCGCGCACTAACGCCGGCGTGGACCAGATAGGCACCTTCAGGAAGCTGAACGTGTTTGAAAATCCGGGCGAACGCGTGTTGGTCCTGATGACATCCGGCAACCTGTCGATCACGCAAGCGATCCGGCAGATGATCACTGAACTGGTCACGCCAGAAGGCAAGAGCATCTGGACCGTCGACACGATGTACGAAGCGGCCCAGATCGTCGGCCAGGCGGTGCGGCACGTGCATGAACGCGACGGTACTGCCTTGCAGGAATTCGGCATCGATTTCAACGTGCGCATGATCTTCGGCGGCCAGATCAAGGGGGAACGGTCACGGCTGTTCCAGGTTTATGCCGCCGGCAATTTCATCGAGGCGCACGACGAAAACACCTACTTCCAGATTGGCGAAGCCAAATATGGCAAGCCGATCGTGGATCGCGTGATCACGCCCGACAGCACGCTGGACGAAGCGGCGAAATGTGCGCTGATTTCGATGGACTCGACGCTGCGTTCGAACATTTCAGTCGGGCTCCCGCTGGATCTGCTGGTGTACAAGGCAGATTCATTCGGCGTCACCCGCTTCGTCACGATCGACGAGCACAACCAGTACTTCCAGATGATCCGCAATAGCTGGGGCGACCAGTTAAAACGCGTATTCGAGGGAATTTCTGACCCGGTATGGGATGCGCCGACCGAGGCTGCCCTGAATGTGCTGTCCAAACGCCAGGGACAGAGCCAGCCGGTACGCATGCTGGCCCCGCCAAATGGCAAATTGGCGCAGAACGCGCCGGCGATGGTGCAGACGCTGGCAGGCCAGGATAATCCCGAGCGCCAACCGTAAAATGGGCGGATAGCGGGCCACCGCCACCGGGAAGCAGGCTCAGCAAGGCCGTCGATGCCGGAACGTGGATCAGGAACCCGATCGGCTCGGCATCTGCCGACGGCCAGGCTCAGACGACGATGGTCTGCGCCTCGCTGCCCTGGCGCTCGCGAATTTCGCCAATCCGCGAAACGGTCTGGCCTTGCGTTCGCAAATGGGCCATCGCCGCATCGGCCAGGTCGGCCGCAACAATCACCGCCATGCCAATGCCGCAGTTGAAGACGCGGTGCATTTCCGCGTCGGCAACGCCCCCATGCTGTTGCAGCCAGGAAAACAGCGGCGGCATGCTCCAGCCGTCACGGTGCAGCACCGCCGTCAGGTTCGGCTGCAGCACACGGGGCACGTTCTCGACCAGTCCGCCGCCGGTGATATGCGCCATCCCCCGTACCGGCATGGTCGCCATCAGCGACAGCAAGGACTTGACGTAAATACGGGTCGGCTCCATCAGCACATCGGCCAAGCGGCGGCCGTGGAAATCGGCATCCAGGTCCGGCTGCGCCACCGAAATGATCTTGCGCACCAGCGAATAACCATGGGAATGGCAACCGGAAGAAGCCAGGCCAAGCACCACATCGCCCGGCGCAATCTGGCGCCCATCGATGATTTGCGATTTTTCAACAGCGCCAACCGCAAAGCCAGCAAGGTCGTATTCGCCATCCGGATACATGCCCGGCATTTCAGCAGTCTCACCGCCGATCAGCGCACAACCGGCCTGTTCGCAGCCGAACGCAATGCCCTTCACCACATCAGTGGCGGTGGCTACGTCGAGCTTGCCGCAAGCGAAATAATCGAGGAAAAACAACGGCTCGGCGCCCTGGACCAGGATATCGTTGACACTCATGGCGACCAGGTCGATGCCCACCGTATCGTGCCGCTTGAGTTCGAATGCCAGCCTGAGCTTGGTGCCGACGCCGTCGGTGCCGGACACCAGCACCGGTTCGCGGAACTTCTTGCTGATTTCAAAAAGCGCGCCGAAGCCGCCAATGCCGCCCAGCACACCTTCGCGCATGGTTCGCTTGGCGAATGGCTTGATTGCTTCGACCAGCGCATCGCCGGCATCGATATCGACGCCGGCATCTCGGTAAGACAGGGAAACCTTGGTGGGGGATGTCATGATTTGGTTGGCGGAGGCGGTAAAATAGGCGGCTTTCTCAAAGAGCGCACGATCAGGGGCGCAAGCCTATAATCGCGCATCCAGCCGCCGCAGCAAAGGCGCTATTTTAACAAACCGTTACCCCAGCCCCGATCCTCATGTCATTTCCCTTCACTTCCGAACAAAGACAGACCCTGATGTGGGTCGCGTTCGGACTGGTGTTGGTGGCATTGCTGGTGCTGCTGGGGCCGGTCCTGACACCCTTCATCGCCGCGGCGATCCTGGCCTACGCGCTCAATCCCGGCGTCGACTGGCTGTGCCGGGGCCACCTGGGCCGGCTGCGCATGCCGCGCATGGTGGCCGTCGTGATCGTGATGTTGCTGCTGTGCGCCGTGCTGCTAGCCCTGGTCCTGATCGTGGTGCCGGTGCTGGAAAAAGAACTGCCGCTGATGCGGGAACAGATCCCCCGCCTGCTGTCGTCGATCGATGCGGTCGTCGCCCCGTGGCTGCAAGGACTTGGCGTAACGGCAAGGCTGGACGTCGAAGGCATCAAGCAGTTGTTGACCGAACAGGTAGCGAACGCCGGCCAGGGTATCTGGACGTCACTGCTGGCGTCGGCGCGTATCGGCGGCATTGCACTGCTTGGCTGGATCGCCACGCTGCTGCTGATACCCGTGGTCCTGTTTTACCTGCTGTTGGACTGGCATCAGATGGTCGGGCGCGTCCACCACGCGGTGCCGCGGCGCTGGGCGGCCAGGACGCAGTCGTTCGGACGCGAAGTCGACGCCCTGCTGGCCCAGTACCTGCGCGGCCAATTGCTGGTGATGCTGGTGCTGGCGATTTATTATTCCGCCGGCCTGGCCATTGCCGGCCTCGAAGTCGCGGTGCCGGTCGGCATCATTACCGGCCTGCTGGTATTCATTCCCTATGTCGGATTCGGCCTCGGCCTGCTGATGGCGCTGCTTGCCGCCCTGCTGCAATTCGAGATCCTGCACGGCCTGGTCGCGGTTGGCGTGGTCTACGGTCTGGGGCAAATGCTGGAAAGTTTCATACTGACTCCACGCCTGGTCGGCGAACGCATCGGCCTGCATCCGCTGGTGGTGATCTTCGCCTTGCTCGCCTTCGGACAGTTATTCGGATTCGTTGGCGTATTGCTGGCGCTGCCAGCATCAGCCATCCTGTCGGTTGCCGTGCGCCACACGCGGGACAATTACCTGCGCAGCAGCTTTTACAGCCAGCCTGAACAATGAGACAGCTGCTTCTCGACATTCCCGGCGTCCAGCCGCAAACCTTCGCCACCTTCGTCACCGGCCGCAACGACGAACTGCTGGCGCTGCTGCACACGATCGCCGGCGGCGACGCCAGCGGGCTGGACCAGCGATTCGTCTATCTGTGGGCTGAAGCAGGCTGCGGCAAGTCCCATTTATTGAAGGCCTTGCAGGCAATGTGCTGCGATGCCCGCCTGCTGGGCCCGGATTCGGATGCCGATGACTTCACCTATGCACCGGCGACCTGGCTCTACCTGGTCGATGATTGCGAGCGCCTCAAACCCGCGCAGCAGGTGGCGACATTTGCGCTGTTCAACCAGATCCGGGAACGCGGCGGCGTACTGGTCACCGCAGGTGCGGCCGCACCTGCTACGCTGGCGCTGCGCGACGACCTGCGCACACGGCTTGGCTGGGGCCTGATTTACCAGGTACATGGCCTGGCCGACGAAGAAAAACTGGCGGCGCTGGAGCGCGCAGCGCAGGCGCGCGGCTTTCACTTGGCGCCGGGGCTGTTGCCGTGGCTGATTACGCATTTCCGGCGCGACATGCCCTCACTGGCAGCGGTGCTGGATGCGCTGGACCGCTATTCACTGGAAACCAAGCGCCCGGTTACCCTGCCCCTGTTGAAGGAGCTGCTGGAATTGGGCGAAGTGCAGATAAATTGATGAACCTGGCCATTTTCGATCTTGATTACACGCTGCTCCCGGTCGACTCCGACTACGAATGGGGTCAGTTCCTGGTCCGCCTGGGGGTGGTCGACCCGGTCAGCTTTGCCAGCCGCAATGATGCGTTTTTCGCGCAATACCTGGCCGGCACGCTCGACCCGGTCGAATACCTGCACTTTGCTTTCGGCACGCTGGCGGGCTTCCCGCGCGCGCAGCTCGATCAATGGCACCAGCAGTTCATGAATGAGGTCATCACACCCGCCATCCATCCGGTGGCGCTGGCGCTGGTCGAACAACACCGTTCTGCCGGCGACCTGACGGTGATCATCAGCGCCACCAACAGCTTTGTCACCGGCCCCATTGCGCGCCGGTTCAATGTCGACCACCTGATCTCCGCCGAGCCTGAACTCGATAGCGCCGGCGAAATCACCGGCAAGATCCGCGGTACACCCACCCATGGCCAAGGCAAGGTTTCCCATCTGCACGCCTGGCTTGCCGGCCGGGGAACGCGCCTGGAAGAATTCGGGCGCAGCGCGTTTTACAGTGACTCGCACAACGACCTGCCGCTGCTATCCGCAGTGACCGATCCCGTTGCCACCAACCCGAATGAAAAATTGAAAGCGCACGCTCTGGCTCACGGCTGGCCCGTACTGAACCTATTCGATGATTAAGAAATTTATCAACCGCCTGCTGGGCCGCAAGAACGACGCCGCCCGCAACAACGAACCCGTCGTGCTCGGGCCCAAAGAACACGGCATTGACCCCAAGCTGGTGTCATCCAATGCCATCAGGGTGACCCAGTCGCTGCAAGAGGCGGGGTTCAAGGCATTCCTGGTCGGCGGCGCAGTGCGCGACCTTTTGCTAGGCATCAAGCCAAAGGATTTCGACGTCGCCACCAACGCCACGCCGGAACAGGTCAAGCGACTGTTCCGGCGCGCGTTCATCATCGGCCGCCGCTTCCAGATCGTGCATGTGATGTTCGGGCAGGACTTGATCGAGGTCACTACCTTCCGCGGCGCAACCGCCGACGATGTGCCCAAGGATGCCCACGGGCGGGTGCTGCGCGACAATACCTTCGGCGACCAGCATGAAGACGCGGTGCGGCGCGATTTCACCATCAACGCCATGTACTACAACCCGGCCGACCAGTCGGTGCTGGACTACCACGGCGGCATACCCGACATCCGCAGCCGCACGCTGCGCGTGATCGGCGTGCCGGAAGTCCGCTTCCGCGAAGATCCGGTCCGCTTGCTGCGGGTGGTGCGCTTCGCCGCCAAGCTGGGCTTCACGATCGATCCCGCCACCCGTGAGCCGATCAAGGTGATGGCGCCGCTGATCAACAATGTGCCGGCGGCACGGGTATTCGACGAGATGCTCAAGCTGCTGTTTTCCGGACATGCGCTGGCCTGCCTGCAACAATTGCGCAAGGAAGGCCTGCACCACGGCCTGCTGCCCTTGCTGGACGTGGTGCTGGAACAGCCGCTGGGCGAAAAATTCGTCAGGCTGGCACTGGGCAACACCGACGAACGCGTCAGGCAAGGCAAGCCGGTATCGCCCGGCTTCCTGTTTGCGTCGCTGTTGTGGCACCAGGTCGTGGAAAAGTGGAAGGCCTACGAAGCCGCAGGCGAGCATTCGCTGCCTGCGCTGCACCTGGCGGCTGACGATGTGCTCAATGCGCAGACCGACAAGCTGGCCCTGCAGCGCAAGATCGCGGGCGACATGCGGGACATCTGGGCCATGCAGCCGCGCTTCGACCGCCGCGTGGGCAAGTCGCCGTACAAGCTGCTCGAACATCTGCGCTTTCGTGCCGGCTACGACTTCTTGCTGCTGCGCTGCGCATCCGGCGAGATTGACGAGGAAATCGGCGAATGGTGGACTGAGTTCCAGGATGCCGATGGCCCGGGACGCGAGCTGCTGCTGGCGAGGAAGTTGAAGAAACCGGGAGAAAAAGCGGGCGACGCTGCGCCGGCACGCAAACGCCGCCGCAAAAGCAGCGGTACACGCGCGAAAACCGGTGAAGAAGGCCAGGCCGCCAACCCTGGCGCCGGCGGACCCGGCGCGACCAACGATTGACCCAGGCTGACGAATGAGGTTGCCAGCTTCAACCGCCTGGATAGGGATAGGCGCCAACCTGGGCGACGCCCGCGCCAATGTCGAACAGGCGATTACCGCAATCGCCAGGCTGCACGGATGCGCCCTGGTACGCCGTTCTTCGCTGTACCGCAGCGCCCCGGTCGATGCCGGGGGCGATGACTATGTCAACGCGGTGTTGCAAATATCCACCACCCTCGCGCCGCAGGATCTGCTGCAACAATTGATGCAACTTGAGACCGGCTTCGGGCGCGAACGCGCCTATCGCAATGCACCGCGCACGCTGGACCTGGACTTGCTGCTGGTCGACGATATCGAGTTGCAGAGCGAACTGCTGACTCTGCCCCATCCGCGCATGCACTTGCGTGCATTCGTGCTGGCGCCCTTGCTGGAAGTCGATCCCGATATCGTGATTCCCGGCATTGGTCCGGCGGCGGCGATGCTCGATGCCACGGCCGGCCAAGAAATCCAAAAGCTCGAAGCAACGAAGTAAAGCCATCGCCGGATAAAGAACGCCGCTTTCGCCTGGCCTCCTTGCGCCAGCCTTTCAACAGCCGACAGGTTTGCCAGCCACCATGCCCACTGCAGCCGTACTCCAGACAATTGGCTTGCTTTGCCTGTCCAATGTCTTCATGACCATCGCCTGGTACGCCCACCTGAAAAACCTGGCCGACAAGCCATGGTGGATCGCCGCGTTCATCAGTTGGGGCATTGCACTGTTCGAGTACCTGCTGCAGGTGCCGGCAAACCGCATCGGCTATAGCGTTCTCAGCCTGGCCCAGCTCAAGATCCTGCAGGAAGCGATTACACTGTCGATCTTCGTTCCGTTTGCCGTGATCTACATGGACCAGCCACTCAAGATCGACTACCTGTGGGCTGCGCTGTGCCTGGTCGGCGCCGTCTACTTCATTTTCAGATCATGAACATCGAAAGATTCAGGTACATCGTCGTGGAAGGTCCGATCGGCGCGGGGAAAACCACGCTGGCCCGCAAGATCGCGGATGGCCTGGGCGCACAGGCCTTGCTGGAAATGCCCGAGGACAATCCCTTCCTCGAAAAATTTTATCGTGACGCCGAACGCTATGCCTTGCCGACGCAACTGTTCTTCCTGTTCCAGCGGGTCAACCAGTTGCGCGACCTGAAGCAGGCCGACATGTTCAACGCCCCGGTCGTGTCCGACTTCCTGCTCGACAAGGATCCGCTGTTCGCCAGCCTGACGCTGGCCGACGATGAGCTGCACCTGTACCGGCAACTGTATGAGCAACTCCGCCCGCAGGCACCGGTACCTGACCTCGTGATCTACCTGCAAGCCCAACCTGAGACGCTGGTGGAACGGGTCCAGAAGCGCGGCATTGCCATGGAGTCCGGTATTTCAGAAGACTATCTCTATCGGCTATGTGAGAGTTACAGCCGCTTCTTTTATCATTACGAAGATGCGCCGCTGCTGATCGTCAACACCGAGCACCTCAACCCGATTGCCCGGGACGAGGATTTCAATTTGCTGCTCAATCGCGTGCACAACATGCGTGGCAAGCGCGAATTTTTCAGTCGTGGAGAATAACGAATGTCGGCCTATCTGCAAGAAGCCCGGACCAAAGCAGTCACCATTACCAGCTTGCTCGAAATGCGCGCCAAAGGCGAAAAAATCGCCATGCTGACCTGCTATGACGCCAGCTTCGCGTCGCTGATGGATCGCTGCGGCGTCGAAATGCTGCTGGTCGGCGATTCACTGGGCATGGTATGCCAGGGACAACAGTCAACCCTGCCCGTCACGCTGCAAGAAGTGGCCTACCACACCGCCAGCGTCGCGCGCGGCAACAAGACTGCGATGCTGGTGGCCGACATGCCGTTTGGCACCTATGCCACCCCCGAATCCGCCTTCGCCAACGCGGTGTCGCTGATGCAGGCCGGTGCGCAAATGGTCAAGATCGAAGGCGGCGCCTGGCTGTGCGACACCATACGCTTCCTCACGCAACGCTCGGTTCCTGTGTGCGCACACCTGGGCCTGACGCCACAGTCGGTGCATGCGCTGGGCGGATACAAAGTGCAAGGCAAGACCGTGCAAGCAGCCGACCTGCTGAAGGCCGATGCCATCGCCGTGCAGCAAGCCGGCGCAACTGTCCTCGTGCTTGAAGCGATTCCTGCGCAATTGGGGAAAGACACCACCGACAGCTTGTCGATTCCAACGATCGGCATTGGCGCCGGCGTCGACTGTTCGGGCCAGGTGCTGGTCATGCACGACATGCTGGGGGTTTTCCCCGGGCACAAGGCAAAGTTCGTGCGGGATTTCATGCAGGGACAAGGCAGTATTGCCGACGCAATCTCCAGTTACGTCCTTGCGGTCAAGGACAAATCCTTTCCCGCGGCCGAACACTGTTTCTGAGGCGGAACCGGCAGGCCTGCGCCGATTGACTGCGTCACCTGTAATCCACCAGACTGTCAGCAGGATACGGCAGCCGGCGACCGCTGAGCGCCGCGATGGCGCCGCTCCCGGGCGCCTAAAAAAAGCGGCACACATTCGGCCAATGGCCATGCACATCTTTCGATGGGGGTGTTTTTTCCGGCACGCCCGCACTACTCCCTGAACCGAACAATCCTGATGGCCAGGCTTGCCGTAAGACTATGCTGATTGGTAGCAGGCGATGGGAACCGAAATGCGCGTCCTGATACTGTGGTTCAGCATAACCGCAGTTCGGCCATATTTTGGGTTAAAAACGTGCGTATCAAAAGGTTAAATGTGTGACATTCTGCGCTCACTTTCCTCTATGGTAAAAGCCTATTAGGCAGGTGCATCAGGATCATTATATTTGTCACAATTTTTCCCCTCTTCTGATCTACTTCAATCCGTACACACAGGGTTAGCAGCGCGATACCGCGCACCTGCCCTGTGATATCCGCGCGTTGGCAAATCAACAGAAAAGGGGGCAATCATGAACGCTGTCACGGAAGCAAAATATCTTTACACCCATGCTGCGCTTGCAGCGGTGCCTCAACAAGAATACCAGCAGATCGACGTGATCCATGATGCCGAAACCAGGTCGGCGTGGACCTATCTCAAACCGCGTGGCCGTGCCTGTTTTACCTTGGGCTTGCTGGCCGACCTGCGGCTGAGGGACAAGAATTTTGAAGCCGACCGAGGCCAGGCATGCAGTGATGGAGAAGTGTTCCCTATCGAGTACTCCGTCGTTGCCTCGGCCGACCCCCGGGTATTCAGCTGGGGCGGCGACCTGGCGCTGTTCGTCATGCTGATCAAGGCGCGTGACCGCGAAGCGTTGCTGCACTACGCGCGCGCCTGTGTCGAACCGGCCTGGCGGCGCCTGTGCCACTACGGCGGACGGACAACGACCATATCGCTGGTGCAAGGCGATGCATTGGGTGGTGGCTTTGAATGCGCGCTGACCAGCGACGTGATTATCGCCGAGGAGTCGGTTCGCATGGGTTTCCCGGAAATCTTGTTCAACCTGTTCCCGGGCATGGGCGCTTACAGCCTGCTGGCGCGCCGCATTGGCGCCCGCCAGGCCGAGAAAATGATTCTTGGCGGCGAAATGCACAATGCCAGCTACCTGAAAGAATTAGGGCTGGTCGACATCGTGGTGCCCGACGGACAAGGCAAGGAAGCAACAAAGGACTTCATTCGCCGGCACCGCGGACAGTCAAACGGGATGCGAGCCTTGTTCCGCTGCCGCGAATTCACCAACCCGGTAACGATGGAGGAACTGATGCAGATCTGTGAAGTCTGGACCGATGCCGCCCTGCGCCTGGAAGACCGGGACCTGAGGATGATGCAACGTCTGGTGAAGGCACAGGTGAGGCAACGGGACGGCGCCATTCCGGACAGTGTTCCCGCCTGAAGGGACGATGTGCCTACGGCGTCGTGCAGTGCCCGGCATCACGCAGTTCCATGAAGCCGGGCACACCCGCCCTGCCCGAAGATCGATGCAGCACCCGGTCCAGGGCCATCATCTGGCGCCATCATTGAAGGCGTCGCCTTGCCGAGCCTTGCCTCCTGATTGCCTTTGTCTCGCCGGATAGCTCAATACCGGCGCGCCAGATCGCGCAACGAATCAGGCATCGCGCGTAGGATCGGACACCCGAAGATCAGACACCTGAAGGACCGCCACGCCAGCCGGCGGCGTCATGCCAATGGCCGATCAGCTCAGGCGATCTGGCGAATCCATTCCTTGAACAGATAAAAATTCGACTTGCTTGCCGCGATTACTTCTTGCTGCGCCCGGGCGTCCTCAAGCGTATTGAGCAGCGCATGTAGCCGGACCACGTGCACCTCATCAAGGCTGGCGTGCGATTCAAGGAAAGCAAAGCCTCTGCCAGGCTGCATTCCAAAGCCGCGCGCAAGGCCGGCAGCAATCGGGCCTGCGTAGGCCGATGCGAGCAATTCAAGCACGTAGGACATTCCGATGACAGAACAAGGGTGGACTCGGTCTGCCAGGTAGTAGTTGCTCGATATGAGGGCCAGGACTGGTTCGCTCGCACGGCTATGACGTACCAGATCGGTATCGACGTCAAATTCGGCAAGATCATCCAGCACCATTTGCTCATGGCCCTGCTCGTCGTGCATCGCTTCATAGAGATGCGAGCGCAGTTGCCTGAATTGATCCGGACACCGGCTGACGGCAGCCCCCATGATCGGGCAAAAATGCAGAACCACGTGATACAGGTCGGACAGGAATTGAATGTAATGGCTGCGACTGCATTGGCCTTCAACCATTTGTCGCAATAGCGGCAGGCTTTCCAGATCCGCGCGATGTAAATCTGTAACCTCGAGCAATTCTACGACGAAGGGAATGGTCACTTTTCAGCCTGGCCTGTGTTGGGAATCACTTGCCGGCGTCACTTTGCGCTGCACGCAGTAGATATTCAATTGCGTACACAATGCGGAAAAAACATGCCGGCATTCCTGTATGACCTGCTCACCCCTGTCATGGAACAGGCCGGCAGCAGTCAGTTGCTCGGATCGCTCGCAGAATTCCTGCATGCGCAAAGCACCGACACTGACCGCCGATCCTTTCATCGCATGCAGGAGGTCCCGGCAATCCTGTAATCGTTGCCCATGCAGTGCGGACTCTAGTTGTACGACCAAAGCACTGTTGTCCTTCATGTACCCTGCCAGCAGCATCTCGACGAAGCCGGGATCGCTGCCAAGCGACTCAAGGTCTGCAAGCACTACCGGATCAAGATCCTTGCCGTTGGCAATCACCGTGTGTTCGTGCACGTGCCCGTGGCTGCGATCGTCGTCCCCGGAATTGAAAGCTTGCGGTCGAGCCAGCTCGTCAAGCATGGAGAGGAAAGGCCGGACTTGTACGGGCTTGGACAAGAATGCGTCGACGCCAGCCATTGAACACTCGTGTCGGGCGTCTTTTGTTACATTGGCTGAGAACATGATGACCGGCGCACGCTCGCTGTCCGTCACGATGAAGCGGTAGGCTTTTGCAACCTCCAGCCCGCTCATCAGCGGCATGTTCATGTCCAGCAAGGCAATATCGAATCGCTCTGCGATCAAATAATCCAGGGCCTTCTCACCGTTCGTCGCCAATTTGTGGCGATGGCCGGCGCGCTGCAGGATTTGCTGGACGACCTTGCTATTGGTGGGATTGTCTTCGGCCACCAGGACGTACAGGGAGCGGGCGGCAGCGGGAATCGGGCGTACACCTCCCTGTGCCGCTTGCTGATGATCTTCCGGCGATGCGTGCTGCACGCCTTCCGGTGTCTTGAAAAAAAAGCTTGCCGGAATTTTGGTCGCCGCAACGGCTGTCGCCGGAATACCGGGCGCGACCGGGACGGCCGGCAAGGATTTTCTCAGCGGGATCTCGAACAAGAACAGGCTTCCCTTGTCGGGTGTGCTGTGGACACGGATTTTTCCTCCCATCAGCTCAACGAGTTGCTTGGCAATCGTGGTGCCAAGGCCGGTGCCACCGTAGCGCCGCGTCGTTGTCTCATCTGCCTGGGTAAAGCTGTCGAAAATCCGGCGCTTTGTTTGCTCCGACATGCCAATACCGGTGTCGGCGACTTCAAACCGGATCAGTGCAATCTCTTGTCCACTTTTGATGCAAAAGACCCGGCACGCGACCTCGCCACTGTCCGTGAACTTGATTGCGTTTGACAACAGGTTGACCAGTATCTGACGCAGGCTACGGGAATCCCCGAACAGGGTCGCAGGGATGCCGGGTTCAATATTCGATGTCAGCGCAAGACCCTTCTCCAGTGCCTGGTAGCGAAAGACATCGATCGTTCCCTGCACCAGCTTGATCAGGTCAAATTCGACCGTTTCAAGCATCAGCTTGCCGGCTTCGATCTTGGAAAAATCGAGTACGTCCTCGATCAGTGAAAGCATCAGGCACGAAGCTTCATGCAGGGTATGCACCATGTCTTGCTGGTCGCGGTCCAGACGTGTCGTGTACATCAGGTCGGCCATGCCGATGATTGCGTTCAGCGGTGTGCGCAATTCATGGGATATCGAGGAGACAAACTGGCGCTTTGCCATATTGGCTGCTTCCGCGCTCTGCAATGCAGTGGTGAGGCGTTTCACCAGGTGTGCGACATACAGCGATACCGCCAGCATCCCGCCCCACAAGCCCCAGCCCAAGGGCTGGTTGTCATGCCAATGCGGCAGCAGCCATACAGCTGCGCCAAAGCCGGCCAGGGACAGTACCAGCGCCAGGAACAGGTAGCGACGGCCGTAACGAAAGCCGTTGCCGAAGATAATCCAAAGGTACAGCGCGTACATCGGAACCGCAGATTCGTCACTGGCAAAGAAGAAATACGTGATGGCGGATGCGTCAAGTACGATCCCCGCCACCCGGCGCCACGGCGTTTGCTCGGGTCTTGCCAACACATGCAGGAAAAGCGCTATGGTGACGATGAACAACAAGCCGAGCACAGCAAAATTCGGTGCACGGAACAGGTTGCCGCCATGCAGCGTGGCAAGCCAGTAATACAGCAACAGCAGGACGCCAATGGCGACCCGGATTGCCGCCTGTTCATGCTCGCTGTCGGTGCGCCGCGCTAGCCGTGCCAGGAAGCCAGGTCCGGCTTTGGGCGATGTCGTCGGTTCAGCCATGCCGAATTCCGGCGAAGCTGCTGTTGCCGACGCCGGACGGGCTTGCTGCCCTGCCCTGCCTCATTGAAGTGAGTTCATCGATGGCGCCAGCAAGGACGTCCATCGCATCCGGGTCGAACTTCGCGTGCATCTCTTGCTGCATGAAAGCAAGTGCCTGCTCACAGCTCATCGCTTTTTTGTACTGGCGCGGCGAAATCAATGCGTTGAAGACGTCGGCCACCGCGACGATGCGCGCCATCAGCGGAATGGCATTGCCAGCCAGACCGTGGGGGTAACCCGTGCCGTCAAGCCGTTCATGGTGATTCAGGGCGATTTCTGCCGCGGTATTCAATAATCGTGACGAGTCGCCTGCCAACAAGCCATGCCCGAGGATGGTGTGCCGCCGCAGTCGCTCCGATTGCGACGGCGTCAGGGGATTCGGGTGGCTCCAGAGATCCGACGGCAACGCAAGCTCGCCGATGTCATGCACGGATGCTGCCACGCACAGTAATGCGACTTCCGCTTCGGCGCACCCCAGCCCGCGCGCGATGTGCCCGGCAAAGCTTGCGACGTCCTGCTGGCATCGGGCGGCCGACTCACGGTCATGAAGGCGATTCAAGGCGACCAGCCGCTCGAGTGCACCGTCCTCGGAGAGACGCAATTCGCCCTTGATGGCTTCCAGCCGGGTGGACAGCAATTCGATATGCCGGTTCTGGGCCAGGAAATGGCTACGCACGCGCAGCAGGTTTTCGCAGCGTATCCTGCATTCGACCGGATCGATCGGGCGCAACAGATAGTCGGTCACACCGGCGTCAAAGGCGCGGTAAATCAGGTCCCGCTTCTGCACCACGGTCGTCATCACGATCGGCAACTCGGCGGGAGAGCGCAGCTTGCGCAGCGCGCGCGTGATTTCAATGCCATCCAGCCGCGGCATCAGGTAGTCGGTCAGTACCAGGTCAACCGGCCGGGAACGGACGAATTCCAGGGCTTCAAGGGGATCAGCGAACGGAACGAGGTTCAGCCGCGGATGGATGCCGCGGAGGATCTCGGCCAGCACCATGCGCCCGGTACTTTGGTCATCGACGATGACGACAGTTGGCGTGGGTACACGATAGCGCCGCATTTCGTACACCGGGGCTCGTTCGAATTCTGCGCTCACGGGACTGATCCGGATAGGAGGGAGTCCGCAGTATGCGCGAGCCGAAACGAAAATGTAACGTCGGCGACATTAACAATTTAACGTTTTTTACTAATTGTTTTCCCGCTTGTAAACGTCGCCGCGCCGGGTCAAGGATTTTGCAGGACGGAAGTCATTCCCGTCGGCAAACCTACTGGTGCTCGCGACTATTCACCGACAAAAAGTGCGGTCACGGGATGGGATGGGATGGGCAAGCGTCATGCCGATGCTGCCTGCCGGGGGCGCATTCAATGCCCCCCCCCGGCTTCTTCGCATCACTCAAAGAACTCTTTTACCTTGTCTTTCCATGACTTGCTCTGCGGACTGTGCCTGGCTCCGCCTTCCGAGGTCAATTCCTCGAATTCGCGCAGGATGTCCTTTTGACGGTCGGTCAGCTTTACCGGGGTTTCGACCACGACATGGCAAAACAGGTCACCGGGGTAGCCTGAACGCACGCCTTTTATTCCCTTGCTGCGCAACCGGAATGTTTTCCCGGACTGGGTGCCTTCGGGAATCGTGAACGATACCTTTCCCGCCAAGGTGGGCACTTCGATGTCGCCGCCCAGTGCTGCCTTGGCGAAGGAAATCGGCATTTCGCAGTGCAGGTCGTCGCCATCGCGCTGGAATACCGCATGCGCCTTGATGTGGACTTCAACGTAAAGATCGCCCGCCGGTCCACCATTCGTTCCCGGCTCGCCATTGCCGGTCGAACGGATACGCATGCCATCGTCGATGCCTGCCGGGATCTTGACTTCCAGCGTCTTGTTGCGCTTGATGCGGCCAGCGCCGCTGCAGGTCGCGCATGGTTCGGGAATGATCTTGCCGGTGCCATGGCATTTCGGGCAGGTCTGCTGGATGCTGAAAAAGCCCTGTTGCATCCGCACCTGGCCTTGACCGCCACAGGTGGTGCAGGCAACCGGCGAGGTGCCGGGCTTGGCGCCCGAACCGTGGCAGGTGTCGCAACTGTCCCAGCTCGGCACACGGATTGAGGTATCAAAGCCGTTGGCCGCCTGTTCAAGCGAAATTTCGAGGTTGTAGCGCAAGTCGGCGCCGCGAAACACTTGCGGACCGGCCCGGCCGCCGGCGCGCGCACCGCCGCCAAATATGTCGCCGAAAATGTCGCCAAAGGCATCGGCGAAACTGCCGTTGCCACCGAATCCGCCGCCGCCGGCCACATTGGGGTCGACGCCGGCATGTCCGTAGCGGTCGTAGGCCTCGCGCTTCTGCGCGTCAGAAAGCATTTCGTAGGCTTCCTTGGCTTCCTTGAACTTGTCCTCGGCGCCCTTGCTATCCGGGTTGCGGTCCGGATGGTGTTTCATCGCCAGTTTGCGATAGGCCTTCTTGATTTCTTCGTCGGAGGCATTTTTTGCCAGGCCGAGTACTTCGTAATAATCACGCTTTGCCATATTTCACGACCTTGTTATGCAAGCAAAAACGCCGGACCGAACATCGCAACGCGACTTTCGATCCGGCGGAAGGGTTCGGCTTGCGCCTACTGCCCAGCCTTATTTGTCCTTCACTTCCTTGAAGTCGGCATCGACGACATCGTCGTCTTTTGCCCTGGACTCGCCGCCAGTCTGGTCCGCACCACCGGCCGCACCCGCTGCGCCGGCCGCTGCCTGCTGGCCAACGTCGGCATACATCTTTTCGCCGAGTTTCTGGGCTGCGGTGGACAGGGTCGCAATTTTCGCATCAATTTCGGTCTTGTCGTTGCCTTTCAGCGCGGCATCGAGATCCTGGATTGCGGCTTCGATCTTTTCCTTGTCGGCGGCGTCGATCTTGTCGCCGTATTCGGTCAGCGCCTTGCGGGTCGAGTGTACCAGCGCGTCGCCCTGGTTATGCGCCTCGGCCAGTTCGCGCAGCCGATGGTCTTCGGCCGCATTTGCCTCCGCGTCGCGCACCATCTTCTGGATTTCTTCTTCCGTCAGGCCAGAGTTTGCCTTGATGGTGATCTTGTTTTCCTTGCCGCTCGCCTTGTCCTTGGCATTGACATGCAGGATACCGTTGGCGTCGATGTCAAAAGTGACTTCGATTTGCGGCGTACCGCGTGGCGATGGCGGAATCCCTTCGAGATTGAACTCGCCCAGCCCCTTGTTGCCGGCTGCCATTTCGCGCTCGCCCTGGAAAACCTTGATCGTGACCGCCGGCTGGCTGTCTTCGGCAGTCGAAAACACCTGGCTGAACTTGGTCGGGATGGTCGTGTTCTTGTGGATCATCTTGGTCATCACGCCGCCCAGGGTTTCGATGCCCAGGGACAGTGGTGTCACGTCCAGCAACAGCAGGTCCTTGCGCTCGCCGGACAGCACGGCGCCCTGGATCGCTGCGCCAACGGCGACGGCTTCATCCGGATTGACGTCCTTGCGCGGCTCCTTGCCGAAGAACTCGCGAACCTTTTCCTGCACCTTGGGCATGCGCGTCATGCCACCGACCAGGATCACGTCGTCGATGTCCGACACCTTGACGCCAGCATCCTTGATGGCGATGCGGCATGGCTCGATGGTCTTGCTGATCAGTTCTTCTACCAGCGACTCCAGCTTGGCGCGGGTGATCTTCATCGTCAGGTGGACCGGCGCGCCGTTGGCCATGGCGATGTAAGGCTCGTTGATTTCGGTCTGCTGCGACGACGACAATTCGATCTTGGCGCACTCGGCCGAGGCCTTGATCCGCTGCAGCGCGATCGGATCCTTGCGCAGGTCCACACCGCTGTTTTTGCGGAATTCGTCGATGATGAAGTCGATCATGCGCTGGTCGAAGTCTTCGCCACCCAGGAAGGTATCGCCGTTGGTGGACAGCACTTCAAATTGCTTCTCGCCATCGACGTCGGCGATCTCGATGATCGACACGTCGAAGGTACCGCCGCCCAGGTCATAGACGGCAATCTTGCGATCGCCCTTGCTGGTCTTGTCCAGGCCGAATGCCAGCGCGGCAGCGGTCGGTTCGTTGATGATGCGCTTGACGTCGAGTCCGGCAATCCGGCCGGCATCCTTGGTGGCCTGGCGCTGTGCATCGTTGAAGTAGTCGGGGACGGTAATCACGGCCTCGGTCACTTCTTCACCCAGGTATTCCTCGGCGGTTTTCTTCATCTTACGCAGCACTTCGGCTGATATCTGCGGTGGTGCAAGCTTCTTGTCGCGCACCAGTACCCAGGCGTCGCCATTGTCGGCCTTGAGGATCTTGTAGGGCATCAGCGAGATGTCCTTCTGCACTTCCTTCTCGTCGAACTTGCGCCCGATCAGCCGCTTCACGGCATACAGGGTGTTCTCCGGATTGGTGACTGCCTGGCGCTTGGCCGGCGCGCCGACCAGGATTTCGCCGTCATCCTGGTAAGCGATGATCGAAGGGGTCGTGCGCGCACCTTCGGAGTTCTCGATGACCTTCGGCTGCCCGCCTTCCATGATGGCGATGCAGGAGTTTGTCGTACCCAAGTCAATGCCAATGATTTTGCCCATGATTTTGTCCTTTTATAACTTGATTGCCGAATGGCTGAATAACTGAATTAGCGGTATGTCTGGATGCTGGATGCCTGAATCCCGATGCGTACCATATAGGGAGGAAAGGCCGCAGTTTCAAGCGGGTGCGCCGCCGGCGATCACTTTTCTTTGGAAACGATCACCAGTGCCGGGCGCAGCAAGCGGTCGGCAATCATGTAGCCCTTCTGCAGGACCGTCACGATCGTGTTGACTTCCTGGTCGGCCGGCACGGTCGAAATCGCCTGGTGCTTCATCGGGTCGAGCTTGTCGCCGCCCTGCGGGCTGATTTCAAGCAGGCGGTTCTTTTCGAATGCGGTACTCAACTGGCGCAAGGTCATCTCGACCCCTTCTTTCAGGGAGTCGATCGTTGGCGCCTCGACCTTGAGCGCCATTTCGAGGCTGTCCTTTACCGGCACCAGCGACTCGGCAAAGCTCTCGATGGCAAACTTGTGGGCCCGGGCAATGTCTTCCTGGGCGCGCCGCCGGACGTTTTCAGCTTCGGCCTTGGCGCGCAGGAAGGACTCGGTAAGCTCGGCCACGCGCGCTTCGGCGTCTGCCAGCTTCTGCTCGACGCCGGGATCGACGTAGCCAGTGGCGTCCACCGAGTCGGCCGCGCCGCCCCCTTGTTGATCCAGCATTTCCTGGGCGTTGTTTTTTTCTTCGTCTTGCATAAAAAAGTCTCCGACAATCAATGACTTAAGTGATCCAGCCTCGAACAAATGGGGCTATAGCCCTGCTTTTCAAGGGGTCAAGCCGCCGCCGGTATTGCGGCTTTGCCAATTGTGGTCCTGTTACAAAATTTACCGCCGGACAACTAACAATCGCCGCTAGCGGAACTATGCTTAAAAGGTAAGCAAAGCCGGCTCACCGGCTCGGGGAAAATGATGAAACTCCACCTGATTTCGACCGTGTTGATCATTTACGTAGTGCTGGCCGCGGCCTGGATCGCCATGACGGGCGCGGCCGCGCCGCACTTCGGCTTTTACTGATCGGCCATTAAGCAGCACCCGACAGCGTTTACTGGCCTGCTCCCAGCGCCAGCGCCCGCTCTCGCGAACGGGCATTGTCGGCGGCGTCGAGTTCGCGCTCGGGTCCATGTACCCGCGTCGGCCAGCCGAGCATGTGCTGCTCGCAAATAGCGGCAAGCCCCTCTATCCAGACCGGCGATTCGTTCAGGCAGGGAATGTACTGGAAGGTGGCGCCGCCGGCAGTGAGGAAGTCAGATCGCACTTCCATCGCAATTTCTTCCAGCGTTTCTAGGCAATCGGCGGTGAAGCCGGGACAGATCACGTCCACGCTCTTGACTCCCTGCTTCGCCAGTTGCTTGAGCGTCGGCGCGGTATAGGGCTGCAGCCATTCCGCCTTGCCGAAGCGGGACTGGAACGTCACCAGGTACTGGTCCGCTGTCAGCCCGAGCGCCTGTGCCAGCAGGCGCGCCGTCTTGTAACACTCGCAATGGTAGGGGTCGCCAAGCATCAGTGTGCGCTTGGGAACGCCGTGGAAGCTCATCACCAGCTTTTCGCCCTGGCCGTTGGCATCCCAGTGTCGGGTGACTGCGTTCTGCAGCGCCTCGATGTAGGCTTGCTGGTCGTGATAATTGCGCACCAGCCTGAGCTCTGGCACATTGCGCACCCGGCTGTAGTGGGCAAAAACCGCATCCCAGACCGATGCCGTGGTCGCGCCGGCATATTGCGGATAGGCCGGAACGATCAACACCCGATCGCAGTTGCGGCTTTTAACCTGTTCAAGCACCGAGGCCACCGAGGGATTGCCGTAGCGCATGGCATAGGCCACGTCGACCTCATGCCCGCGCTGTGCCAGTTGCTGTGCCAGCAATGCGGCCTGCATCTGGGTATGGTGTTTCAGCGGCGAGCCTTTCGGGGTCCAGATGGAAGCATATTTCTGCGCCGACTTGCCAGAGCGCAGCGGCAGGATGATCAGGTTCAGGATGAACCACCACACCAGCCGCGGAATTTCAACCACGCGGGGATCGGACAGGAACTGCTTCAGGTAGCTGCGCACGGCCTTGGCCGTCGGCGCTTCCGGCGTGCCGAGGTTGACGAGGACGATTGCAGTCCGGCTGGGTGCGCCATGTTCATGGCGGGGTTCTGGTTGGAATTTCATGATGGCGCGGATTATACGGTGCCTGGGGGTGGCGAGTGACAGCGGTGCGCCCGAAGGCCTGGCTCAGGATGCCAGTAGTTCACGCGCATGCTTTCGCGTCGTGGCGGTAATTTCAAGCCCGCCCAACATGCGCGCCACCTCCTCCACCCGCGCCTTGCTGTCGAGCGGGGCGATGTGCGAGACCGTCCGCTTGTCATGGCCAGCGGTCTTGCTGACCTGGAAATGCTGGTCGGCCTGGCTGGCGACCTGCGCCAGATGCGTCACACATAGCACTTGACGATCATGCCCCAGACGCTTTTGCAGGCGTCCGACGACTTCGGCCACGGCGCCGCCGATGCCGCTGTCAACCTCGTCGAAAATCAGGGTCGGGGTAGCGGTCGCATTGGAGGTAATGACTGAAATGGCCAGCGAGATGCGCGCCAGCTCGCCGCCCGACGCCACTTTTTGCAAGGGACGCGGCGTGGCGCCGGCATGGCCGGCCACCAGGAATTCGACTTGCTCCAGTCCGTGGCTGGCTGGCTCGCAGGGGTGCAACGCGATTTCCAGGCAGCCGCCGGCCATGCTTAATTCCTGCATGGCTTCAGTCACTGCCCCGGACAAGGCCAGCGCCGCCCGCGCGCGCGCGGCCGACAGCGCGCCGGCCAGGCGGCGAAATTCAAGGGCGAGCTGGTCTTCCTGGGCGCGCAAGCTTTCCATGTCGGTCGCATCCGCCAGTTGCTGCAATTGAGCGCTTAACCGTTCGAATTCCTGCGGCAGTTCCTCGGGCGCCAGCCGGAATTTTCGCGCCATGCCATGGATGGCCTCGACCCGGGCATCGACTTCGCGCAGTCGCGCCGGATCGAGCTCGACGCGGTCAAGATAATCCTTGAGTGCGTAGGCGGCCTCCTGGAGCTGGATGCGTGCCGGCTCCAGCGCCTCCATGACCGGTTTCAAGCTGCTGTCGATCTCGGCCAGCTTCGCCATCTTGTGCTCCAGCGTTGACAGTCGCGACAGCATGGCGCCGGTCTCGGATTCGGAAATCTCTTGCAGCGCCTCCTGGGTGCCTTCGATCAGCGCGGCGGCATTGGCCAGCCGGCTTTGTTCCAGCGTGACTTCGGTCCATTCGCCGGGCCTTTGCGCCAGTTTTTCCAGCTCGCCGACCTGCCATGCCAGCCGTTCCCTTTCCAGCAGCACGTCGCGTGCATTCGATTCGAATTCCTCGCGCTGGCGCGCCACTGCGCGCCACGCCTTGAAGGCGGCGGCCACGGCGCGCGTCTGCGGCTCCAGGCCCGCCTGCTGGTCGAGCAGGAGGCGCTGCTCATTCGTGCGCAGCAGGGATTGATGGGCGTGCTGGCCGTGGATGTCGACCAGCATCTCACCGAGTTCACGCAACTGGGTTGCGGTAGCCGGCACACCGTTGATGAAGGACTTCGAACGCCCTGCGCTGTCGATCACGCGACGCAGCAGGATGCCGTCGCCATCGACATCGAACGCATGCTCTTGCAGCCAGGGCAGTGCGCCTTGCGGCGCCCTGAACTCGGCGCTGATGTCGGCCCGTGCCGCGCCTTCGCGAATGACGCTGGCGTCGCCGCGTCCGCCCAGTACCAGCGCCAGTGCGTCGACCAGGATCGACTTGCCGGCGCCGGTCTCGCCCGTAAACACGGTGAAACCGGAGGCGAGTTCGATGTCGATGGCGTCAACGATGACGAAATCACGGATGGAGAGTGAGCGCAGCATGAGCGTGGCAGGACCTGGGCCTTTGGGGAGCGGAAAAGTCTTCGCCCGCTATTTTAACTGTCCGTCGACCGAAGGATATTCATTCCAGTGCAGTTTCTCGCGCAGCGTGTCGTAGTAGTTCCAGCCACGCGGATGCAGGAACGTAATGGTGTGGGCCGAACGGCGGATCACGACCTGGTCGTGGTGTTCCATTCGCGCCAAGGATTGCATGTCGAAATTGACGCTGACGTTGCGTCCGGCGATGACTTCAATCACGATTTCGCTCCTGTCCGTCACCACGATCGGGCGATTCGACAGCGCGTGCGGCGCGATCGGGACCAGCACGATGCCGCCCAGGCTCGGATGCAGCAGAGGACCGCCGGCCGACAGGGAATAAGCAGTCGACCCGGTCGGCGTGGCGACAATCAGGCCATCGGAACGCTGGTTGTACATGAAATGGCCATCGACATCGACACGCAACTCCACCATGCCGGCGCCGGTGCCGCGGGCAACCACCACGTCGTTGAAGGCCAGCGCTTCGAAGATCGGCTTGCCGCGGCGCATGACCTTGCCTTCCAG
Organism: Lacisediminimonas sp.; assembly: GCF_030645335.1. Lineage (GTDB taxonomy): Bacteria > Pseudomonadota > Gammaproteobacteria > Burkholderiales > Burkholderiaceae_D > Lacisediminimonas. The sequence goes on along the minus strand of NZ_JAUSNH010000165.1, from coordinate 21,137 downwards.
CAGGGTGCGCTGCTCCGATTCGTAATCGCCATCCAGCATCTCGGCGAGCGTGGCAAGCATGCGCTCGGCCGGAATGTCGGTCATGAACCCGAGCCGGCCCTGGTTGATGCCGATCAGCGGCACCGGATACGGCGCCAACTGGCGGGCAATGCCCAGCATCGTGCCGTCGCCGCCGACCACAATGGCGGCATCGGCCTGCTGTCCGATATCGGCCGGCGACAAGACCGGATAATGCGCAATGTCGGCGGCATCTGCGGCCGACGCCGTGCTGGCGATGCTCGCCGCCGTTTCGGACTCGAAAAGCACCGTGCGACCGGAAGATCGCAGGAAGGCGGCCAGCTCGATCAGTGTGCGCGTGATACCGGCGGCCATGGGCTTGCCGACAATGGCAATCGACTTGTACTGGATCGGGTCAGGAGCTGTTTCTGAGAGCGGCATGCTTCGGATTAGACCATAATTAACAGAACCGATGTACGGCACCGGCACATGCCGGTCATGCAGCACCCACTCAATACGGTCTCCCCCGATGCCCCCTATCAAAGCTGTCCTGTTCGACCTCGATGACACACTGTGGCCGGTAGCGCCGGCAATCGAGCGCGCCGAACACAATATGTTTGACTGGCTGCGCACGCACGCACCGACGGTTGCCGAACGATTCACCATCGAGTCACTACGCGCACGCCGGATGGCGCTGCTTGAAACGCAGCCGCATTACCGGTTCGACATGATGGGCCTGCGCCATGCCGGCCTGACGCAGGCTTTCATCGAATGCAATGAAGACTGCTCGCGGGTCGGACATGCGCTGGATATATTCGCTGCGGCGCGCAATACGGTGGACCTGTATGCCGATGTCGGTACGGTACTGCCGCGCCTGGCCGGGCAATGGCTGCTCGGCACCATCTCCAATGGCCCGGCCGACCTTGCAGCAATCGGCATCAGCCACCATTTCCATACCAGCCTGGCGGCATACCGGTTCGGGACCGGCAAGCCGGATCCCAAAATATTCCTGGCCGCCTGCGAATCAATGGGTGTGGCGCCAGCCGAAGCGGTCTATGTGGGCGACGACCCGCTGCTCGATGTGGAAGGCGCGCAGCGTGCCGGCCTGCGGGGCGTATGGATGAACCGGGAAGGCTTGCGACCAAACCGGACAATGCCCGGACACATCGCGCCGGATGCCGTGTGCAAAAATATGATCGCTCTTGAGCGTTGGTTATGTACAACTTCTGGCACGGGTGACCGGTCACCGATAGAATAGCCCGCATGCAACTGGATAAACGAGCGCAGACTTTACTCAAGACCCTGGTCGAACGCTATATCGCGGACGGACAGCCGGTCGGATCACGCTCGCTGTCCCGGATTTCGGGCCTGGAGTTGTCGCCCGCGACGATCCGCAACATCATGGCCGACCTGGAAGAGATGGGCTTTGTCTCCAGTCCGCACACTTCGGCAGGCCGGGTTCCGACACCGCGCGGCTATCGATTTTTTGTCGATACGCTACTGACTGTCCAGTCGCTCGACGAAGGCGCAATGGACTCGCGCATGCCGCCGCTACTGGCGATCGGTTCGCCGCAAAAAATCATCTCGAATGCGGCCCAGGTCTTGTCCTCGCTGTCGCATTTCGCCGGGGTGGTGCTCACGCCGAAGCGCGATTCGGCCTTCAAGCAGGTCGATTTCATCCGTCTGTCCGAGCGCCGCATCCTGCTGGTGATCGTCAGCCCCAGCGGAGAAGTGCAAAACCGGCTGCTGTTGACCGATGTCGATTACACACCATCACAACTGGTCGAAGCCGCGAACTACCTGAACCAGCATTACGGCGGACAGCGTTTCGAGGATATCCGCATGCGGCTGGCGGCTGAAGTGCGGCAATTGCGTGACGACATGACGCGGCTATTGCATGCGGCTGTCGAGGCCGGCAACGACGCCATGGCGGACGAATGTGACGACGTCGTGATTTCCGGCGAACGCAATTTATTGTCGGTGGCCGAACTGTCGTCGGACATGGGTTCGCTGCGCAAGCTGTTCGATCTGTTCGAGCAGAAGACCAGCCTGATGCAATTGCTGGACGTGTCGAGCAAGGCAACCGGGGTGCAGATTTTCATTGGCGGCGAATCACACCTGGTGCCGATGGAAGAAATGAGCGTCGTGACCGCGCCCTATGAAGTGAACGGCACGGTGGTGGGCACGCTCGGCGTGGTCGGTCCGACCAGGATGGCGTATGAGCAAGTGATCCCCATCGTCGACATCACGGCAAGATTGCTCAGTAACGCGCTCAGTCAGCATTAGGCGCGCAACAGCAGCGCACCAGACGTCACTTGGAAAGCCTGGCCGGATCTAACGCCGGCGGTGCGGACAGTCGGCCTTGGTGCAATGGCCGTACAGCGCCAGTGAATGATCGGCAATCGCAAAGCCACGGTCTGCTGCCACCTTGTGCTGCCGCTGTTCGATTTCGGCGTCAAAAAACTCTTCGACCCGTCCGCAATCCAGGCAAACCAGATGATCATGGTGGGTGCCTTCATTGAGTTCGAACACGGCCTTGCCAGTCTCAAAGTGATTGCGGCTGAGCAGGCCAGCCTGCTCGAACTGCGTCAGCACCCGGTAAACCGTGGCCAGGCCGACATCGATGTTTTCGGCCAGCAAAACCTTGTAGACGTCTTCCGCGCTGAGATGCCGCACCCTGCTGTTCTGGAATATTTCCAGGATCTTGACACGCGGCAGGGTCGCTTTCAGGCCGCTGGACTTCAGATCGGGGGCGGAAATGGGCATGAGATAGTTTGTGGATTGCTTATCTGCCTTATCATATAGCGTTTGTTGACCCCTTGCAGATACCAGAGAGACGACTCATGCATGTGCTGTTCCCCTCCCGTGCCGCTTGCATTGCGATTGCGCTTACGGGCGTCCTCCTTGGCGGATGTGCGTACAAGAATCCGCTGATGGACGGTCCGGCACCCGTTGCAACTGCGCCCGCTGCTGTCACTGCACCTGCCGCAACGGCCAGCGCACCGGCCGCCGCCCTACCAGCCGCAGCCGCTTCCGGCGTTCAGACGAGCAAGGAAAAGCGCCTGCTCGGCTTCCTCACGCCCTACCGTCCCGATCTCCAGCAGGGCAATTTCATCTCTTCCGAAATGGTCGCCCAGCTCAAACCGGGCATGACACCCGAACAAGTGCGCTTCGTGCTCGGTACGCCTTTGCTGACCGATATTTTCCATCGCGACCGTTGGGACTACCTGTTCAACCACAAGCGCGCGAACGGTGACATCACGCGCAGCAGCGTGACACTGTATTTCCGCGACAATCGCCTCGAAAGGTGGGATGGCGGCAACCTGCCGACAGAAGAAGATTACCTCGCCCGCATTGCCGGCAAAGCGCCAGCGGCCAAGCGCCCTGGTAGCCTGCCGCCGGCCGCACCTGCTGCGCCGCGTGCGCCATCGACCGCCAACGAACCCCGGTAACGTTCCATGACCGCCATGAAAATAGCCGTCGCCGGCGCTTCCGGCCGGATGGGTCGGATGCTGATCGAAGCCATCCAGGATACCGATGACACCGTGCTCAGCGGCGCGCTTGATGTGGCCGGTTCGCCCGGCATCGGCACCGACGCTGCAGCGTTCCTTGGCAAGCCAGCCGGCGTGGATATCCAATCCGACCTGTCGCGCGCGCTGGCCTCGACGCAGATCCTGGTCGACTTCACCCGCCCCGAGGGCACGCTCAGGCACCTGGCTTATTGCGCCGACCATGGCATCAAGATGATCATCGGCACCACCGGCTTTGATGAAGCCGGCAAGGCGGCGATCGCCGAAGCGGCGCAGCGCACAGCCATCGTGTTTGCGCCGAACATGAGCGTGGGCGTCAACGTCACGATGAAACTGCTCGAAATGGCAGCCAAAAGTTTCTCAGAAGGATATGACATCGAGATCATTGAAGCCCATCATCGCCACAAGGTGGATGCCCCGTCCGGCACGGCGCTGAAGATGGGCGAAGTGATTGCCGACGCATTGGGCAGGAAGCTCGACGACGTGGCGGTGTATGCGCGCGAAGGGGTGACCGGGGAGCGCGATCCTTCATCGATCGGTTTTGCCACGATCCGCGGCGGCGACATCGTTGGCGACCATACGGTGCTGTTTGCCGGCATTGGCGAGCGGGTGGAAATCACGCACAAGTCATCGAGTCGCGTGACCTACGTGCACGGCAGCCTGCGCGCCGCCCGCTTTCTCGCCAACCGCAAGACTGGCCTGTACGACATGCAGGATGTGCTGGGCCTGCGCTGAAACCCAGGGTCGCAACGCAGCGGCGACCACCCGCTTTTCTTATGACGACATTACGCCGGACACCGGTTGCGGTTGCGATTTCGCTGTTGCTGCATGCGGGTGTCCTCGGACTGCTTGCGCTGCACGCATCTGACCATCGGGTCGAAACGAAAACACCGGTGACGGTGGTGCTGCTGCAACCGGCACCGCCCCCCCAGCCACGGCTGAAGCCGCCCAGCCCTGCGGCTTTGCCGCCGCCAAAGCCGCAGCCTGAGAAATCACCCCCCAAACCTACGCCGGCAGTCAAGCCGACGCCGGCTGCGCGCCCAGAACCGGTGCCGCCGACGCCTGCGCCGCGCACAGAACCTGCGCCGACTGCGCCGCCGGCAGCGCCCGTTACCGCACCGGTCGCGCCGGCGCCGGCGGCCCCTGCTGCACCGGCGATGCCCGCCCCGGCCGCCCCGACCGGCGTCTCGATTCCCGCCAGTTATGCCGCCAGCAACCGCAAGCCGGTCCAGCCGGCCATGTCACGCCGGTACGGTGAGCAAGGCACCGTGGTGCTGCGTGTGCTGGTCAAGGCCGACGGCAATGCGGGCGCGGTGGAGCTGCGCAACTCCAGCGGTTTCCCGATGCTGGACGAGGCCGCTCGCGAGGCCGTGCAGGGCTGGCGTTTCATTCCAGCCACCCGGGATGGCAAACCGGTGCCGGAGTGGTACCTCGTTCCTGTAACATTCACCCTCAGGAATTAAGCCTCCGACCAGGCCGAAAACCGCAGCAAACAGATTTTCCGGTACCAGAACCCGGCCAAGCAAGGCCCGAAAAAAGACCACAAGCGCATACCATGAACCCCACTCTTGCCAATCCCGCCGCCTCCAGCCTCGGCCTGGCCCAATACTGGGCGCAAGGCGACGCCGTTTCCCACGCAGTCGCCTACCTCCTGTTGCTGATGTCGGTGGCCAGCTGGTTCTACATCCTGTCCAAGTCCTGGAGTTCATGGCGCGTGCGCAGGAGCGCCGCCGCGCTGGAATCGTTCTGGAACGCGCCGTCGCTGGACGACGCCATTGCCCAATTGCGGCGCTCGGATACCGAAAATGTCTATGCGCCGCTGGCGGCGCAGGCCGCGCAGGCGGCAAACCTGCGGGCCAATGAATCCTCGCTTAACGCTCTGGCCGATCCGGGCGAACTGATCACGCGCACGCTGCGACAGGAAATCAACCGCGTGTCGGCGCGGCTGGAAAGCGGCCTGACCTTGCTGGCTTCTGTCGGTTCCACCGCACCGTTCGTCGGACTGCTTGGTACCGTTTGGGGGATTTACCATGCCCTGCTGGCGGTGTCTGCCAGCGGGACGGTACAGATCGACAAGGTTGCCGGGCCGGTCGGCGAAGCGCTGATCATGACCGCGCTCGGCCTGGCGGTGGCGATTCCCGCAGTCCTGGCCTATAACGCATTCACCCGGGTCAACCGCATCACGCTGGCTGAACTCGATGCCTTCGCCCATGACCTGCATGCTTACCTGACGACCGGTTCGCGCATTGGCAAACAGGTAGCACACGACAAGGACTGATCATGGCATTCGGCGGATTCAACGACAACCGGCAGCCCGGCCCCATGTCGGAAATCAATGTCACGCCCATGGTGGACGTGATGCTGGTGCTGCTGGTGATCTTCATCATCACGGCGCCACTGTTTACCCACTCGATACGGCTGGACCTGCCGGCAGCAGCAGCAACGGCCTCCGCAGAAAAGCCCGACACCATCACCCTGTCGGTCGATGCCAAAGGCGCGATTTTCTGGGACAACGGCGCCACCGCTCTCGACATGAACGAGCTCAACCGCCGACTGGCGCTGGCCGCACAGAAGAAGCCACAGCCTGAAATCCAGCTGCGGGCAGACAAATCCACCCGCTTCGAAGTCATTGCCCAGGTCATGGCGGCGGCGCAAGCCGGCGGACTGTCGAAGCTCGGGTTCGTGACCGATCCCAAAGACGCCACAGCGGGGAAATAACATGGCTGGCGCGGCACTGGACGGGCGTGATCTGTTGACGCCGGCGGGCTTCCACCGGGCATCGCGCGCTGCGTTCGGCTTTCCTGACTTTTATGGCAACAATCTGGACGCCTGGATCGACTGCATGTCCGGGCTGCGCGATGGCGACGGCATGACGCGCTTCACGCTGGCGGCCGACGAAATGCTCGATATCGTCGTCAGCAACGCCGGCATCCTGCAGAAATCCGCACCCGACCTGCTGGAATCGCTACGTCTATGCGTGGCGGAAGTGAACCTGCGCTGCGAAGAAGCCGGGCAGCCGCCGATGCTGTCGCTGCAATTACGCTGAGCCCGATTGCCGGCTGCTTGCCGGTTTGACCCGAATCGGCCCGGCAACGGCGGACAAGGACCGGGGCGCCCCCGTTGCCGCCGCATCAGGCTGGCTCCAGCCAGTATAATGCCCGGTCTACTCCATCCCACGCCGCACGCGACATGCAAGAAAAATACACGCCTTCCGACGTAGAAAAATCCGCTCAGCAGCATTGGGAGCGCATCTCCGCCTACAAAGCGGTCGAGCACGCCGTCGACCGCGACGGCCGCGAGAAAAAGAAGTTCTACGCCTGCTCGATGCTGCCCTACCCGTCCGGCAAGCTGCACATGGGCCATGTGCGCAACTACACGATCAACGACGTGATGTACCGCTACCTGCGCATGAGCGGCTATAACGTGCTGATGCCGATGGGCTGGGACGCGTTCGGCATGCCGGCCGAAAATGCGGCGATGGCCAACAAGGTGCCGCCCGCGCAATGGACCTACTCCAACATCGCCCACATGAAGCAGCAGATGCAGGCGATGGGACTGGCCATCGACTGGTCGCGCGAAATGACGGCCTGCAAGCCGGACTATTACAAGTGGAACCAGTGGATGTTCCTCAAGATGCTCGAAAAGGGAATCATCTACCGCAAGACCGGCACGGTTAACTGGGACCCTATCGACCAGACCGTGCTGGCCAACGAGCAGGTCATCGACGGGCGCGGCTGGCGCTCGGGCGCGCTGATCGAAAAGCGCGAGATACCGATGTATTACGCCCGCATCACCGATTACGCCGAGGAATTGCTCGATTTTGTCGACAACAAGCTGCCCGGCTGGCCGGAACGGGTGCGCATCATGCAGTCGAACTGGATCGGCAAATCAGTCGGCGTGCGCTTCGCGTTCCCGCATGCGATCCGCGACGGCAGCGGCGCCGCGATCAATGACGGCAAGCTGTGGGTATTCACGACCCGCGCCGACACCATCATGGGCGTGACTTTCTGCGCCGTCGCGCCTGAGCATCCGCTGGCGCTGCACGCTGCCGCCAGCAATCCGGCGCTGGCGGCATTCATCGCTGAATGCAAGAAGGGCAGCGTCATCGAAGCCGACATGGCGACGATGGAAAAGAAAGGCATGCCGACCGGCCTGACCGTAACCCATCCGATCAGCGGCGAGCAGGTCGCGGTCTGGGTCGGAAATTATGTACTGATGACTTACGGCGATGGCGCCGTGATGGGCGTGCCCGCGCATGACGAGCGCGACTTCGCATTCGCCCGCAAGTACGACTTGCCGATCAAGCAAGTGATCGCTGTCGAGGGCCGGGAATTTTCCGATACGCAATGGCAGGACTGGTACGGCGACAAGGAAAGCGGCCGCAACATCGCCTCCGGCAAATACGATGGCCTGGCCTGCCAGGAAGCGGTCGAGGCAGTGGCCGCCGACCTCGCGGCGCAACAACTGGGCGAGAAAAAAATCACTTATCGCCTGCGCGACTGGGGCATCTCGCGCCAGCGCTACTGGGGCACGCCGATCCCGATGATCCACTGCGCGCAGTGCGGCGAAGTGCCGGTGCCGGAAAAAGATTTGCCGGTGGTACTGCCAGAAGACTGCGTGCCGGACGGCAGCGGCAATCCGCTCAACAAGCATGAGGCTTTCCTGCGCGCCGACTGCCCGCAGTGCGGCAAGCCGGCGCGGCGCGAGACCGACACCATGGACACCTTCGTCGATTCGTCCTGGTACTACATGCGCTATTGCTCGCCCGGCAGTACCGATGCGATGGTCGATTCCCGCAACGATTACTGGATGCCGATGGACCAGTACATCGGCGGTATCGAGCATGCGGTGTTGCACTTGCTGTACGCCCGCTTCTGGACCAAGGTGATGCGCGATTTCGGGCTGGTCAAGTTCGATGAGCCCTTCACCAACTTGCTCACGCAGGGCATGGTGCTCAACGAAACGTATTACCGCGAGGACCCAAGCGGCAAGCTGTCCTGGTTCAATCCGGCCGACGTCGAACTGACCACGGACGAACGCGGCCGCCCGGTGACGGCGACGCTGCGCACGGACGGGCAGCCGGTGTCGATCGGCGGCATCGAGAAGATGGCGAAGTCCAAGAACAATGGCATAGACCCCCAGGCGCAAATCGACCAGTATGGCGCCGACACGGCGCGACTGTTTACGATGTTCGCGTCACCACCCGAGCAGACGCTGGAATGGTCGGGCGCCGGCGTCGAAGGTGCGCATCGATTCCTGCGTCGGGTCTGGAACTTCGGCGTGGCCAACGCCGCGCGCATCAGTGCGCAGACCGTTATCAGGCACGCTGAACTGACGCCGGACCAGCAGGCGCTGCGGCGCGACCTGCACAAGGTGCTGCAGCAGGCAGACAATGATTACCGTCGCATCCAGTACAACACGGTCGTGTCGGCCTGCATGAAGATGCTCAACACGCTGGAAAGCGCCAGGCTCGACGACTCGGCCGCATCGCGCGCCGTGCTGTCCGAAGGATTTGGCATCTTCCTGCGCGTGTTGAATCCGGTTGCGCCCCACATCACCCATTCGCTGTGGGAAGCACTTGGTTACGCCGCGCTTTCGGGCGACCTGCTTGACGCGCCCTGGCCGCAGGTTGACCCTGCGGCACTGGAACAGTCGGAAATCGAATTGATGGTGCAGGTCAACGGCAAGCTGCGCGGCAGCATACGTATGCCAAAAGACGCCGACCGCGCCAGCATCGAAGCCGCCGCGCTGGCCAACGAAGGGGTCGCAAAATACGTCACCGGCACACCCAGGAAAGTCATTGTGGTACCCGGAAAGCTGGTCAATATCGTTGCCTGATCCTGGCGTGTGCTGCGTCGGTTGGATTGCTAATTAATGATGGACAATGCCTGGCCGCGCATTGCCGACATCGGGAGCAGGACATGCGTTTGAAGATTGGTACAAGTATTTTGATCCTGGCGACATCCTTGCTGCTGGCGGCCTGCGGCTTCCAGCTGCGTGGTTCCGGCGCATCGGCAATGTTGCCGTTCAATACGATGTATATCGACCCGACCGGGGTAGGAATCGACCTCAAGCGGCGACTTGCACGCAGCGACGCCACTACCCTGGTGAATGACCGCAAGGCCGCCGAGGCCATCGTCGAAATCATCAGTGAAGTGCGCGAGCGGCTGGTACTGTCGCTCAACAGCCAGGGGCGCGTACGCGAGTACACACTGAACTATCGCGTCAATTTTCGCATCAAGGACAACACCGGTCGCGAGTTGCGCCCGGATTCGCAAGTCGTGGTGCAACGCACGCTGAGCTTCAATGAATCGCAAGTACTGGCCAAGGAAGGCGAGGAAGCCACGCTGTATCGCGACATGCAGTCCGACATGGTCGGCCAGTTGCTGCGCCGGATCGCCGCCACGCGGCCATGGAATCCACCGCAGCAACTGCCGGCGCCATCGCCAGCATTGGCGCCAGCGGCCAGGCAGTAGGAAGCAATTTCATGCAATTACGCGCCGACGCCCTAGACGGCCATCTTGCAAAGACCCTTGCGCCGCTGTACGTGATTACCAGCGACGAGCACCTGCTCGCGCTGGATGCGGCAGACCGGATACGGCGCGCGGCGCGCAGCGCCGGCCATACCGAACGCGAAGTATTGACCGTGGACCGCAGCTTCAAATGGGGCTCGCTGCTGGCGGCCAACCAGTCGCAATCGCTGTTCGGCGACAAGAAACTGGTCGAGCTGCGCATTCCCGGCGGCAAGCCCGGCAAGGAAGGCAGCCAGGCGCTGCAAGACTATGTCGCCGACCTGTCGCCCGACAATGTGACACTGATATCGATGCCCAAGCTGGACTGGGCCACCCAGAAATCCGCCTGGGTCGCGGCGCTGCAAAAAACCGGCATGTATATCGAGATCGCCCTGGTGGAGCGCGCCCAGTTACCGGCCTGGATCGGCGCGCGGCTGGCGGCACAAGGTCAGAGCGCAGACCGGCAAAGCCTGGCCTTCATCGCCGAGCGGGTAGAGGGCAACCTGCTGGCGGCGCACCAGGAAATCCAGAAGCTGGGATTGCTGTATCCGGCCACTGCGCTCACCTTCGAACAGATCCACGCAGCGGTGCTCAATGTCGCACGGTATGATGTGTTCAAGCTCAATGAGGCAATGCTCTCCGGCGACACGGCGCGGCTGGTGCGCATGCTGGAGGGATTGAAGGGCGAAGGCGAAGCCTTACCGCTGGTACTGTGGGCCGTCACCGATGAACTGCGCACGCTGGCCAGGATGAAAAGCGCGATGGAAGCCGGTAAATCCTTGTCGGTAGTCCTGAAAGAATACCGGGTATGGGGGCCGCGCGAGCGGCTGATGGAGCCGGCCCTGCAGCGGCTTTCGCGCGCCACCATCGAAGCGGCAATCCACCAGGCAGCACAGGTCGACCGCCTGATCAAGGGCTTGCGGGCGAAGGATTTCGCCGGCGACCCATGGGATGCGATCCTGCAGATCGGAATGCGGGTGGCGCGCGGATAATCGGGCGCAGCCAGTGCCGACCGGCGCGACGGCGAACATTGCAAGCAAATCAAACACGCAGTAAATACTCAGCACAGAGGCAGCATAGATGGACATAGACCAGTACATGAAGGAACTCGGCCAGCGCGCCCGCGCCGCATCACGCGCGATGGCCAAGGCCGACACCGCCGCCAAGAACAAGGCCCTGCTGCAAATCGCCGCAGCGATCCGACGCGACGCTGCCAGCTTGCGCATCGCCAATGAAAAAGACCTGGCCCAGGCCAGGGCCAGCGGACTCGATGCGGCCATGCTGGATCGCCTGACGCTATCGCAAAAGGCGATCGATACGATGGCCGAAGGCCTGGAACAGATCGCCGCCCTGCCCGACCCGATCGGCGAAATCTCCAACATGAAATACCGCCCGACCGGTATCCAGGTCGGCCAGATGCGCGTGCCGCTCGGCGTGATCGGCATCATCTACGAAGCGCGTCCCAACGTGACGGTCGATGCGGCCGGACTGTGCATCAAGAGTGGCAACGCCACCATCCTGCGCGGCGGCTCCGAAGCGATCCACTGCAACCAGGCGCTCGCCGTGCTGGTCAAGGAGGGGCTGTCCGCCGCCGGGCTGCCGGCTGACGCGGTGCAGATCGTCGAGACCACTGATCGCGCTGCCGTGGGCGCAATGATCACGATGCCCGAGTATGTGGACGTCATCGTCCCGCGCGGCGGCAAGGGGCTGATCGAGCGCCTGATGAAGGAATCGCGGGTGCCGATGATCAAGCACCTGGATGGAATCTGCCATGTGTATGTCGACGATAGCGCCGACATCACCAAGGCAGTGGCCATTGCCTTCAATGCCAAATGCCACCGCTACGGCACCTGCAACACGATGGAAACCTTGCTGCTGTCGCGCGCTGTTGCCAGCCGCGTGCTGGGTGAACTCGCGCACTTGTATGCCGGCGAAAAGGTCGAGCTGCGCGCTGATGACGAAGCGCGGCAGATCCTTGCCGGCTATCCGCATCTTGCAGCCGCCACCGAAGCAGACTGGCATGCCGAATACCTGGCCCCCATCCTGGCGATCAAGATTGTGGCGGGGCTGGACGAGGCAATCGACCATATCAGCACGTACTCGTCCAAGCACACCGACGCCATCATCACCGAGGACTACAGCCGCGCCATGCGCTTCCTGCGCGAAGTGGATTCGGCATCGGTGATGGTGAATGCCTCTACCCGATTTGCCGACGGCTTCGAATACGGCCTGGGCGCGGAAATCGGCATTTCAAACGATAAATTGCACGCCCGCGGACCGGTCGGACTGGAAGGCCTGACCTCGCTGAAGTATGTCGTGCTCGGACATGGTGAAGTCCGGCGCTAGGCCTGTGCCGCGCCGCCCAAACGCTGCAGCAATCATCAGCATTGCAGCTTCTCCATCCCTCGTTGAATTTTTCGGAGTGCGTCGATGCTTTGGGTCAAGTCACTGCACCTGCTGTTCCTGATTTCCTGGTTCGCAGGCTTGTTTTACCTGCCGCGCATCTTCGTCAACCTGGCCGACGAGACAGCGCCGGCAGCGACCGAACGGCTGCTGCTGATGGCCCGCCGGCTATACCGGTTCATGACGATCCTGGCCATTCCTGCTGTCGTGCTGGGCTTTTGGTTGTGGCTGGGCTACGGTATCGGCCGCGGCCCCGGCAATGGCTGGATGCATGCGAAACTGGCGCTGGTGGTCCTTGTCATCGGTTACCACCATGCCTGCGGTTCACTGCTCAAGAAGTTCGAGTCTGCGCTCAACACGCGCAGTCACAAATGGTATCGCTGGTTCAATGAAGTACCGGTGATATTGCTGTTACTGATCATCCTGCTGGTAGTAATAAAACCTTTCTGATTTCACTGGAGCTGACATGGCAAAAAGCTGTGACTATTATTTCGCCCCCCCGTCACCCTGGGCATACCTGGGCCATGACCGTTTCGTTGCCATGGCCAAAAAAGCCGGCGTGACGGTCAACGTGAAGCCATGCGACATCAGCAGGGTCTTCAACGCGTCCGGCGGCCTGCCGCTCGCCAAGCGCCCGCCACAAAGGCAGGCATACCGGCTGCTGGAATTGAAACGCTGGAGCGAGCATCTGGCCCGGCCACTGAATATCCACCCGAAATTCTTTCCGGTTCCGGGCGACCCTGCCGCGCGCCTGATCATCGCAGCCCGGCTGGCCCACGGCACCGACACTGCGCTGGCCGTGACCGGCGCCATCATGCGCGGCGTCTGGGCCGACGAACGCAACATCGCTGACGCGGATACCCTGGCCCTGATCGCCACCGAATGCGGCCTCGACGGCAAGTCGCTGTTGAAATCCTCCGAGACCGCCAGCGTGCAGGCCGAGTACGACCTCAACACCGAGGAGGCGATGGCCGCCAGTGTATTCGGCGCCCCTTGGTACGTCGTCGACGGCGAAGGCTTCTGGGGCCAGGACCGGCTGGAATTTGTCGAGCGCGCCCTGAACCGCTGATGCAGCACATTTGATGGATCAACAAGACAGGCGGCATCCGGCCGCTTGTCCCAAGGAAAAAAGGAACTCCTGATGGCACAGCCAATACCCCGCTCATTCTTTTGCCCCTGCCCGCGCGGTCTGGAAGTCGTACTGGCCGAAGAGCTGCAAGAAATCGCCGCACAGTCATCGACCCTGAAGGTGCACAACCAGGTGCCGGGCGGCGTCCACTGCTCCGGCATTCTGTCGGATGCATACCGGATCAACCTGCACACCCGCATCGCATCGCGCGTACTGATGCGCATGGCGCACGGCAGTTACAGCAACGAAAACGACATTTACGACATGGCCCTGGCGCAGCCTTGGGAAGACTGGTTCGCTGTGGGCAATACCATCCGTGTCGATGTCACGGCAATCAAGTCGCCATTGAAAAGCCTGGAATTCACGACGCTCAAGATCAAGGATGCGATCGTCGACCGCTTCCGCGATTTTTGCGGCGACCGGCCGTCGATCGATACGCGCACGCCGGACATGCGCATTGTCGGCTTTGTGGACCAGCGCCATTTCACGCTGTACCTGGACACCTCGGGCGAGCCGCTGTTCAAGCGCGGCTGGCGCCAGGAAACCGGCGATGCGCCCCTGCGTGAAAACCTCGCGGCCGGCCTGTTGCGCGCTGCTGGCTGGAAGCCCGGCATGATCCTGCTGGACCCGATGTGCGGTTCCGGCACCATCATCGCCGAAGCGGCGCAAATGCTGGCCGGCATACCGGCTGGCGCCAACCGCAGTTTTGCATTCGAACGCTTCAAGGGGTTTGCCGACGAAGAATGGCAAGCGATCCGCAACGCGGTGAAGCGGCCAGCGCTGCCGACCACGCCGACCATCTTCGGCAGCGACATTTCAGGCGACATGATCGTCATGACCCGCAATAACCTGGCCAGCGCCGGCATCACGTTCGACATTCCGTTAAAGCAAATCGAGGCGCAGGAAATCAAGCCGCCAACCGGCGTACCCGGCATCATCCTGACCAACCCGCCCTATGGCGAGCGGATCGACGTACGGGGCGACGCCACCCAGGCGGAAGATGAAATGGCAACTGCCTTCTTCAGCGCATTCAGCACCACCCTCAAACAGCGCTTTGCCGGCTGGCAGGTGTTCCTGTTTTCGGCCGACCTTGGCCTGCCGAAAATGCTGCGGTTAAAAGAGTCCCGCAAGACGCCGTTTTTCAACGGCGCCCTGGAATGCAGGTTGTTCAAGTTTGAAATGGTGGCTGGGTTCAATCGCAGGGAGCAATCGAAACCGGTTGACGGGTGACGCGATCAATCAGGGTCTGGCAGTAGTGTGAGGTCACATGAACGTGGAGCCGGAATAAAGAAAGGCAGCGCCAGGCTGCCTTTCTTTAGTTGCACGATGGCAGGTCAGTCTTTTTTCGGAATGTACAAAGGGTTGTCACCGCCGCGGACTTTGCCTTCGTACAGTCTGTTTTGACGCAATGTATCCGCCTTGCTGGATGGCGCAGCACTTTCAGAACTATCTTTCGAACTCTCCGAAGTGTCGTCGCTCACTTCCACAATAATCGACTCGTCGCTCGACTCCACGAGACTTGACTCGTCGCTTGACTCCACGAGACTTGACTCGTCCTCGCCAGTTCTCTTTGTGGTTTGCGATGGCTGGTCCGCCAAGACAATCGACTCTTCGACCAACTTATCGAAAAATGCCACACCACTGCTCTTGGTCGAATCGGAGAGCTTCAACCAGGCCGGCGTTGGCTTGTCGCCTCCTTTCACGCCAAGGACGAAACTCCCATACTCCGCGGCCACTGTGAGCATAAGGTGGTGTTTGGCCTCGAGGGTTCGCTTTTCTGCAAGTTCGGCAGGCGACAGCGTACTTTCCTGCCTCTCGGTGATCCCGTTCGCCTGGAAGCGCAACTCGGTGAACCGATCATTCTCCAGAAGCAGCGACTGGACACCTTTTAAATTAAAACCATAATTGACCACACCGCGCAATACTTCACGTTTTTCGGTGTCGGTCAATTTGGCGAATTGCGGCGAATTCTTAACTTCTCGAACCAACTCCCCCAACAAAGCCTTGGTCGCCGCAGGAACCTTACTGGTAGACACAGGATCAGTGAACAAGGTTTTCCATACGCCCTCGGCAAGTTCGAGCTTTTGCTTGTCAGAGAGCTGTGCAAGATCCTTTCCCTTTAAATGGTGATCCGCTACTAACTTCATCGATTTTCCGGTGCCGTCCAGGGCTGCTTTGTTCTCGGTCACCCATTCTCGCGGGCTAATGCGATCGTTGCGAAACAATGCCTTGGAAAAGTCAGATTGAGAATGCTTTTTGATTGCCCCCCTGATTTCATCAACCCGGGGCTTTTGGTATTCGGCAAACACGTCTGCCGAACGGGTAAGCTTGTCTGCGTTTTTAAACGCGTTGAATGGCGTGGAAACGCGGACTTTATTCCAATCTGCCACGCGCTTATCTTCGGCCTTCGATATCAGATCCCATTGCTGCTGCTTGCGTTGCGCCCTGGTCGGGTCGAAAAAGTTTTTAATTTGACTCGCCAATGTTTGTTTCGGCCGCCGGAGCCGGTTGACTTCCTGAAAGGAGGCGGGTGGTGGACTCGTCTGCTGGTTGTCGGTTTTTTTGCTTACGGTCAACGATCGTGGATTGCTCCGGGGGATTGTAGTGGTGTCCTTGGCTTTCATGAATGCCTCCTTGGCAGTCGGAATAATTGAAGTGCCTGATGCAACAGGCTGCCTGCCTAAGTAACAATATTCAGACTAAAGTTCTTTTATCGGACAACTATGCTGGTCACAATCCCATCGCGTTTGCGCTATCCTTTACTTTTTTCGACCAAATAGTCAGGAGACAAGCATGCTGCAAGCCGTCAAAGGATTACCCAAACTCAATGACCCTGACCTGCTGCGCAAGCAGGCCTATATCAATGGCGCATGGGTAGGCGCCGCCGAGAATTTCGATGTAACCAATCCGGCCAGCGGTGTGACGATTGCCTCGGTTCCGAACATGAAGGCTGAACATGCGCAAGCCGCCATCGAGGCCGCGCACGCTGCGTTTCCGGCCTGGGCTGCCAAGACCGGCAAAGAACGCGCCGCCATACTGCGCAAGTGGTTCGACCTGGTGATCCAGCATGCTGATGACCTGGGTGCGCTGATGACGGCCGAGCAGGGCAAGCCGCTGGCAGAGGCCCGTGGCGAAGCGGTCTATGCCGCCTCTTTCCTGGAATGGTTTGCCGAAGAAGCCAAGCGCATCAGCGGTGATGTCATGTCCTCGACCTGGACCGACAAGCGGATGGTGGTGCTCAAGCAGCCGATTGGCGTGTGCGTGTCGATTACGCCCTGGAATTTCCCGATTGCCATGATTACCCGCAAAGTGGCGCCAGCCCTGGCTGCCGGTTGCACGATCGTGGTCAAGCCGGCCGAGCAAACGCCACTGTCGGCGCTGGCACTGGCTGAACTGGCGCATCGCGCTGGTGTGCCGGCCGGCGTGCTGAACATCCTGACGTCGGATGCCGACAATTCGATCGCGATCGGCAAGGTGCTGTGCGACAGCCCCAAGGTGCGGCATCTGTCGTTCACTGGTTCTACCCCGGTTGGCCGGATCCTGATGGCGCAATCGGCGCCGACAGTGAAAAAAGTCGCGTTGGAACTGGGCGGACACGCCCCGTTCATCGTCTTTGAGGATGCTGACCTGGACGCTGCAGTAGAAGGCGCGCTGGTCTCCAAATACCGCAATGCCGGCCAGACCTGCGTGTGCACCAACCGCTTCTATGTCCATGAGTCGATCTACGACGCGTTCGTGAAGAAACTGGCTGAAGGCGCAAGGCAGATCAAGGTCGGCAACGGCTTCGAGCAAGGCGTACAACAAGGTCCATTGATCGACGAGCAAGCAATGATCAAGGTGGAAGACCATGTTTCCGACGCCGTATCCAAGGGAGCGAAGGTCGAAATCGGTGGCAAGAAGCATGCACTCGGCGGACATTTCTACGAACCGACGGTGCTGTCGAACGTCACCGTCGACATGAAGATCATGAATGAGGAAACCTTCGGCCCGGTCGCCGCAGTGATCAAGTTCAAGACAGAAGATGAAGTCGTCAAGGCCGCCAACGATACCGATTTCGGCCTGGCCAGCTACTTCTATTCGCGCGATATCGGCCGCGTCTGGCGTGTGGCGGAAAAGCTGGAGTACGGCATGGTCGGCATCAATACCGGCTTGTTCTCCAACGAAGTGGCGCCATTCGGCGGCGTCAAGCAAAGCGGCCTGGGCCGCGAGGGTTCCAAGTACGGTATCGAGGAATACCTGGAAATGAAGTACTTGTGCATGGGCGGAATCTGATAGCACCAAGTGCGCTGCGGCTGGATTGGCCGCAGCGCCGCGACTTGTCAGCCCGCTTTCAACTTGTCGAGTTCGGCTTTGACCCCCGCCATGTAGTCCGACAGGCTGCGCCCGGTGTCCTCATAGGCCTGAGCCTTGTATTTGATATCTCCCCAGTCTTCATCCCGCCAGTTTTTGACAGGGCCATATTGGATCGCAGTGGAAAAGGCCAGGTCGTACTTTATATCGGAAATATTGCTTCTGAATGCGGCGGGGATGGATAATCGCAGCTCAGCAGCACGGTTGCCGACAAGCTGGTCCTTGGGAATTTCCTTCGCATGGACTGTGCGAGCACCTTCCAGATAGCTTCTCAAATTTCGGGTGCGCGCGCCAAACGTACCCGCGCATTCAAATTGATCAACCCGCTGCTGATGCTTCGCCAGGAATTTTTTTTCCTCACCGGTCCTGGTGGCTGGATCCTTTAGCACGACATCAACGAGCCGGGCCGCATCTTTTTTTGAAATGCCTTCTCGCAATGGTGCGGGCAGCAAATTGTACTGGTGGTCAGCAGGGTCCTTCTTTTTGAGGCGGGCTGTCACGTTCGACAAAAAATTCTTATCCGCAGGCTCTGCTGCCACTTTTGGCGTCGGCAACTCTCTGGGCTTTCTATGATTTTCGGGTATCGGACGCCGCTCCGTTTTTAATGCCGAATTCGGCGTTGATGCGTCAGCCCGCGGTCTGTGCGCGCCGAGTAGTGGCGCGGAAATTGATCGACCCAGGCCGAATGACGGGCCGTTCATCTTTTTCTTGTTGTGGATCTTGCTAAAGTCAATTGCCTTTTGGGCACTTGGCGGGGCGTTACTCTTTGCAGGTGTCGGCGCAGGAGCAAGTCGCTGGATACCGATACTGGTGCTGGCGGGGATCCTATTGGGCACGCTTATCTCCACATTTGATTTGCTGGACTAATTGCGTGTGCAATCAGACTAACTCATCTTGCGCTGGATGCTCGTCCTCATACTGCGAACCCTCATGCATCTGCGCCCGGAATTCCTTGGCAAAATTGGCGTAGTCATGGAACAGCGCTGCCATCTGCTCACCGTCCCATTGCTCGGGATCGCTGAGTTCCGATCGCAGCACCATACGGCCAGTATCCCGATCAAAACCCAGTGTTTCGCCGTGCTGACGGCCCAGTTCAAGATTCAGTTCAAGCATCTGTTCGAACATTTCAGCCTTGTCGTTCGCATCGACCGCGCCAAGGTCGACATAACAATTGATCGTCGTGTCTGAATCCTCGTCGAAAAATGCGCCGATGCTGACGTCGTCGATCTCGATCTGACCCTGCTCGCCGAGCATCGAAGTGTCCTGCAAATTCAGGGCCAGGCAGGTGGCTCGACAAAGGTCTCGAAATTCGGCATTCGTCATGTTGGACTCCAGTTGAAGGCGGCATCAGGAAATGGGGGAGTGGGAAAGGTGAAGAAGCCACGCCCAAGCCGCTCTTAAGTGACAATTTCAGAACTTTTGTTCCATTAGCGAACAAATTCTCCGCCCAACCAGATCACGCGAAGTGCGGTATCGTTCCGTTCCCTGTCGCTGCCACCGTACCCACCGCATGCCCTCCTCCCGCCCGATTGCCCCGTCCATGCTGGCGCTGCTGCTGGCCTCGCTCGCCATACTCGGGCCGTTTGCAGTGGACAGCTACCTGCCTGCCTTTCCGGACATTCAGGCTTCGCTGCAAGCGACGCCATTGCAAGTACAGCAGACGCTATCGATCTACATGTTCGCGTTCGCCATGATGATCCTGTGGCATGGCGCGCTGTCGGACGCTTTTGGCAGGCGCAATATCATCATCGGATCGCTGGTGGTGTTTGCGATTGCCTCGCTTGGCTGCGCCTCGGCGCACAGCGTGGAATACCTGTGGGCGTTCAGGGCGCTGCAGGGCATATCAGCCGGCGCCGGCATCGTGATCGGGCGCGCCATCATCCGCGACCTGCATGCCGGTCCGCAGGCGGAAAAATTGCTGTCGCTGGTGACCATGATTTTTTCGATCGGGCCGGCAATTGCGCCGGTGATAGGCGGCTGGATCGTCAAGCTGCTGAACTGGCGCGCGATCTTCCTGCTGTTGTTCGCCTATACATTGCTGCTGGTCTGGATCTGCTGGAAGCGGCTGCCGGAAACCTTGCCGGCTGCGCAGCGCCAGCCGTTCAATCCGCACTTTCTGTGGCAAAGCTATAGCCGCATTTTTCGCACGCCACTGTTCCACCTGAAGGCAGGCGCCCTCGCATTCAATTTCGCCGGACTGTTCCTGTTCGTGGCGTCGGCGCCGGCGGTGGTCACCGTGCATCTCAGCCTGGGGCCGGATCAGTTCGCCTGGCTGTTCGTGCCGGCGGTTTCCGGCATATTCCTCGGTTCGCTGGCAAGCAACCGCCTGGCAGGCAAGTGGCCAATACCGCGCCAGGTGCGGGTCGGCTTCATCCTGATGCTCGGTTCAGGCTTGTTCAACACGCTGTATCACGCGCTCTATCCGGCCCAGTTGCCATGGACAGTCGCACCCTTGTTTTTTTACACCATCGGCATGTCCATGGTGATGCCAGGGGTGACCTTGATGGTGCTCGACCTGTTCCCGCAAATTCGCGGCATCGTGGCTTCATGCCAGTCGTTCACGATGACCATGCTGGCGGCCGTGGTGGCCGGCGCACTGTCGCCGCTGCTGTCGCATTCGATGTTCCTGCTCGCAGCCGGCCAGCTCAGCTTTGTCTTGCTCGGCTTCCTGTTCTGGAGCGTTGGGCAATTGAAAAATGTTAGGGCGACATAACAATTGTAGCGACAGCTTCACCGACACATAAAGTGGCTGTTCCCGCCACCGCCGCCCTGGTCCACGATGCCTGCCTCAGTCGTTCCCGCCCGCTATGGCGCCATGCCGCAGGCGTTCCATCTGCTACTGGTTGCGCCCACGGGCTACAGCCATAGCCATGCGCTCACCGAATTGGTCGAGATGCTGGCGCACTCGCTGGTCGCTCTCGGCCATCCTGTCACGCTTGGACTGAACCAGGCACATGCCGATGCCATCAACATCGTGCTCGGCGCACATTTGGCGACGGCGGAATTGGCGGCGGGCTTCCCACCTTCTTCGATCATCTTCAATGTCGACCAGGTCGATCACGCATCGAGCTGGATGAAGGGGGAATTGCCCAACCTGGTGGCGCGCTTTCCGACCTGGGATTACAGCGCCCGCAATATTGAAAATTGGCGGGCCCTGCTGCCGGATGCGCAAGTGTCATTGCTGCCGATCGGCTATGTTCCGGCCCTGTCGCGCAT
>NZ_JAUSNH010000005.1 GCF_030645335.1 Lacisediminimonas sp. | reverse complement strand
GCCATGGCGCGCGCAGCCGGCAGCCTCAATGTGCCCTTCGTGCTCAGCGGCGCGTCCATGACGCCGCTGGAAAAGGTCGCCGAAGCCTTGCCCGGCATGTGGTTCCAGGCGTATATCCCCTCGCGTCGCGATGTCATCAAGGCGCTGGTGGAACGGGTTGCCGCAGCCGGCATACGCACGCTGGTGGTGACGGTGGATGTACCGATCGCCTCGGTGCGTGAGATTGAATTGCGCAACGGTTTTTCGATTCCGCTGCGGCTTTCTGCCAGGCTGCTTGCCGGCGGCCTGTCGCGCCCGCGCTGGCTGTTAGAGACCTTTGCCCGCACGCTGCTCACGCAGGGCTTGCCGCATTTCGAAAACTTCACCGCCCAGCGCGGCACGGCGATCATCACCGCCAGTACGGCAGACCATCGCGCCGGTCGCGCCGCGCTGTGCTGGGACGACATGCGCTGGCTGCGCGACAACTGGTCCGGCAATCTGGTCATCAAGGGCATCCTGCATCCTGACGACGCGCTGCGTGCGCAATCGATCGGGGCCGACGGCATCATCATTTCCAATCATGGTGGCCGCCAGCTGGACGGCGCCATTGCGCCGATCGACGCATTGCCGGCTATCATTGCAGCCGTGCCTGGGTTGACGGTCATGATCGACAGCGGCTTCCGCAGGGGAACCGACGTACTCAAGGCGCTGGCGCTGGGTGCACGTTTTGTGTTTGTCGGCCGGCCTGCCATGTTCGGACTGGCGCTTGGTGGCGAGCGAGGCGCAGCACACGCAATCAGGCTGCTGCAAAAGGAAATTGACCTGAATCTGGCCCTGCTCGGCTGTCCGGCCACGGCCGGATTGACCAGTGATTACCTGCGCCATGCAGTACTGCATGAACACAAATTTCCATCCGAATAAAATAACGGATCCAACAGGAGACATAAAACCATCATGAGTGAACAAAACATTGCCCGTTCGGGCGGACAAGTACTGGTCGATGCACTGCTCAGCCACGGCGTGAAGACGACCTTTTGCGTGCCTGGCGAAAGCTTCCTGTCCGTGATCGACGCGCTGTACGAAGTACGCGACGAGATCAAGCTGGTCGTCGGCCGCCAGGAAGGCGGCGTGGCGCACATGGCCGAAGCCTACGGCAAGCTCACCGGCGAGCCGGGCGTGTGTTTCGTCACCCGCGGTCCGGGCGCGACCAACGCCGCCATCGGCATCCATACCGCACGCCAGGACTCAACCCCGCTGATCGTGTTTGTTGGCCACATTGCGCGCGACACCACCAGCCGCGAAGCCTGGCAGGAAATCGACTACCGCCACATGTACGGCCACATCGCGAAATGGGTAGACCAGATCGATGACGCACGCCGCATTCCCGAATACATCAGCCGCGCTTTCCACATTGCCACCTCGGGCCGCCCCGGCCCAGTGGTGCTGGCGCTGCCGGAAGACATGCAGCTCGACATGGTGACGGTGCGCCAGACGCCGCGTTACCAGCGCGTGCCCTATCATCCGGCGCCGCAGTCAATATCGACTTTGCAAAGCATGCTGGCCGAAGCCAAACGCCCGCTGGTCATGGTCGGCGGCGGCGCCTGGACCCGTGCCGCCGGCGAGGGCATGGCCCGCTTCGCCGAGAATTACGACCTGCCCGTGATCTGCGGCTTCCGCCGCCAGGACCTGTATGACAATTGCGATCCGCACTACGCTGGCGAAGCCGGCCTGGGCATGGACCCGCGGGTTGCCGAACGCATCAAGGCGGCCGACCTGATCATCGCCGTGGGCCCGCGCATTGGCGAAACATCCACCCACGGCTACACCTTGCTGGAAGTGCCCAAGCCGCAGCAACGACTGGTGCATGTGCATCTCGATCCGGATGAACTGGGACATGTGTATCACGCCGATTTGCCGATCCATGCCGGCATGGAGGAATTTGCGCGGGTCGTGGCGGCACTGCCAAAGCCGGCGTCAACCCCGTGGCATGACTGGACCAAATCAGCGCGCCAGGACTACCTGGACAACATCAAGCACACGCCCATGCCGCCCGAGAACGGCGTCGACATGGGCGAGGTGATGCAATACCTGCGCACCACCCTGCCGGCCGATTCGATCATCTGCAATGGCGCCGGCAATTACACCATCTGGGTACAGCGCTTCTACCAGTACCGCGGCGTGCGCACGCAACTTGCACCCACCAGCGGCACGATGGGCTATGGCGTGCCGGCGGCGATTGCGGCAAAACTGGTCCATCCGGAGCGCACTGTGGTCGCCTTCGCCGGCGATGGCTGTTTCCTGATGAACGGGCAGGAGCTGGCCACGGCCGTGCAATACGGCATCAACATCATCGTGGTGGTGGTCAACAACGGCATGTACGGCAGCATTCGCATGCACCAGGAAAAGCAGTATCCGGAACGGGTCCATGCATCGACCCTGAACAACCCGGACTTTGCCGCCCTGGCGCGGGCCTATGGCGCAACTGGCGTCCTGGTCGAACGCACCGAAGATTTTGCAGCGGCATTCGAAGCCGCGCGCAAGGCCGGCAAGCCGGCCTTGATCGAGGTGCGTACCGATCCGGAACTGATCACGCCAAGGGCAACCATCGGCGCATTGCGCAAGGCGGCGCGGGCCTGATCGTCCGGCGCTAACAGCAAGCCCGGCCCTGGAGCAGGCGCGCTGTCTGGCGCCCCTGTTTCTGGGCCTGCCTTGCGGCCAGTGCCGGCTAGTGCATGTGCCAGCCCGGCAGCCGGCTCAGCGAGCGCAGGGCGACAAATCAACGACCCTTGAAATCGGCTGGCCGCTTGCCAAAAAAGGCGTCGAGCGCCTCGGTAAAGTCGGCGGTGCCGGCGCTGGCGATGAAGTTTTCCTGTTCCCGATCTAGCTGGGTGCCCAGGTCGCTATCGAACGATGCGCGCAACAAGCGCTTGGTGCGGCCCATTGCCAGCGTCGGCCCGGCGGCGATGCGGCGCGCCAGGGCGTCGGTGGCTTCTGCCACCGTCGCCTCGGGCACGACCTTGTTGACCAGGCCCAGGCGCAGCGCCTCGCTGGCGTCGAAGGTTTCACCCAGCAAGGCCAGTCCCATCGCATTGCGCAGCCCGACCATGCGCGGCAAATTCCAGGTGCCAGACAAGTCGCAACTGACCGCCACGCCGATGTAGGCAAGATTGAAACGCGTGCTGTCGGCGGCAATCGCCAGGTCGCAGGCCAGAGCCAGGCTCAGGCTGCCGCCCGCCACTGCGCCGTGCAGGCTGGCGATCACGGGCGCATCCATATTGGTCAACAGGCGAATGGCTGCATGCATCGGCTCCAGCAAGGCCCGCGCAGTCTGCTGGGAATCGATGCGCAGCGCGGCCAGGTCGCCGCCCACACCGAAATTTTTTCCTTCTGCCCTGAGCACGACGGCGCGTACGCTACTGTCGGCGGCAAGTTCGGTGCAGCAGGCAAGGAACGCCCGCGCAGTCGGAATATCCAGCGCATTGCGCTGGGCCGGACGGTTCATGACCAGGGTGGCGATTGCGCCATCACGCTGCAGGTATACCGGTGCATCCATGTTATTCATCTTGTCTCCATCTGCCGGGATTTTAGTGCCGAGCATGATACCGCAACGGCCTGTTGCTGCGGATGCGGGCAATGCTGCCGGCGCTGCTGCTTACTGGCGACAGACATTGCACGGCCACGGCCCAAGCCGGGCACTAGCCGTTCTGCGCCAGAAAAACCTGTACCTCCGCATACGATGGAATGCCTGCCCGTCCGCCCTTTCGTGTGCATTTCATTGCGGCCACGGCGCTGGCCATTCGCATCGATTCTGCGACATTGCAGCCACCGGCGATCGCGACCGCATAAGCGCCGTGAAAAACATCGCCGGCGCCAGTGGTGTCGACCACCGCCACCGGGAAAGCACTCTGGTAGTGCACGCCGCTTTCATCCAGCCAGACCGTACCCTTGGCGCCGCGTGTAACCGCGGCTACCCGGCATCCGAGGTCACGGGCGCGCTGCAAGCCGAGCACCGGACTCAACTCATCGCCGATATTCACCGCGTCGCCCAGGAAGGCGCGCAAGCCGGACTCCGAAAAAATCGCATGGTCGACCATGGGCAGCAGGATGTGGAAGTCGGCCTGTTCGGCGATCTCGCCATCCAGTACGGTCGGCACGCCGTGCTCGCGGGCCGCAGCAAAGGCGGCGCGCGCGCCCTCCACCCAGCGCACATCGCCGTGCACGGCCTGTGCCCTGGCAATGTCGTCCAATGGTAACCAGGAGGCATCAGCGGGAATATCGCTGCCGCGGAAATTGACGATGCTGCGTTCGCCATCATGGCTCACGAGAATGCTCGACACCGACGAGCGCGCTCCGTCGAACAGGCGAAACTGCGCAATGTCGACGCCATACCGGCTGAGCTCGTCGCACATCGTATGGCCGGCGGTGTCGTTGCCGCCCCGGCCCCAGTAGCTGGCGGCGCCGCCGAGCCGGGCCACCGCCACGGCGGCGTTGGCCGCCATGCCGCCCCCGAGCTCCAGGTAGTCATGGGCGCGGAACTTGCCGCCGCCGACCGGCAGTTCATCCACCAGCCATACGCGGTCAAGGGTCGAATTGCCGACGCATACAACACGAATCTTTTCAAAATCCATTATTCTGTCTCCTGAGTTGCTGCAAGCTAATGCCATCGCCGGTTCGCCGTGACGCATCCAGATCAAACAAACCTGAAATTTGCCGCTTTTGCGTTGCAAGGTAAAGCATTAACGGGTCAGGATTGATAATCCGGGCGACCGAAGTCGTGACCATGACCTGCCGGCGTACGGGTCGGGCATCACAACCGACCGACATGACGGGGACCACATGATCGAACAGAAATGGCGGGTGCGGGTCATCGCAGCGATCAGCCTGCTGGCGCCCGCCATCGCGCTGGCCGCGCCCGAAAAGACGCAGCCACGCGGCGAACTGCTGTACCAGAACCACTGTATCGCCTGTCACACCGAGCAGGTCCACTGGCGCGAGCAACGGCTGGCAAAGGATTGGCAAGGGCTGCTGCATCAGGTGCGCCGCTGGCAAACCAATACCGGCCTGCGCTGGGACGACGAGGATATCCGTGCTGTGGCCCAATACCTGAATTCACGCTATTACCGCTTCCCATCCAGCGGTGACAGTCGTACGGCATCCAAGGACGCGGCGTCGAAATAAGCGTGCTGATCCCAACCCCCATGCCCCCGCTGGCAGCACCCGCCCCCTTGCCCCCGCCGCGCGTTGCGGCACTGCTGCAAAGCATGCTGGCGCTGGCCGGCCCGACCTCCATCGTGGCCGTGATGCAAGTGTCGTCGCAACTGATGGAAACCTGGCTGGCGGCGCGCCAGGGAACCGCCGCGCTTGCCGGATGGGCGGTGATCCTGCCCTTTTCACTGCTGATGCAACAAATGTCCAGTGGAGCGATGGGGGGCGGCGTGGTCTCGGCCATCGCCCGTTCGCTTGGCGCGTCCCGGCGCGACGATGCGTCCGCCCTGGTCATGCATGCGGTGATCATTGCCGTCGTTGCCGGCCTTTGTTTTGCATTGGGACTGTCGCTGTTTGCCGGCCCGATGCTGGTCGCCATTGCCGGCCAGGAGGCAAAAGACGCGACGATGATGTATGTGATGCTGTTTTTCGGTCTTGGTGCGATACCGGCCTGGCTATCCAACACGCTGGCATCGGTGCTGCGCGGCGGCGGCCAGCATGCACTGGCTGCACGCACGCTGGGCACGGCATGGTTTGTCTATCCGGTACTGGCCTGGCTGCTGGCCGAACCGGCTGGCATGGGCATGACCGGCATCGGCGCCGCATTTGCCGGCGTATTCACGCTGGCCACGCTCGCCATGGCGGTCGTGGTGATGCGCGGCGGCGCCGGTTTCGTGCCGAACCTGCGGACCCGGATTTCACGCCCGCTGTTCAAGAAGATCCTGGCCGTGGGTGCAGTGGCCTGCGCACTGGCCGCCATCGCCAACCTGACCACCATCCTGGTCACGGCGCAAATGCGCGACTATGGCATTGCCGCAGTGGCCGCCTATGGCATTTCGGCCAGGATGGAGTTCCTGATCATTCCGCTGGCCTTTGGCGTCGGTTCGGCGCTGACTGCGCTGGTCGGCCGCGCTGTCGGCGGCGAGGAATGGCGCATGGCGCGCCGCGTGGCCTGGCTTGGCGGTGGCATTACCTTCGCCTTCACCGGCGCACTGGGCGTGGCGGTGGCGCTGGCGCCGCATGCTTTCGCCTCGTTCTTCACCAGCGACCAGCAGGTGGTTGCCATTGCTGCGCGGGCGCTGGGCTTTATCGGCCCCGCATTCGGTTTTTTCGGACTGGGCATGACCATGTATTTCGCCGCCATGGGCGCGGGACGAATGAAATGGCCGGTAATGGCGGCCATCTCCCGCTTCACTATTGCCGTCGGCGGCGGCTGGTTGCTGGCCCACGTTGCGGGCATGGGCATGAATGGCCATTTTCTCGGTGTCGCCCTCGGCCTGGTGTCATACGGTGCGCTGACCGCAGGCGGTGTGCGCCAACGCGTTTGGCAAGCCCGCTAGGCAATTTGCACAAAACTGCACACGCCAAACTAGCGCAGGCGATTTCAATTGATGAAACGGACCGCTGAAGGAGTGGTCTGAGTTACCATATGGAAACAATTCTCTCGAAACTCCTCCAGTCCCCTGCTTAACGATGGATTTCCTGACCGCCGGCACTGCCGTAATCGCAGTGCAACTTTGCATGGCGCTGGCCACCGGCGGCATCTATCTTGTCGACCCCAATCGTGCCAGCGGCGCACAATATTGGGCGGGCGCCCAGATCCTGATTGCCGCGGGTATCGGCGGCATCCTGCTCGATGGCGGCGTCGGACGACCCTGGGCGCTGATTCTGGCCAACAATGCCATTGTCTGGGGCGCGATCTTCCAGTATTGGGGCTTGCGCGCTTTCAACGACCGGCCATTTGGCAAGTTTGCCCTGCTCCTGGGCGTGCTGTTTTTTGTCTCCCATGCGACGCTGCTGCTGACGGGTACGCCCTTGTTTCCGCGCTTGCTGCTCTTTTCCAGCGTCATGCTGACGGTGATGTCGCTGAGTTTTTGCACTGCGTGGCGGGCCACCGCCAAGTACCGCACGCTCGGCGCCTGGCTGGTGCTGAGTTCGCTGGCACTACTGATTTTCAACAACCTGTTGCGCATTGTTGCGGCATCCCTGCGCACGATGGACCTGCAGCCGATTTCACAATCGGTACCGGCCATCTTCGTGCTGTACCTGATACCGCTGGCTGGCATCGTGCTGTATTCCGTCGGCTTGCTGCTGCTGTACTTCGAGCGCTCGATCCGGGAACAACAGTACCTGGCTACCCATGACGGCCTGACCGGCCTGCTGAACCGCCGCGCACTGGTCCAGGCCGGAGAACGCGAAATCGATCTCGCCCGGCGCTATCGGAACCCCTTGTCGGTGGCGGTGGTCGACATCGATTTCTTCAAGCGCATCAACGACCGCCTCGGACACCAGGCGGGTGATGCCGTCCTGGTCGACATCTCCGGCATGCTGTCATCGATCTGCCGCCGCGGCGACCTGCTCGGACGTTACGGCGGCGAAGAATTCTGCATTATTTTTCCCAGCGTGGATGCGGCCGAGTGCAAAGCGCTCGGCGATCGCTTGATGGATGCGGTCCGGCAGTACAGTTATCTCGGCCAGTATCCCGTGACAGTCAGTGCCGGATTTGCGACGCTGGAAGCGGGCGACTTGTCCGATAACTGGGAACAACTGATCCGGCGCGCCGATATTGAACTGTACAAGGCCAAAGGCAATGGCCGCGACGCGTTCTACATTGCCAGTGACCGCAGCGGCGCGGCTCCCCTGACTGAACTCCCGATCCCCATCCAGGCCCGCGCCTGACCGGGCGCGGCTTGCCGCATCCGAAGGCGCCAGCCACTTGCTGGCTGCAGGCACCACATCCCTGCTGGCATTCATTGCCCGCGGTTTGCCCTGCGCAACAAGGCGGCAAAGGCTTGCGCCGCCATGCTGCGCGATGCGCCTTGCCGCCATAGCACGGCTGCTGGTCTCACCAGCTGCGGCGACACCAGGTTGATTGCCCGCATGTCGGTGGCCTGGCTGGCCGCGCGCTCAGGCACGATGCTGGCCAACTGGCTGTCACGGCAAGCGGCGATCAGGGCTTCTACCGACTCCATCTCCACTGGTACGTTAGGCGTCACGCCGGCGGCCCGCAAAGCCTGGTCGATCAGCCTGCGGGTGGCAAATGCCGGGGTCAACAGCGCCAGCGGTACCTTGGCCAGCGCATTGAAAGCCAGCTTGCTGCGGCCGGCCAATGGATGCGAACGGTTCACGATCAATTGCATCCTCTCCTCAAACAAAGGTTCCGCCTCGATCTCCTTGCGCTGCGTCGGATAAAAGGCAATGCCAAGATCGAGTTCACCGGAAAGCAGTTGTTCCTCCAGCGGACTGGCGCGCAGATCGCGCACGACGATGTTGACGCCCGGATAGGCCGCATTGAAAGCAGCCACCGTCGCCGGCACCAGCGTATTGAGGAAAGTCGGGATCACGCCGACAGTCAGCACGCCCGCCTGCAGGCCGCTCAGATCGGATAGCGCCATGCGTCCGGCCTCCAGCTCCTGCAAGGCGCGTCCGGCGAAGTTGCGGAATACCGCGCCCGCCTCCGACAACTTCAGCCGGCGGCCAATGCGCTCGAACAACTGGATTCCCAAGTCTTCTTCCAGCTGCCGCAAGCCATGCGACAGCGTGGACTGCGTGACATACAGATTGCGCGCCGCCACTGTCAGATGCTCAGTGTGCGCCACCGCAAGAAAATAACGTAGCTGCCGGATTTCCATTTCCTGCCCCCCTGCAATGCATCCAAGATTTTTCAATCGTTCGATATTATCGAATAATACGAAAGAAATTTGCCATTGGATCGATTTCCTGCTCTGTCCTACAGTGTCGGTACGTTAGCCAACCGGGCCCATTCCCATGCCAGCCAGCCTGTCCATTGAAAGTATTGACGCCCGGATACTCGATATCCCGACAGTCCGGCCGCACAAGCTCTCGTTCGGCTCTATCAGCCGGCAAAGTCCGGTGATTGTCCAGGTCCGCCTGAACAATGGCGCCACCGGTCATGGCGAAGCAGCAACCATCGGCGGGCCATCCTGGAACGAAGAATCGCCGGAAAGCATCCACCACGCCGTCACCGGCTATCTTGGCCCGGCCCTGCTCGACCAGGACGCAGCTCGCTTCGAAGCCGCCATCGCACGCATGAACGCCGCCTGCAGGGGCAACTGGTTTGCCAAGAGCGCCGTCGAAATGGCGCTGATCGACGCCGTCGCCCGGACCCTGGGCCTGCCGGCCTGGCAACTGCTGGGCGGCAAGCGACATGACAGCTTGCCGCTGGCATGGACATTGGCCAGCGGCGACATCGCGCGCGACATCAGCGAGGCGCAGGCCATGCTGGTGGCCCGCCGTCACCGTATATTCAAGATCAAGATCGGCGCCCGTGCGCCGCAAGACGACGTGGCCCATGTCAGCGCAATTGCGCGCGAACTCGGCGCACATGCCAGCCTGACGATCGACGTCAACCAGGCCTGGGACGGCAATACCGCACGCCGCTACCTGCCGCAACTGATTGACAGCGGCGTTGGCCTGATCGAACAGCCGGTCGCGCACTGGAATATCGAAGCCCTGAAAAGCCTGACCGCCACGCTCCAGGGCGGCTTGATCATGGCCGACGAAAGCGTCTGCCTGCCGCAGGACATGATGCTGCTGGCGCGCCAGCACGCCAGCCATGTCGTGTCGCTGAAAGTCGCCAAGCATGGCGGCTTGCTGCGCACTCGCAAGGTCGCCGCAATTGCCGAAGCGGCCGATATCGGCTGGTATGGCGGCACCATGCTGGAAACCTCGCTCGGCAGCGCCGCTTCCGCCCACGTTTTTTCGACATTGCAGGATTCGCCGCACGGCTGCGAATTGTTCGGACCGCAACTGCTGGTCGACGACATCGTGCAAGCGCCGATGCAGATACGCGATTTTGCGTTGCAGATCCCCGACGGCCCGGGCTTCGGCATCGAGATCGACCAGGCCAAGCTGATGCGCTTTGACCGCAACCATGCGTCACGCCAGCCGATCGTGGTCGACATGGGACAACACTGATTGCAGTACCCGGGCAAAAACCGACTCAGGAGAACGACATGCTTTATCTGGTCAGAATGGACGTGCAGATTCCCGCCGACCTCAACCCGGACACCGCCGCCGACATCAAGGCGCGCGAAAAACAATATTCGCAAGACCTGCAGCGCAGCGGCCAATGGCGTCACCTGTGGCGCGTCGTGGGCGAATACGCCAACTACAGCGTATTCGATGTCGAATCCAACGACGCCTTGCATGCATGCCTGTCCGGGCTGCCGCTGTTTCCGTACATGAAAATCCAGGTCACGCCGCTGGCGCAGCACCCGTCGGCCATCGAGTAGCAAGCACAACGACAGTACACAACAGGAGTAGACATGAAAACCAGACTGACCAAGCTCGCCACGATCGGCGCCGTGTTGAGCGTCTCGCTATCGGCCCTGATGCAGGCCGCGCCTGCCCATGCCCAGGAATGGCCCGCAAAGCCGGTGCGCTGGGTCGTGCCATTCCCGCCAGGCGGCGCCATGGACGCCATCGCCCGTGCACTCGGCGACAAGGCAGGCAAGGCGCTCGGCCAGGCATTCGTGATCGAGAACAAGCCGGGCGCCGGCGGCAATATCGGCGCCGACCTGGTCGCCCGTGCGCCAGGCGACGGCTACACCATGATGATCACCTCGATCGGCATGGCCACCAACAAGTACCTGTACAAGCAATTGTCGTATGACCCGGTCAAGGACTTTGCACCGGTCATGCTAGTTGCCGTCGTGCCCAATGTGCTGGTCACCAATGCCACCCAGCCGAACGTCAAGAACATCAGCGACGTGATTGCAGCGGCCAAAGCCCAGCCCGGCAAACTGACTTATGCGTCGGCCGGCACCGGCACCTCGATCCACCTCGCCGGCGAAATGTTCGCCTCGATGGCAAAGGTCGACATGATGCATGTGCCTTACAAGGGCAGCGGCCCGGCGGTCACCGACTTGCTCGGCGGCCAGGTCAACTACATGTTCGACAGCATCACCTCGGCCAAGCCGCACATCGAATCCGGCAAGCTGCGCGCCCTGGGCGTCACCACGGCCAAGCGCTCCAGCACACTGCCCAATGTGCCGACCATTGCACAGGCCGGACTGCCGGGCTATGAAGTGTCGCCATGGTTTGCGGTCTTCATGCCAGCCTCGACACCCAAGCCGATTATCACTAAACTCAACGCCGCCCTGCGCGATGCGATGAAGGATCCGGACATCAAGAAAAAGTTCGAGTCCATCGGCGCCGAGGCAATCGGCTCAACGCCCGAAGCGCTGGCCACCCACCTCAACACCGAAGTGGCGCGCTGGGGCAAACTGATCGCGGAACGCAAGATCACCGCGAATTGACGCCCTGCAGGCGGTGCTGCGGGGGCCACCCGCAGCACCGCCTGCACGACCGGATCGAAATCCATGACACAACTCAAATTCCTCAAACAAGGCCAGGGCCC
>NZ_JAUSNH010000260.1 GCF_030645335.1 Lacisediminimonas sp. | reverse complement strand
CCATAGCAAGTCGGAACCACCCCTTCCCATCCCGAACAGGACCGTGAAACGACTTCGCGCCGATGATAGTGCTGCAACCAGTGTGAAAGTAGGTCATCGTCAGGCTTTTATCCGAAAAACCCCCTGAGGTATCTCAGGGGGGTTTTTTTATTGTGCGTCGTAGTTGAACATAGGCTCGACCGAGCCTGGCACATCTACCCGCATCTGCAAGATTTTCCCTGAAGCAGGAAAGTCCCGCACTTCCTGGTCAGAACGGTTGATCCGCACCGTCGTGATGAATAGCGTTCGCATGTCATCCCCACCAAATGCAACCATCGTCGGGCACCGTACAGGTAGCGGGAATTCCGCCACTATGTTGCCGTCAACTGACAGTTTGACGATGCGGCCTCCCTCATACATCGCGACCCAATACGCGCCTTCACTATCTACCGCCGCGCCGTCCGGCCGGCCTCCGTACCCAGATCCCCTTCCGGAGTTGAATTGATGGAATACGCGATGCTGCCCTATCGTCCCCGATTGCAGGTCAAAGTCGTATGCCTTGATGCAATGGGCGCTCGTATCCGCGTGATAGAGAACGCGGCTGTCGACGCTGAAAGCCAGTCCGTTGGAAACTGTCACTGGTAGATGGGCGTCCTGTATCCGACTGCCCCTGACACAGTAAAGGCTTGCCTTTGGTCCGTCGCGCGGCTCATGGATGCTACCCACCCACAGCCGCCCCTGCGCGTCGCAACGACCATCGTTGAATCGCTGTACCGCGCCGTCAAATGGTGCCGGTGCGATTAACTTCAGCTCGCCGGAGGCGGTGTCAAGAGTTGCAATTCCGGTCCGCATGGCTATTACGACTCCGCTCGCCATGCGCGCTATGCATCCTGGTTCGGATGGTAACTTCCATACGGTATGTTTCGCCACACGCTCTACATACCGATGAACAGATCGATCCTGAATGTCGATCCAGTATAGAGCGGCCTCCCTTGGCTCCCAGAGTGGACATTCCCCCAGCAGCATGGGAGCATCGTAGAAGACTTTTACCTCGGCCATTGGCCACCCCGCGTACAAAGCGGTAATTATGATGCATGGACATGGCCACGCATCGCTTGCCAGATGCGATATCGTAGTATCCTTTTTGCGGGACGATTCGGTGTGCGCGCTCGTTCCCAATGATAAAAAATGAATTCTTGCCGGCCTTGGGTGCCAGCCGGAAATTCCAAACCAATAAAGAGAGACAACATGAACCTGATACGTCTTTGCTCCACGCTGTTCGCCAGTGCGGCCATCATCGCCAGCGGGTCTGCCTATGGCAATGCTTATCCGACCAAGCCGATACGCATAGTGGTTCCCTTTTCAGCCGGGGGCACAACCGATCTGCTGGCACGTGCCGTCGGTGCGGAACTGACCAAGTCGCTCGGACAATCAGTCGTCGTTGACAACCGCCCTGGCGCTGGCGCCAATCTCGGCGCTGACCTGGTCGCCAAGTCGCCTGCAGACGGCTATACGTTATTGATGGGGACGGTCGGGACGCACGGCATCAATCAGGCCCTTTATCCTAAGCTGCCGTTTGATCCGATCAAGGATTTCGCCCCGGTCACATTGGTCGCCTCGGTGCCGAATGTTCTCGTGCTGAATCCAGGATTTGCGAGCAAGAACAAGATCACGGACCTGAAGAGCTTCATTGTCTACCTGAGGGCCAATCCGGGCAAAGTCAATATGGCGTCCAGCGGCAACGGCACGTCGATCCACCTGTCGGGTGAATTGTTCAAGACCATCACCCGAACCTACATGCTGCACATCCCTTATCGCGGTTCGGGTCCGGCATTGACCGATCTGATGGGTGGACAGGCCGATGTCATGTTCGATAACTTGCCATCGGCGCTGCCACACATCAAGTCTGGACGCCTGCTTGCGTTGGCAGTCACCAGCAGCAAGCCGTCCGCAGCGCTGCCCGGTGTCGCACCGATCGCGGCCGCAGGCGGCGAACTCGCCAATTTTGATGCCAGCTCCTGGTTCGGCGTCCTCGCTCCGGCAGGCACGCCGAAAGACATTGTGAACAAGCTGCAGCAAGAGATTGCCAAGTCCTTGTCTTCCCCGGCCATGAAAGAAAAATTGATCAGCCAGGGTGCCGACCCTGTGGGCAATACACCCGAGCAATTTGCCGCGCACATTCAGTCAGAAACCCAGAAATGGGCGAAAGTCGTCAAGGCATCTGGCGCCAAGGTCGACTAACACGGACGAGTAGTAATGAGCCGGCACTGCGTGCGGCGCACGGCAGCGGGGCGTCGTTCGCGTGCGGTGCTTCCCCGCTAGGTACTCAATGCGAGCGTGGCGAAACTCGCCAACCAATGGGTCCCAGCATAATTGCCAGTGGCAGCGTGGGGCAGTGAAGCTAGCAAATGCCGGTTCGCTGCCCGGTCAACTTCAGCGATCATCCCGACCGGAAGCGCCTTGGCAAGAAGACGCCAGCACCAGGCGCGTGACAGGTTAAGACCATCGAGGTGGACAATCTTTGCATCGTCCCCGGCAAACGCCGCGACTGGTGTCATCCACCTGAGCATGCCGGTATCGTCAGGCCTGAAACGATCCCACCATTGATGGAATCGGGTTGAATCAAGCATGCGCGCCATCAGTGCCGCTTCCAGCAAGCCGCCTGAAAGGAAGTCCTCGCCGTCCGGTTCATAGCGCGCCGGATAAGCCGAGTCTTGTCCGAACCACTCAAGCGCCTTGTCCCGGATTGCACCGTACACACTCGCGTCGCTCATGGCCGATGCGTAGTCCAGTCCCATCAGCATGGCGAAAGCGCTGTTGGCGTGTGTCCCGGCTCGGATCGGGTACACGGATTTTTTCAGATAGGCGAGATAGCGCTCCCGCAATAATCGCGTCAGCGGTGCCAGCGCATCGCACCAGCCGCGAGCGACCCGCAGTGATGGTGCTGCCTTTGCCAGCATGAGTTCGGCATGCAGCTTCAATACCCATGCCCAACCATAGGGCCGCTCGAACACTTCGTTTCCAGGCGACAGGAAAAAGGCGCATTCGATGTCGATTTTCGGCGTCGCAAGCCGCGACTGGAGGACATCGGTCGCCTCGTCACGCCATTGGGCTTCCGGGAACCTACGCAGCAGGCACACCAGAAGCCAATGCATATGCACACAAGAATGCCAATCGAACGAGCCATGGAATGCAGGGTGCATGAGACCCGGGTCAACATACGGCAGGGTCTCCGTGGTTACCCCATCGACGCGCTGCGGATAGGTGCGACGTATGTTTTCCATCGATGTGTGTGCGAAGCGCCCAGCAAGCACATCGAGCCGAGGGATATCCGCAAGCATTACGCCAGGAACGCTTCGGCCAGGCGAACCCAATAACTGGCACCCAGCGGCAGCAAGCGGTCATTGAAGTCGTAGCAAGCGTTGTGCAGGTTGCAGGGGCCAAGGCCGTGCCCGCCAGTTCGATGTTCACCATCACCATTGCCGATGAACACATAGCAGCCGCGTTTGCGCTGCAACATGAAAGCGAAGTCTTCCGCGCCCATGGTCGGCTCCACCGCCGTGTCGACGCGATCTGTACCAACCAGGTCTCTCATGACACCGATAGCAAATTCGGTTTCATCCGCATGGTTGATTAACGGTGGATAGTTGCGTTTGAAACTGAATTGCGCCGAAGCCCCGAATGCTTCTGCAATGCTGGTCGCCATCTGCGCCATGCGCGATTCGATCAAGTCGAGAGGCGCTTCACTGAAAGTCCTGACGGTACCAACGATCCTGGCTTCGTCAGGAATGATGTTCGTTGCGCTGCCAGCATGGATCTGTGTGACTGACAGCACAGCGCTGTCCATAGGGTTCTTGTTGCGGGTGATGATGCTTTGCCAGGACTGGACCACCTGCACCGCCGCCATGATGGGATCTATGCCCCTGTGCGGCTGGGCAGCGTGCGCCCCTTTTCCCGAAATCACCACCTCGAACTCGTTTGACGACGCCATCATCGGCCCGCTCGTCACAGCGAAGCTGCCCTCGGGCGCGCCAGGCCAGTTGTGCATGCCGAATACGGCATCCATTGGGCATCGATCGAATAGCCCCTCGTCGATCATCCGCAGCGCGCCGCCGCCGCCTTCTTCCGCCGGCTGGAAGATCAGATAAATCGTGCCGTCGAAGTTCTTGTGCCGGGCCAGGTAATGCGCGGCGCCAAGCAGCATTGCCATATGCCCGTCGTGCCCGCAGGCATGCATTTTCCCGGCGTTCACCGAGGTATGCTCGAACTGGTTCAGCTCCTGAACCGGCAGCGCATCCATATCGGCCCGCAGTCCAATCGCCTTGCCGCTATTGCCGTTCCTGATGACGCCAACCAAGCCAGTTCCTGCCAGGCCTCGCACGACAGGTATGTCCCATTGTGTCAGGTAATCGGCAATCAATTCCGATGTGCGGTGCTCCTCGAAACAGAGTTCCGGGTGGCGGTGCAGGTGCCGCCGGATTCCCTGCAAATCATCAGCAAATTCCTGAATCGCTTGGATTATTTCCATCGGTTTTTCCGCATCTGCTGTGGTGTCTGGAAAAGAGGTTGTGGGACTGATGGTATCGCCGCTACTGGTTTCGTGCACATCCGAAAACATTTTTCCTGTATTCGCAACTGCTGCGAAATATTTTGCCAAAAGTTGTCTTTTCGGCGCTTCATGTGTGAAACAGATTGCAGTAGGATGGGTTCATTGTGCGCGCCCTGCATCGGCGACGCGCGGCTTTATCACCCAGAGCGGAGTGGCGGCATCCGATGAAGAGCAGATGGCAGGCAGTAATTTCGGTTGCATCATTGGCGGCGTTTTCCTTGCTGTCCGGATGCGCGCAGCTCGGATATTACATGCAGGCAGTCGAGGGGCAGTTGACCCTGATGTCCGAGGCCCGTCCAATAGACCAATGGCTTGCAGATCCCGGCGTCGAGGAAAAACTCAAAGGCCGGCTGGAAAAGGTGAAGGAGATTCGCCACTTTGCCGCCGATGAGCTTGGCCTGCCCGACAATGAGAGCTACAAGACCTATGCCGACCTCAAGCGCGCATACGTGCTCTGGAATGTCGTTGCTGCG
Organism: Lacisediminimonas sp.; assembly: GCF_030645335.1. Classification (GTDB taxonomy): domain Bacteria; phylum Pseudomonadota; class Gammaproteobacteria; order Burkholderiales; family Burkholderiaceae_D; genus Lacisediminimonas. The sequence continues at coordinate 32,669 of NZ_JAUSNH010000260.1, read as the reverse complement.
CCTGCGCTCTCGCTGAAGCCGACCCTGTGGTGCTTCCCGATTGCCGGGTGTGTCAACTATCGGGGCTACTACAACAAGCGCGAAGCCCAGGCGTTTGCCAGTGAGTTGCGCGCGCAAGGTTTCGATGTCCAGGTCTCTGGCGTTCCCGCCTATTCCACGCTTGGTTGGTTCAATGACCCTGTACTGTCCACTTTCATTCAATACCCGGACGCGGAATTGGCACGGCTAGTATTCCACGAGCTTGCCCACCAGGTGGCTTACGCCAAGGACGACTCGCGGTTCAATGAATCGTTCGCAGTCGCAGTGGAAGAAGTGGGCGTCGAGCGCTGGATGGAAAAGTTCGGCGATGCGCGCATGAAGAAGCTATTCAGTGATTACACGAGCCGGAAAAGGGACTTCCTGGCGTTGCTGACAAAACACCGTCAGCAACTTCTGGTGAACTATGCGGCAGAGGGCAGCGACGCTGAAAAGCTAGCGCGCAAGGCCGAGATTTTCCGGGCATTGAAAGAGGAGTACAAGGAGATCAAGTCCGAGCGATGGGCTGGTTACGCCGGGTACGACCGCTGGTTTTCGGAGCCCCTTTCCAACGCCCACCTGTCCACCGTTTCTACCTACCATGATCTGGTGCCGAGCTTTCGCGCGCTGCTGCGCCAGGAGCCGGATTTCCCGCGTTTTTACGAAGCCGTTCGCCGCCTTTCCTTGATGGATAAATCAGCCCGGCACCAACGGCTTGCTGAATTCGGCGGCAGCCCGCCGACCATGGCGGCGAGCGAACCGGACGATACGGTACTCGACACAGCGCGCTGATCCCGGCGTGATTACCCGGACGTAAAACCACGCGCTTGGAGGCCGGATCCCGAGCCCCGTTATGCTGCGCTGCAAAAGCGGGCTGAAGGAGATTCTCCAAATTCCTGCGTAGTATCGCAAAGCCCTTGCGCCGACTACCCGCGACCGATAGCATCTATGCAAGACTGCCCACGACGGTGGTCAGCACTGGCAGCGATTGCCATCTCATAACAACGAATAAGAGGCGGAGAATGGACAAATTTTGGCTCAAATCCTATCCAGAGGGCGTTCCGGCGGAGATCGATTACACGCAATACCGTTCCCTGGTGCAATTGCTGGAAGAGTCGTTCAGGAAATATGCCGACCGTAATGCCTATGCCTGCATGGGCAAGACCCTTACGTATCGCGAGCTGGACCAACTTTCCCTGCAACTCGCCGCGTGGCTGCAGAGCAGGGGGCTCGAAAAAGGCGCCCGGGTTGCATTGATGATGCCCAACGTATTGCAGTATCCGGTGGCCCTGGCTGCCGTGCTGCGTGCTGGCTACACCGTGGTCAATGTCAATCCGCTTTATACGCCACGGGAATTGCAGCACCAACTGACCGACTCTGGCGCCCAGGCGATCATCATCCTCGAGAATTTTTCGCACACACTGCAACAGGTGATTGACGCAACCAAAGTGCGGCACGTCGTCGTTGCCAGCATGGGCGACATGCTGGGTGCAAAAGGACTGTTGGTGAACTTCGTCGTCAGGCATGTCAAGAAACTGGTTCCTGCCTACACACTGCCGCACGCCATCTCGTTCAACAAGGCGATGAGCGAGGCAAGCAGGATGACCCACAAGCCGGTCGAACTTGGCCATGACGACATCGCCTTTCTTCAATATACCGGCGGTACGACGGGCGTTTCCAAAGGTGCGGTACTGATGCACCGGAATGTGATCGCCAATATCCTGCAAAACGAGGCCTGGGCCAAGCCGGCACTCGACCGGGAGCCCAAGGTAGACCCGTTGACCATCGTTTGCGCGCTGCCGCTGTATCATATTTTCGCGCTGACAGCCTGCGCCCTGTTCGGCGCAAAGGCCGGCGCAATGAACTTGCTGATACCCAATCCGCGCGACATACCGGGGTTCATCAAGGAGCTCGCCAAGTATGAGTTCAACATGCTGCCCGCTGTGAACACCTTGTATAACGGATTGGTCAATAACCCCGATTTTGCCAAGCTCGATTTCTCCCATCTGAAAATTTGCAATGGCGGTGGCATGGCCGTGCAGAAGGCGGTGAATGACAAGTGGTTCAAGGTCACCGGCGTCTCGATCATCGAAGGATATGGCCTCTCGGAGACCTCGCCGACGGCGACCTGCAACCCGGCAGACCAGCTTGAATTCAGCGGCACCATCGGGCTGCCGGTTCCGTCCACCGATATTGTAATCCTCGATGACGATAGCCAGCCGGTGCCGTTGGGGCAGCCTGGTGAAATCGCGATTCGCGGCCCCCAGGTGATGGCGGGATACTGGAATCGTCCGGATGAAACGGCCAAGGTCATGACGGCTGATGGCTACTTCAAATCAGGCGACATCGGCGTGATGGACGAGCGCGGCTTCGTGCGCATTGTCGACCGCAAGAAAGACATGATCCTGGTCTCGGGCTTCAATGTGTACCCGAACGAGATCGAAGCCGTGGTGGCAATGCATCCCGGCGTGCTGGAATGCGCCTGCGTGGGCGTGCCGGACGAGAGTGCCGGGGAGGCAGTCAAGCTGTTCGTTGTGCGCAAGGATCCGGCACTGACGAAAGAAGAATTGCTCGCCTACTGCAAGGAACAGTTCACCGGCTACAAGCGGCCAAAGTACATCGAGTTCCGCGATGAGCTGCCCAAGACGAACGTCGGCAAGATATTGCGGCGCGAACTGCGGGATGAAAAGAAAGCCGCCTGATCCCGAAGTGAGGCTTGCCTGACATTGACCCGAGTCCGCGCAAGCGGACTCGGCGCCATCAATCGGTCCTGGTCAGTCCGGCTTTGCCGGCCACTACCTGAAAGCTCGCAAGTGTTTCGACAGGCGAGTCGGGTGAGCGTACGTCCTCAAGCCCCATGTAACTGGCTTGCAGGCGTGTCGGCGTGAGTGCGATCAACATGTATCCGCGCCGGTCGCTGCGTCCGTACTTGATATGCGGATTGTGGGCAACGTAGAGGTCGGTACGGGACTGCGGTCTCGAACTCGACGTGATCGATGTCCCGCAAAATTCGGTCGCAAGAACCGGGTTGTCGGGCGACACCGGCTGGTAAAAATCGCGTCGTATTTCCGCCGCATAAAAAGTATGAACGTCGCCCGATAGTACGATCGGGTTGGCCGGCCGGTGACGCGCAATATCAGCCAGCAGCCGGTCGCGGGCGGCCGGATAGCCGTCCCACCCATCGTTCCAGAATCGACCGTCGTCAGGGTTCTCAATCGCCGTCTGGCTGGACTGTGCCATCAAGGTTTGCTGTGCCAGGAAATTCCACCGCCCCTGTGACTGCGCCAAGCCGTTTGCCAGCCACGTTTCCTGCGCGGCGCCCAGCATCGAGCGCCCGGAATCGAGCCGTTCACGGCACGCGTTCGTGACTGAATTCGAACCGCCCTGGCCGGGCCGCGGGCAGGCCTGCGGTGCGCGATACTGGCGGTCGTCCAGCACATGGAACCGCGCCAGCCGGCCCCAGTCATGTCGGTCATATATCTTCAAATGCGCGAAGGCTTTTCCCGGCGCCGGCACGATCGCCAGCCGGACCGGCATGTGTTCGTAAAAAGCCTGGTAGGCGGCAGCACGGCGCTCCAGGAACGCCTCGTCAAGGCGTTCGTCCCGGTCAGCAGCATAGTCATTTGCGACCTCATGATCGTCCCAGGTGACGATCCAGGGCGCGGCGTGGTGCGCTGCCTGCAGATCCTTGTCGCTCTTGTACTGCGCATACCGATTGCGGTAATCGCTTAGCGTGAACGACTCGTTGCTCCTGCGCGCGGCGTCCGGGTGCTTCAGTTCATAGGGTCCCCATTCGTAAATATAGTCGCCCAGGAAAGCCACCAGGTCAGGGGCGGCAGCCGCAATATGGCGGTGCGCCGCGTAATGTCCGAATTCCCAGTGCTGGCACGACGCCACGGCAAGTTTCATTGAAGCCGGCAAGGCATCACGGGCCGGTGCGGTCCGGGTACGGGCTACCGGGCTGGTCGCGTCGCCAGTCATGAAACGGTACCAATACCAGCGGTCTGCCTGCAGTTGACCAACATCGACATGGACGCTGTGCGCCAGCTGCGGCAGCGCAGTGGCCTCACCGCGCTGGACGATCTTGCTGAACTGCTCGTTTTCGGCAATTTCCCATTTCACCCGTACCGGTGCCGGCGGCAGCGGATCACCGACAATGCCCTCGGGCACCAGGCGAGTCCACAGCATGATCCGGTCCGGCAGCGGCGCGCCGGACGCCACGCCGAGCCCAAACGGATAGCCTGGCGTGCGGGACAGGACTGCACCAGGAAAGGCAAGCGACAGTGCGGATACTGCACTGAGCTGCGCAGCATGGCGCAGGAACTCTCTTCGGTGAATTTTCATCATCGGTGTGGATCGCCAGCGGAAGTTTTTGGTTTGGTCTTGTCAGTCTTGCGGCAGGGCGGGCAGCGGCCTGGGCTTCCTGTCGTCGCCGGTCGCCACATAGGTCAGCGTTGCATCGGTGACCTTGACGACCTCGGCCTGCAACTGGTTGCGCTCCGCATACACCTCGACATTGACCGTTACCGAAGTGCGGCCCACCTTCACGATCGTGGCATACAGTGAAAGCACGTCACCGACGAAAACCGGCTGCTTGAATACAAAAGAATTCACGGCAACTGTGGCCACCCGGCCATTCGCGCGCCGGACTGCCGGCAGGGAGCCGGCCAGGTCAACCTGGGACATGATCCAGCCGCCGAATACATCGCCATGCATATTGGCGTCGGCTGGCATGGGCATTACCCGCAGTTCGGGCATGCCAGGCGGCAGAGCTGTGTGTTCGGTCATGTTCATGCGCATCCTTGAATTGATAAGCGGCTAAAATGGATCGATCATAAGTCATTCCGGTTACATCACTCATGCGTCGCCACGCCAATCCCTCAGCAACGCACGAACCCAGTCCGGTCCCGGGCCAACGCAACGACTGGCAAACCATCCGGACGCTGTTGCCCTACCTCTGGAAATACAAGTGGCGAATGTTGCTCGCGCTGGCTTTCCTGGTCGGCGCCAAGCTCGCCAATGTCGGCGTACCGCTGGTGCTCAAGCAAATTGTCGACGGACTCAATATCAACCTGAGCCGGCCGGAAACGGTGCTGATGCTTCCGCTGGGGCTGCTGCTCGCATACGGCGCACTCCGGCTGGGCACGACTTTCTTTACCGAGATGCGGGAATTCGTTTTCGCCAAGGTCACGCAGCGTGCGGTGCGTACTGTTGCACTGCAGGTCTTTCGCCATTTGCATGCGCTCTCGCTGCGATTCCACCTGAACCGCCAGACCGGCGGCATGACCCGGGATATCGAACGTGGCACGCGTGCAATTTCGTCACTGGTTTCCTACACGCTGTTCAGTATCCTGCCCACACTGATCGAGATCACCCTGGTCCTCGGCTACCTAGTTTTGCAGTATGACATCTGGTTTTTTGCGATCACCGCATTCGCCCTGTTCGCCTATATCGCCTTCACCATTGTCGTGACGGAATGGCGGACACATTTCCGGCGCACCATGAACGACCTGGACTCGAAAGCGAACATACGCGCCATCGATTCCCTGATCAATTATGAGACCGTCAAATATTTCGGCAACGAAGACTACGAAGCCCGCCGCTATGACGAAGGGCTGCAGCGCTATGAAAGCGCAGCAGTCAGGTCGCAGACTTCGCTGTCGCTGCTCAATACAGGGCAGTCCGCCATCATCGCCATTGCAGTAACCCTGATTCTCTGGCGCGCGACTCTGGGCGTGATCGACGGCAGCATGACGCTCGGGGACCTGGTACTGGTCAATGCCTTCATGATCCAGCTGTACATCCCGCTGAATTTCCTTGGCGTGATCTATCGGGAAATCAAACAGAGCATGGCCGATATGGAGCGCATGTTCTCGCTGCTCGACCAGCATCGCGAAGTGAGCGATTCGCCGCAAGCCCAACCGCTGCAGGTGCGTGGGGCAGAGGTCCGCTTTTGCACGGTTGATTTTCGTTACGAGCCGGACCGGCAGATATTGTTCGATGTGGATTTCGTCATTCCTGCCGGGCACACCGCTGCCGTGGTTGGCCACAGCGGATCCGGGAAATCCACATTGTCGCGGCTGTTGTTCCGTTTCTACGATGTAGAGCGTGGTGCAATCACGATCGACGGCCAGGATTTGCGCAGCGTGACGCAATCGTCATTGCGCGCAGCGATCGGCATCGTTCCGCAGGACACGGTACTGTTCAACGACACCATCGAATACAACATCGGCTATGGCAGGCCCGGCGCAGGCAAGGATGAAATCGTCGCCGCTGCCAAGGCTGCGTACATCCATGATTTCATCGTCAGCCTGCCACAGGGTTACCAGACCAGTGTCGGCGAGCGCGGCCTGAAGCTGTCCGGCGGCGAGAAGCAACGGGTGGCGATTGCCCGTACGTTATTGAAAAATCCGGCGATACTGATTTTCGACGAGGCTACTTCGGCGCTTGACTCGAAGGCGGAGCAGGCGATCCAGGCACAGCTCAAGGAAATTGCGAAAGATCGCACGACGCTCGTCATCGCCCACCGTCTGTCCACGATTGCTGATGCGCATCAGATTCTGGTGATGGATCACGGCCGTATCATTGAGCGCGGCACGCACGCTGAACTGCTTGCCGCCAGTGGCGCCTACGCCCAGATGTGGCAGCGCCAGCAAGCCGGCCAGGAAGTCGCGCCGGCATCGCCAACCCCCGACGGAGGCGAGCTGCTGCCGCTGTCGGCTAATTGAGCGTTTGAGCATCCTTTACTTGCCGGAGCATGCATGACACATCATCAGCCCCTCTCCTATTTGCAGCCACAGCCGCGCGGGCCCTGGGATGATTACCTGGAACAGATCGACCGTGTCACGCCTCACCTGGGCTCGCTGGCGCGCTGGGTAGAAACACTCAAGCGGCCAAAGCGCATCCTGATCGTCGATGTGCCGATCGAGCGCGATGACGGATCGATCGCCCACTTCGAAGGTTATCGCGTCCAGCACAACACATCACGCGGTCCGGGCAAGGGCGGCGTGCGCTTCCATCAGGATGTCACCCTGTCGGAAGTCATGGCGCTGTCGGCCTGGATGACGGTCAAGAATGCGGCTGTCAACGTGCCCTATGGCGGCGCCAAAGGCGGTATCCGCGTCGATCCGAAGCAGTTGTCCCAGGCAGAGTTGCAGCGCATGACGCGTCGCTACACCAGCGAGATCAACATCATCATCGGCCCGACCAAGGACATCCCGGCGCCGGACGTGAACACCAATGAGCAGGTCATGGCGTGGATGATGGATACCTACTCGATGAACGAAGGCAGCACTGCCACCGGTGTGGTGACCGGCAAGCCGATTTCGCTGGGTGGAAGCCTTGGGCGGCAGGAAGCGACTGGTCGCGGCGTGTTTGTGCTGGGATGCGAAGCGGCAGTGCGCACCGGGCTCGATCCCGCCCGTCTGCGCGTGGCAATCCAGGGCCTGGGTAATGTCGGCGGTGTGGCGGCACGCCTGTTCGCGCAATCCGGCGCCATCGTGGTCGCCATCCAGGATCATGAAGCCACGATCTGCAACCCGGCAGGGATCGACGTGCCCGCACTGCTCGCGCATGCGCGGCGACATGGCAGCGTTGCCGGCTTCACGGGTGCAGAAAGCCTGGCAAACCGCGCAGAATTCTGGGAAGTGGATTGCGACCTGCTGATCCCCGCTGCCCTGGAGCAGCAGATCACTGAAGTCAATGCCGGGAAAATCAGGGCATCGATTGTGCTGGAGGGCGCAAACGGCCCAACCACGCCAGCGGCCGACGACATACTTGCCGCGCGCGGAATCCTGGTCGTCCCTGACGTGATCGCCAACGCCGGCGGCGTCACTGTCAGCTATTTCGAATGGGTGCAGGATTTCTCCAGCTTTTTCTGGAGCGAGGACGAGATCAACCAGCGCCTTACGCGCATTCTGACGGATGCTTTCGGCGCCGTATGGCAACTCGCTGCGGAACGCAAGGTATCGTTGCGCACGGCCGCGTTCATCGTCGGCTGCACCCGCGTATTGCAGGCGCGCGAGATGCGAGGACTGTACCCGTGATCCGGTTCCCCCCTTGCCACTATTGCTTTTGCTACACTACGTCGATTGATCAGGGGGCGAGAAAATGAAAATGAAAAAATCGGGATTTGTAGCGGTAGTGATCGGGGCAAGTTTGCTGTCGGGCGTCGTCATGGCGCAGGAGCTGACCGGAACCCTGAAAAAAATCAAGGACAGCGGCAGCGTCACGCTGGGTGTGCGCGACTCCTCCATCCCGTTTTCCTACCTCGACGACAAACAGTCCTACCAGGGCTATTCGATCGACCTTTGCCTGCGTACCGTGACCGCGATCCAGCGGCAGCTCGGGCTGGTGGCGCTGAAGGTGAAAATGAATCCCGTGACCTCCGCCACCCGCATCCCGCTGATGGCCAACGGCACCATCGATCTCGAATGCGGCTCCACCACCAACAACGTGGAGCGGCAAAATCAAGTAGCGTTTGCGCCGACCACTTTCGTGACTGCCAATCGGCTGCTGGCCAAGAAGAGCGCCAACATCACCAAACTCGATGACATGAAGGGCAAGACCCTGGTGTCCACGGCAGGTACGTCAAACCTCAAGCAAGTCACCGCACTCAATGCCGAGCGCAAGCTGGGCATGAACATACTGGCTGCCAAGGATCACGCAGAAGCTTTCCTGATGGTTGAAACCGGTCGCGCGGTCGCTTTTGCGATGGATGACATCCTGCTCTCATCGCTGGCGGCAAGTTCGAAGTCGCCCAACGACTACGTGATCACCAAAGAGTCGCTGTCGGTCGAGCCGTACGGCATCATGCTGCGCCGTGGCGACGAGCCGTTCAAGAAGGCGGTCGATACTGCAGTCATCAACCTGATGAAGAGCGGTGAGATCAACCGGATCTACGCCAAATGGTTCCAGTCACCGATCCCGCCCAAAGGCATCAACCTGTCGATACCCATGAGCGACCAGCTCAAGGCAGTAATCGCCAAGCCAACCGACTCGGGCGATCCCGCCACCTATGCTGCCGTTCCTGCGGCACAGAAAAAGTAACATGACGTTGATGGCGCACGCGATGTCCGTACCGGACATGCTTGCCGCAGCCCAAGGCTGAGCGAGGGCCTCGGGTGAACTACAACTGGAACTGGCGGATTTTCTGGGAAATGTCCCCGGACGCCGCCGGAACCTACTTCGACACGCTGGTCAGCGGACTGTTGTGGACAATCGCAACGGCGATGCTGGCCTGGATCATGGCGCTGCTGCTCGGTGCGCTGGTAGGAACGATGCGCACCGTTCCGCGGCGCGGCGTGGTGGCCCTTGCCAACGCCTACATCGAGCTGTTTCGCAATATTCCGCTGTTAGTCCAGATGTTCCTCTGGTATTTCGTCGTGCCGGAGCTGTTGCCTGTTGAACTGGGCAACTGGATAAAAGCCCTTCCCAACTCAGCCTTCATCACAGCGGTGCTCTGCCTCGGTTTTTTCACATCGAGCCGGATTGCCGTGCAGGTTTCCGCCGGCATCGAGGCTCTCCCGAGAGGGCAGCGGCTGGCGGCGCAGGCGCTCGGATTCACGCCCGTACAGACGTATCGGCATGTATTGTTGCCAGTGGCATTTCGTATCATCATCCCGCCACTGACCAGTGAATTCCTGAACGTCATCAAGAACAGCGCGGTTGCCTTGACGATCGGATTGATGGAATTGACCGCCCGCGCGCGCTCCATGCAGGAATTCAGCTTCCAGGTATTCGAGGCGTTCACGGCGGCGACCCTGATCTATGTCGTCCTGAACGTCCTTGTCGTGTTCCTGATGCATCGGCTCGAAAAATACTTTGCCGTACCAGGCACAATCGCACGCCCCACTACTGGTGGAGGGCACTGATTGTCCGATTTCGACTTCAACGTCATCGAGCGCTCCTGGGTATACCTGTTCACGACCGGCATGCGCTTCACGCTGCAGCTGACCGTCCTGGCCATGGTCGGCGGCATCGTATTCGGCACGGCGCTGGCGATGATGCGCTTGTCGCGCTTTCGCACGCTGTCGCTGGCGGCAGCGGCTTATGTGAATCTGATCCGCTCCATCCCGCTGGTACTGGTCATCTTCTGGTTTTACTTCCTGGTGCCCTACATCGGCGCCTGGTTGATCGGTGCGCCGGAGCCGATCAAGGTCGGTGCTTTCTCCTCATCGCTGATCACATTTATCTTGTTCGAGGCTGCGTATTTCTGCGAGATCATGCGGGCCGGCATTCAATCCGTATCGCGCGGACAGGTGCATGCAGCCCAGGCGCTCGGCATGAATTATTGGCAGGCGATGGGCAACGTCGTCTTGCCGCAAGCTTTCCGCAACATGATTCCGCTGCTGCTGACACAAACTATCGTGCTGTTCCAGGATGTCTCGCTGGTCTATGTGCTGTCGATCACCGATTTCGTCGGCGCGGCGTCGAAAGTGGCGCAACGCGACGGCCGGCTGGTCGAAATGTATCTGTTCGTGGCGGTCGTTTATTTCGTCATCTGCTTCGCGCTTTCCTCGCTGGTGAAAGTGTTGCAGAAGCGGGTGGCGGTCGTTCGCTGAATCGCAAGTACATGACAGGAAGTCCAAGATGATCGAAATGAAAGACGTCAGCAAATGGTATGGCAGCTTCCAGGTGCTGGCCGATTGCAGCCTGTCGGTAAGAAAGGGCGAGGTGGTCGTCATTTGCGGCCCCTCCGGCTCGGGCAAGTCGACGCTGATCAAGACCGTCAACGGGCTTGAACCGATCCAGAAAGGCGACATCACCGTCAACGGCATCCGTGTCAACGATCCCGCCACCAACCTGTCGGCCTTGCGTGCGCGCATTGGCATGGTGTTCCAGAATTTCGAGCTTTTCCCGCACCTTTCCGTTAGCGAGAACCTGGACATCGCCCAGGTCAAGGTGCTTGGTCGCAGCAAGGAAGAAGCGCGCGCGCGCGGGCTGCAGTACCTGGAGCGGGTCGGTCTGCTGGCGCACAAGGACAAGTTCCCCGGACAGCTTTCCGGTGGCCAGCAGCAACGCGTGGCGATTGCCCGCGCGCTATGCATGGACCCGATCGCCATGCTGTTCGACGAACCGACCTCCGCGCTCGACCCGGAGATGATCAATGAAGTCCTGGACGTCATGACACAACTCGCCCGCGACGGCATGACGATGATGGTCGTGACCCATGAAATGGGCTTTGCGCGCCGGGTGGCGCACCGTGTCGTCTTCATGGATCACGGGAAAATCATTGAAGACACGCCAAAAGACGCATTCTTCGACACGCCGCAATCAGAACGGGCGCGCGATTTCCTGACCCGCATCATTCACTGAGCACCTGCCCCGGAGCCGCGGGTTGCGGTTATAGTTGACGCCTTCATCATCGCAGGACAATCACCGAAATGGATTACAAAGAACTCCTGCTGGCGAGTTTTCAGGAGGCAGTCGCCGCCGCCGACCCGCTGAAGATCGTTGCAGCACATTTGCCGCCGCCACCGAAAGGCAAGACACTCGTGGTCGGCGCCGGCAAGGCAGCGGCCAGCATGGCGCGCGCAGTCGAACTGGCGTGGCCGGCCAGCGCGTCGCTGGAAGGCCTGGTCGTCACGCGCTACGCGCATGGCCTGCCCACCGCCCGCGTGACCGTGGTGGAGGCCGGGCATCCGGTTCCTGACGACGCCGGCGAGAAGGCGGCCGCCGAAATAGCCCACCGTGTGTCCACCCTGACCGAGGACGACTTGCTGATCGCGTTGGTATCCGGCGGCGGATCGAGCCTGCTGTCCTTGCCGGTCGCCGGTGTCGACATGGCTGACCTGAAGGCCGTCACCAAGTCACTGTTGAAGTCCGGTGCGCCCATTACGGAGATGAACATTGTCCGCAAGCACTTGTCCCGCATCCAGGGCGGCTGGCTGGCTTGTGCTTGCCGGGCGCCGGTCCTCACACTGATCGTCAGTGATGTCACTGGCGACGATCCGAGTGCGATAGCGTCGGGTCCTACCTGTCCGGACCCGTCGACCTACCAGGACGCACTGGCGGTGCTGCAACGCTATGAGGTGGTGGCGCCGGCATCGGTACAGCGACATCTGGAATCCGGCGCTGCCGGACAAGTGAAGGAAACCCCCAAACCGGGAGACCCCCTGTTTGCCCGCGTCCGGAACCACGTCATCGCCACAGCCCACCAGAGCCTGGAAGCCGGGGCTGCCTTTTTCCGGTCGCGGGGAATTACCCCGGTAGTGCTGGGTGATACCGTGACTGGTGAAGCGGCGGAAGTCGCCAAAGTGTATGCGGCGCTGGTCAAGGAGACCCGGCTGCACCAGCAGCCATTCAAGGCGCCGGTCGCGCTGATCTCCGGCGGCGAATGTACGGTGACGGTACGAGGTACTGGCCGTGGCGGACGCTGCGTAGAATTCCTGGCGTCGCTGGCGGTTGAACTCGGCGACATGCCCGGCGTCTATGCGATGGCCGCCGACACCGACGGCATCGATGGTACCGAGGATAATGCCGGAGCGATCCTGACACCGGACACCAGGGCCCGGGCCGAGGGAAAAGGGCTGAGCGCGCAAAAGATGCTGGCCAACAATGACGGCTACAGTTACTTTGCTGCGCTGGGCGACCTCATCATCACCGGCCCGACCAGGACCAACGTCAACGACTATCGGGTCATCCTGGTCGTCTAGTATCGCCAGCAGCTTGCCTTTCCATGCACATCGAAATCGACATGAACAGCATCACGATCACCCGGCCAGACGACTGGCACCTGCACCTGCGCGACGGCGCAACCATGGCCAGCGTCCTGCCGCATACTGCGCGCCAGTTCGCGCGCGCCATCGTCATGCCGAACTTGCGCCCGCCAGTCACCACGACCGCGCAGGCGCTTGCGTACCGCGCGCGTATCCTGCAAGCCTTGCCGGCTGGCGCCGATTTCGTGCCGCTGATGACGCTTTACCTGACCGACAACACATCGGGCGATGAAATACGCCGCGCCAAAGCCAGCGGCCTGGTGCACGCGGTCAAGCTCTATCCGGCCGGTGCGACCACCAATTCCGACGCCGGCGTGTCCGACCTGGGAAAGTGCGTGGCAGCGCTGGAGGCGATGCAGGAAGTTGGCATGCCCTTGTTGGTGCATGGCGAAGTGACCGATCCGGAGATCGATATTTTCGATCGGGAAGCCGTGTTCATCGACCAGGTGCTGACACCTTTGCGGGCTGATTTCCCGGCCCTCAAGCTCGTGTTTGAACATATCACGACGAAAAACGCGGCGCAGTATGTCGCCGATGCGCCGGGAGCCATTGGCGCGACCATCACTGCACATCATCTGCTGTACAACCGCAACGAGATTTTCCGTGGTGGCATCCGCCCGCACTACTACTGCCTGCCGGTATTGAAACGCGAGGAGCATCGGCAGGCGCTGCTTGCGGCCGCAGTGTCCGGCAACCGCCGCTTCTTTCTCGGCACAGATTCGGCGCCACATCCCAAGGGCCTGAAAGAACACGCTTGCGGTTGCGCCGGATGCTATACCGCCCTGCATGCACTTGAACTTTATGCCGAAGCATTTGACCGTGCCGGCGCGATCGACAAGCTGGAAGGATTCGCCAGCCTGCATGGGCCAGTTTTTTACGGACTGCCCATCAATGCCGGTTCGATCACACTGAAACGTCAGTCATGGCAGGTACCCGACGAGTTGCCAATGGGCGACACCGTGCTTGTTCCATTGGATGCCGGTGGCACGCTCGGCTGGCGGATGGCCTGAATCCGCAGCCTGCGCGGTGAGTGCCAATGACCGCCTCTTTTCTTGCAGGGATTGACTGGTCCGCGCCCTGGCTGTCGCCGTATGCCGGCGACGGGCGCTCGATCGCTTCGTCGCCGGACTGGCGCTCTGCGCTCAACCACGCGGCGCAGCAGCGGCAACTGTGCAACTTTGCCGGCATTCCTGTTCAATTCGTGCAGCAGGCAAGCCTTCCAGCAGGCGAGCCCTATGAGGCCTACATCGGCCGCACCGGATGCGTTCCGACACGGGACAACCTGCATGATTTCTTCAACGCGTTGGTTTGGCTCGGATTTCCGCAAACCAAAGCGCGGCTGAATCAATTGCAATTCAAGCAGTTGCAAAAGCTGGCACTTGAATCAGGACCAGGCGCATACCGTGTAGGGAACAGCCGGGGGGCATTACGCGACGCGGCAACCATCTTTGATGAAAACGGCATGCTTTTCATTGCACGGGACCGCGAGCTGGTCAACGCGCTGATTGACCGGCAATGGTCAACGGCACTCCTGGAGTGCAAGGAACAGTTTGGCCGTTCCTATGATGTCATCATCTTCGGACATGCCTTGCTGGAGAAGCTGGTCCGACCCTATGCGGCCATCACCGGACACTGCTTGCCATTGATAGACCCGAGTTTCACCTTACCCCTGGCGCGGGTCGCTGCGCATGCCGAGCTCGATCAAATTACCGCATCGCTGCTATCGCCGACGACATCCACCGCAGTATTCTTTCCGGTGCCCGTGCTCGGGTTTCCAGGATGGCATCCGACGCAGGATGCTGCGTTCTATGAAAACGAGGTCGTGTTTCGGCTGGCAAGCCGCAAAAAAGTGGGGCAATGAGGGTTACCGTGCGCAATTGCCCAGCACTAGCCATCGGCGGCAAATCGTTCAGGTTCGTTATGCACAGACGTAAAAAAGCCACCCCGAAGGGTGGCTTCAAATCTAACCGCAACCGGCCGGAGCCGGCGCAAAATTAGAATCCGTGACGAACGCCCAGGACTGTGTCGCGGTTGCCGCCAACAGCCAGGTCAACCTTGCCGTAGTACAGATAAGCGGTCGTACGCTTGCTCAGGTTGTAGTCAGCGCCCAAGCCCCAGGCTTTGGAAGCAGTAACGCCCGAACCGGTTGCGCCAACAGCGTTACGCTTGGCGTATTGTGCCTTCAGGACCATCGCCGTTCCTGGCAATGCGCCTTCAGCGCCAATCAACCAACCGTTACGGTTGCTTGGGGAGCCAGCTGTGTTGTTGTCGCGCTCATATTGTGCTTTCAGGGTAGCGACGCCGAAGTTATACGCACCACCGACGTTCCAGATTGTTTCTGGAGCAGCGCCGTTGCGGGTAGCTGCCACGCCAACACTCAGGGGGCCTGCACCGTACGCAACGCGTGCGCTCAGTGGTGTGCCTTGTGGTGTGCCGGCGATAGTCGTCGCTGCGCCGGAAACTTCATAGCGCGAAGCCGTCATGACTTGCAGGCTCAAGCCGGACATCGAAGGCGACGTGTAGCTGACCGAGTTGCTCCAACGAGCCGAAGCCGTACCAACGTTCATCGAAGCGAAGTTACGCAGGAAGCCCGTGCCGAAGACCGAGTAAGCCGAAACTTGGTTGAACTGAGGAGTCAGGTCACGACCCAGCTTGACTGTACCGAAACCGCCTTGCAGACCGAGCCAAGCGTTTTGGTCGCCGATCGAAGTCGAAGCAACAGTGCTAGTGCCGGTAACCGAACCGTTGACGTGGTCGTCAGAACCGAAGGCGGTACGGATCTGGAACATGGCCTTCAGGCCTTTGCCCAAGTCTTCCGTGCCGCTGATGCCGATGTAGTTGGTGTTGCGCTGGTTTTTTTCCAGAGTCGTCGTGTTCGCGCCGCTTGCAGCAGCACGGTTCATGACCGAAGTATCCATCGAGCCATCAATCACAACGGCGGTCTGAGCGTGCACTGCACCGACTGTGCCCAGGACTGCGAGCGCGAGTAGGGTTTTTTTCATTGGGTAATCTCCAGAGAGTTGTAGTGCTAAAATTTATTTTGCGGCCTTCAACAAGAACCACTAGTGGACGTCCCTGCTGACGCTTCAGAACCAAGCGATTGAGAAGCTGGTAGCCATTTCATCAAATTGACGGGCGCAGGGCAAAGAAATTTTGGTGATTGGATCACTATTCGGGGCGATGTGTCGCAAACCAGCAACGGTTTCCCCATAACGAGCACAGTTTACCAATGGGAAAATGGCAACAATTGAACGTTTGATAACTGGTTTCGACCGCGCATTGCGCGTGATGGCTGGTGTCGCCCGCGCAAGCCGGCCAAATCCGTCGGCCGCGCTGGCAGAGCAGGGTTTGACCGACGCCGATCGCCGCCACAGCGCCGGGCTGATGCGTGTCAATCACGTCGGCGAAGTCTGCGCCCAGGCGCTGTATGACGCGCAAGGCGCTTTTTCGCGCAATGACGAGACGCGCCGCCAATTCGAGCGGGCCGGCCGGGAAGAGGAAGATCACCTGGCGTGGACCGCGCAACGGCTGGCTGAGCTCAACTCGCGCACCAGCCTGCTCAATCCGCTCTGGTATGGCGGCGCATTCCTGGTCGGCGCCGCGATGGCGAAAATGGGCGACGCCAGGAGCCTGGGCTGTGTGGTCGAGACCGAGCGCCAGGTCGAAGCGCATCTGGATCAGCATTTGCGCACGCTGCCCGCAGCAGATGCAAAGTCGAGGGCAATCGTCGATCAGATGCGGCAAGACGAGATCGAGCACGGCGCGGCAGCCAAGGCGCTGGGCGCCGCCGAGCTTCCGCTGCCGATCAAGACGGCCATGCAAGGCATGGCAAAAGTGATGACGACGCTCGCCTACCGTATATGAATCGATGGCGAGCGTAGCCCGGGCTGCGTCAACTGGCCGCCGGCGGGCTCTCCAGGTCGTCGATGATTTCGAAGGAATGAGTCATTACCGCGCTTTTTTCCAGCATGATCGAGGCCGAACAGTATTTTTCATGCGACAGCTTGATTGCCCGTTCGACCAGGTTGGCTTTCAGGTTGCGTCCGCGAATGGTGAAATGGAAGTTGATCGCAGTGAATACCTTGGGGTCTTTTTCGGCCCGCTCGGATTTCAGCGTGACATCGCAGCCGCGAATGTCCTGGCCGCTCTTGCGCAGGATCACCACGACGTCATAGGCGGTACAGCCGCCGGTACCTGCCAGCACCACTTCCATCGGCCGTGGCGCCAGGTTACGTCCGCCGCCGTCCGGCGCGCCATCCATCGTCACGACATGTCCGGAGCCGGTTTCGGCCAGGAAGGTCATGCCGGACAATCCGGTCCAGCGTACCGTGCATTCCATGATGGGTTCCAATCTTCTATATATATGTGTGAGGATGAATTTTAGCCGGGCAGGCGCTTTTTTTGCAGCCTGCCGGGTTCCGGGCGCTTGGAAGCACGTGGGTGTTGACGCCAACTACTTGAAAACGCTATACTTTTCGGTTCTTCTTATTGTGCCCGGAAGATGGACAACAAGGATGAGTCCCGTGACAGCAGTCCGGTCAGGGGAACCACCGCAACAGGGCCTTCATTTCAGACAGGTAGTCATCATGCAAAAAACCTTTTCCGCGAAGGGCCATGAAGTCCAACGCGATTGGTTCGTGATTGACGCGACAGATAAAATTCTCGGACGTGTTGCCAGCGAAGTGGCACGCCGACTGCGCGGCAAGCATAAACCGGAATTCACTCCCCACGTCGACACCGGGGATTTCATCGTCGTCGTCAATGCCGGCAAGCTGCGCGTTACGGGCGCCAAGGCAACGGACAAGATTTATTATCGCCACAGCACGTATCCAGGTGGCATTTACAAGACCAGCTTCGAGAAGATGCAACAGCGTTTTCCGGGTCGTGCGCTGGAGAAGGCCGTCAAGGGCATGCTGCCCAAGGGCCCGCTCGGTTACGCCATGATCAAAAAGCTGAAAGTGTATGCGGAAGACAGTCATCCGCACTCGGCGCAGCAGCCCAAGCCACTCGAGATCTAAGGAACGGACATGATCGGTATTTATAACTATGGCACCGGACGTCGCAAGAGCGCAGTCGCCCGTGTCTTCATGAAGTCCGGATCTGGCCAGATCATGGTCAACGGCAAGCTCGCCAGCGATTACTTCTCGCGCGAGACCGGCCTGATGGTGATCCGTCAGCCGCTGGAACTGACCAACAATGTCACGACTTTCGACATCATGGTCAACGTCAACGGTGGCGGCGAATCCGGCCAGGCTGGCGCGGTTCGTCACGGCATCACGCGTGCACTGATCGACTATGACGCAACGCTGAAGCCAGAACTGGCCCGCGCTGGTTTCGTCACACGCGATGCGCGTGAAGTCGAGCGTAAAAAGGTCGGCCTGCGCAAAGCACGTCGCGCCAAGCAGTTCTCGAAGCGCTAAGCACCTCAGGCGCGTTGTTCGAAGAAGCTGCCCGGCACCAGCCTGGCAGCTTTTTTTACGTCGGCGCCCGCAGCCGGGCGGCAAATCCCGGTGCTGCTAGAATCCTCTCTCCACGCAAGCAACCCAACTCAACACAAGCAGGCACGGCACAACATGATCAAGGTAGGCATCGTAGGCGGCACTGGCTATACCGGAGTGGAATTACTGCGGATACTCTGTGCGCACCCGCAGGTTCAGCTCACTGCAATCACCTCGCGCAAGGAGGACGGCCTGCCGGTGGCAGACATGTATCCTTCGCTGCGCGGCCATGTGTCGCTTTGTTTCTCGGCGCCGGAAAAGGCGGACCTTGGCGCTTGCGATGTGGTGTTTTTTGCAACGCCGCATGGCGTCGCCATGGCGCAAGCACGTGAACTGCTGGCGGCCGGCGTCAAGGTGATCGACCTGGCGGCCGATTTTCGGCTGCGCGACACCAAGACGTTCGAGACCTGGTACGGCATGCCCCATGCGTGCCCGGATATCCTCGAAGAAGCGGTCTACGGTCTGCCGGAAGTCAACCGCGAGCAGATAAAAGGCGCCCGTGTCATTGGGCTGCCTGGCTGTTATCCCACCTCCATGCAGCTCGGATTGGCGCCCTTGCTGGCTCAGGGCAAGCCACTGGTCAACGAACTGGGCTTGATCGCCGATTGCAAGTCAGGCGTGTCCGGTGCCGGCCGCAAGGCGGAAATATCGACCCTGCTGGCCGAAGCATCCGACAATTTCAAGGCTTACGGCGTAAAAGGCCACCGTCATCTGCCGGAGACGGTGCAGGGACTTGAAGCAATCTCGGGGCGCAAGGTCGGGCTGACGTTCGTTCCGCACCTGGTGCCGATGATCCGGGGCATTCATTCGACCCTCTACGCACAACTGCTGCCCGAGGCGCGCGACA
The DNA here is from genome assembly GCF_030645335.1 of Lacisediminimonas sp. Classification (GTDB taxonomy): domain Bacteria; phylum Pseudomonadota; class Gammaproteobacteria; order Burkholderiales; family Burkholderiaceae_D; genus Lacisediminimonas. The sequence continues at coordinate 13,590 of NZ_JAUSNH010000260.1, read as the reverse complement.
CCGACTTCCAGGCCTTGTACGAAAATCATTTCGCCCAGGAGCGTTTCGTCGACGTCATGCCTGCCGGAAGCCACCCGGAAACACGCTCGGTGCGCGCCTCCAACATGATGCGCATCGCGGTGCACCGGCCTGGCAATGGGGATTTGTTGGTCATCCTGGTAGTCGAAGATAACCTGGTCAAAGGTGCGGCAGGCCAGGGTGTGCAGTGCATGAACATCATGTTCGGGCTGGATGAAGCGGCCGGCCTGATGCATGTGCCGGTACTCCCCTGAGCGCTGGTTCATTCCCGCTGATGCAGTACGGTGAGGGTCCGTGAAAGTCAAACTGTGGCTCCGGCGGCGCTCCATTTCCGCACCCCGCATGACGGTGACTACCGCGATGCCGTGGCCGGCCAGGATCGTGTTCGGCGTGGTCCTGCTCGGATTGGGTGCGCTGCTCGGATCGTGGGTCTATGATCATGGCCGGAGCCTGGCCGGCATGCCGGCGCGGCCATCGCCGGTCGAACTTGACAGCGCAGTGCGGCAACTGGCGGAACTCCGGATCGAGCGCGACCGACTGGCGACCAGCGCCAACGCGGCGGAAAGCCAGTTGAATATAGAACGCGCCGCCCAGAAAGAGCTGACAACCCAGATCAAGTTGCTGGAGGCAGAAAATATTCGCATCAAGGAAGACCTGGCATTTTTTGAAAGCCTGCTCCCCGTCGATCCGCGCGGCACAGGCGTTGCGATTCGTGGAATAAGCGCCGAACTCAGCGCGCCGACGCAATTGCAGTATCGATTGCTGGTAATGCAGGGTGGCAAGCGCGCAACGAATTTTGAGGGATCGCTGCGACTGAGCGTCGCCGTGATGCAGAATGGGCGGACCTTGAGCTTGAATTTTCCTGAAGGAAAGTCGTCCGAGATCAATAATTTCAAGCTGGGCTTCAGGCATTATCAACGCCTGGAGGGAACCCTGACCTTGCCTGCTGGCGTAACGCCGCGCTCGTTCCAGGCGACTGTGCTCGAAAAGGGCCAGGTGCGTGCGCAGCAGACCCTGAACTTGTAAAGGAGAGCCCATGTTTGGCCACAAGACCAAGAACACTATCGACAGCCTGATCGGTATCTCGACACGGATAGAGGGAAACCTGCATTTCAAGGGTGGCTTGCGCATCGATGGCATCATCAATGGCAATGTGATTGCCGATCCGGCCGAGCCCAGCATGCTGGTGATTTCAGAGCATGCGCGAGTCGAAGGCGAGGTGCGGGTCGCGCACCTGGTCGTCAATGGCGAGATAGTCGGCCCGGTTTACTCGTCCGAACTGCTTGAACTGCAGCCACACGCCCGCATAACTGGCGATGTGTACTACAAGGCGCTGGAAATGCATGGCGGCGCGCTGGTATCAGGACGCCTGAGCCACGACCATGCGGGGGAGCAAATCCTGAAGCTGGCCGCGCCGATCCGGGCCACCTCAGCCTGAAACCCGGCAAAGGGCTATAATCTTTTTTCGCACACCGATCTGCAGGAGTTTGAAATGAATGCTGTTACCGAAATGCCCGCTCCGATCGTCTTTACCGATAGCGCCGCCGCCAAGGTCGCGCAGTTGATCGACGAGGAAGGAAACCCGGACCTGAAGCTGCGTGTGTTCGTGCAGGGCGGGGGCTGTTCTGGCTTCCAGTATGGTTTCACGTTCGACGAAATCGTCAATGAAGATGACACGACGATGGACAAGAATGGCGTCCAGTTGCTGATCGACTCGATGAGCTACCAGTACCTGGTCGGCGCAGAGATCGACTACAAGGATGACCTGGAAGGCGCGCAGTTCGTGATCAAGAATCCGAATGCGACGACAACCTGCGGCTGCGGATCTTCCTTCTCAGCCTGATTGCCGGTCGGTCCCGGTCAAGAAGCGCGGCGTTCGCCGCGCTTTTTTCATTCTCGCTGGCTTACCTCCTGTTTTCGCACGCATGTCGCGCTACGCAGCAGCCTTTCGTGCGCCTTCAACGATTCTCACGCAGGATACAAGGCGCCTAATATCCGCGCACCGCGCGCGCCGGTCACCGCGGGAAGATTGCCCGGGCGTCGCTGGGTGAACTGCCGGGCCAGCCAGGCAAAAGCCAGCGACTCGACATGCATGGGTTCAATTCCCAATGCCTCGGTGGTACCGACTGTGGCGCGCACGCCGCTGCCATCGAGTACTTCTTGAATGCGCTGCATCAGAAAAACGTTGAATGCACCCCCGCCGCAGACAAACACGGCTCGTGTGTCAGGCGCGCTGCGACGGATCGCGCTCGCCAGCGTGCCTGCAGTCAGTTCACACAGCGTTCTTTGTATGTCTTCCGGGCGCAGCTTGCCTGACGTCTGTACAGCAGCAAGGTGGGCAGCCAGCCATTCGTGGTGGAACAGATCCCTTCCTGTACTCTTGGGCGGCGCTTTCTCGAAATAGGCGTTGCCCGACAGGCGGGCCAGCAATGCCGGGACGACCGTACCGCTGGCGGCCCAGGCGCCACCGGCGTCGAACGCCTGGTTGCGTTGCTGGCTGATCCACAAGTCCATCAATACATTGCCGGGACCGGTGTCGTGGCCGGCGGTGTTGGCGGCGCCTGGTTCAAGCACGGTGATGTTGGCAATGCCGCCGATGTTGGCGATCACCCGGCATTCCTGGGGCGAGCCGAAAACGGCGTGGTGAAAGGCGGGCACCAGCGGCGCGCCCTGGCCTCCGGCGGCAATGTCGCGGCTACGGAAGTCGGCAATGATATCGATGCCGCACAGCTCTGCCAGCAGGGCAGGGTTGTTGGCCTGGCGGGTATAGCCGAGTTCCGGCCGATGCCGGATCGTCTGGCCGTGGACGCCGACGGCCCGCACTGACTGCGGGGCTGCGCCTGACTGGCTGAGCAACTGCCTGACGCAGCTGGCGTAACATCCGGCCAGCGAATTGGCGACCCGTGCCTCGCGATCGAGTTCGTTGTGGCCGGGCGCCTGCAGGGCCATCAGTTCCGCACGCATGGCGCCGGTGAACGGAATATGCGCATGCGCCAGCGTCTCTGCCGGCTTGTTTTCCGGATCATCGTTGAATGCGGCCAGCACACCGTCTACGCCGTCAAGGCTGGTGCCCGACATCAGGCCGATGAAAAAAGATCCGGCAAGCGGGGAGGAAGGGGGGCTGTGAGCTGGCATAGGAATGACCGGGAGTCACCAAGGGGCAATCTGGGCCAGGGCGCGGCGCTTCCCAGTGACGGCAGCGCCTGCTGAAAATCAGGTGCCCCGGATGGCCGGTTCCAGGGCGCGCCGGGCGGCAAGCCTGCTGTGAGGATCAGCGTGCAGCCAGCTTGATATTCTGGTCCTGCGGCGTCAGCAGGGCCAGCCGATGCGTCATGTCACTGGCCACGGTGCGAAAGCGCTGCAGTTCAGCGCCGGCCAGTGGCTGCGCATTGGGAATATCCACCGTCATCGGGTCGCGCGGCTGGTTGTTGACGCGGAATTCATAGTGCAAGTGCGGGCCGGTCGACCAGCCGGTCGAGCCAACGTAACCGATCACTTCGCCCTGCGAGATCTTCGCCCCCTTGCGAATGCCTGCTGCGAACCGGCTCATGTGGGCATAAGCCGTCGTGTAATTGGACCAGTGCTTGATGACGACGAGATTGCCGTAGCCGCCTTGCACGCCGGCGAATTCAATCACGCCTTCACCTGCAGCGCGGATCGGTGTGCCGGTCGCCGCCGCAAAATCGACGCCCTTGTGCTGCTTCCACTTGCCCGACAGCGGATGCATGCGCATCGAAAATCCGGAAGAGACCCGGGAAAATTCAAGCGGCGATTTCAGGAAGGCCTTTTTCAGCGATTTGCCGTCAAAGCCGTAATAACCGCCACCCTGGCGCGAGCCTGGCTCGTCGAACCAGACCGACTGGTAGGTTGCGCCGGCGTTCTTGAACTCTGCGGCAAGCACGCGGCCGGCGCGCAGGTAATCGCCACCTTGCCAATAGGTTTCATAGACCACGCTGAAATTGTCGCCACGACGCAGGTCGGACGCGAAGTCGATATTGGTCGAAAACATTTCGACCAGTTGCAGCGCGACCGCATCGGGAATCTGGGCAGTATCGGTTGCGGCAAACAAGGAGGAACGGATATTCGCGGTGCGCATTTCAATGCGCTTTTCGACCGGGGCGGCAACTTCATCCGTGCGGAAGCGTTCACCTTCACGGGTGACGACGATGTTCCGGTACGGGTTGTCCCGGCCGTCGGTGACGGTGGTGCTGATGGTTTGCAAGGCGCCACTGGCATTGACCGATGCCTGCACGCGGCGGCCTGGCCGCAACTGCATCAGCGCACGGGCCCGGCTGTCGCTCTTGATATAGGTGGCGGCAGCTTCATCGCTGACGCCAAGCCGCTGCAGCAGCGTGGCAAGGGTGTCGCCGGAACGGACCTTTTCTTCGCTGATGAATATTTGGGGTTCTGGCGTGAATTGGGCAATCTGTTGCGCCAGAGATGGCAGGTTCAAGTCTTCCTGCACGGAACGAACCGGCAAGTCGGCGGCATCGGGCGCCATCGGCGCAACGCCGGCAGCACCGAAAGCGCATAGGGCCAGGAATACCGAAGCCGCCGCAACGATGCGGTTCTTCCGTGAGCTCAACTGGTGCTTGCGCCGTTCGATCCAGGATTTCAATTTAGTAGTGTCGACCATTCAATACGTTAAAATTCACCGTTTTGTCGCTCTTCTTTTCGGGTCGTGCTTCGGTGTGCCAATCGGAAAGCCTGGAAAAAAGAGGGGCCATTATAACAAAGCACCTCCAGTGCCCAACTGAAATTGCTCATCCCTACCCAAAATGAACGCATCACCCGACCAGGCAACAGCCCCTATCGCCGTCACTGACGCAGTGCAACACGCCCTTACGGTCACGAAACGTGGTGCGGAAGAAGTCCTGATCGAGAGCGAATTCGTCCAAAAACTGGTCCGGTCCGAGGCCAGTGGCCAGCCATTGAGGATCAAGCTTGGCCTGGATCCCACCGCCGCCGACCTGCATCTGGGCCATACGGTCGTCCTGAACAAGATGCGGCAACTGCAAGATTTGGGCCACCACGTAATCTTTCTGATCGGCGACTTTACCTCGATGATTGGCGATCCGTCCGGCCGCAACGTGACGCGCCCGCCGCTTACCCGGGAGCAGATCGAACAGAACGCCATGACCTATTTTGCACAGGCCAGCATGGTGCTGGACCCGGTCAGGACAGAGATCCGCTACAACTCCGAATGGTGCGACGCGCTGGGTGCGCGCGGCATGATCGGCCTGGCGGCAAAATATACGGTGGCACGCATACTCGAGCGGGAAGACTTCACCAAGCGCTTCAAGGCCGGCACGCCGATTTCGGTGCATGAATTGCTGTATCCGCTGATGCAGGGTTACGACTCGGTGGCCTTGCGTTCGGACCTGGAACTTGGCGGCACGGATCAGAAATTCAACCTGCTGGTCGGGCGCGAACTGCAGAAGGACTATGGCCAGGAGCCGCAGTGCATACTCACTATGCCGCTGCTGGAAGGACTTGATGGCGTCGAAAAGATGTCCAAGTCCAAGGGTAACTACGTCGGCATCACCGAGCCGGCAAACACCATGTTCGGCAAGCTGATGAGCATTTCCGACGACATGATGTGGCGCTATTACGACTTGCTGTCGTTCCGCAGCCTGGCCGATATTGCCGGATTTCGTCAGTCAGTCGGGGAAGGGCGCAACCCGCGCGATATCAAGGTGCTGCTGGCCCAGGAAATCGTCGAGCGCTTCCACAGCCGCCAGGCGGCGGAAGATGCGCTGGCCGACTTCAACAACCGCGCCCGCGGCGGCATTCCCGACGACATTCCCGAGGTCGCGCTATCGGGTGCTCCGCTGGGGATCGGCCAATTGCTGAAACAGGCGAACCTGTGTGCATCGACTTCGGAAGCGCTGCGCATGGTCGAGCAGGGTGGGGTGCGGATCGATGCCGTCCAGATTTCCGACAAGGCGCTGAAAGTGGACGCCGGCACCTTTGTGGTGCAGGTCGGCAAGCGCAAGTTCGCCCGGGTCGTATTGAGTTGATCGCGCTGCTGCAGCGGGTCAGCCATGCACGCGTTGAGGTCGATGGCGACATCGTCGGACAGATCGAACGCGGACTGCTGGTGTTTCTTTGCGCCGAGCGCAATGACCAGGAAGCCGATGCCGACAGCCTGCTTTCGCGGCTGCTGAGCTACCGGGTTTTCCCGGATGATGCCGGCAAGATGAATCGCAGCGTCACCGATATCGGCGGCGGCATCCTGCTGGTGCCGCAGTTCACGCTGGCGGCCGACACACGCTCGGGTACGCGGCCGTCCTTTACGCCGGCCGCACCGCCGGAACGGGGGCGCATCCTGTTTGATTATTTCGTGCAGCGTGCTAGCGCCCGCCATCCACTGGTAAAGACTGGCCAATTCGGCGCGGACATGAAAGTGTCGCTGACCAACGACGGACCGGTCACTTTCTGGCTGCGCGTTCCGCATGCGCCGGCCAACTGATTTTTTATGACAAGAGCCATGACAGAATTGATACTGGTACGCCATGGCGAGACCGCCTGGAACGCAGAAAGCCGCTTGCAGGGCCATATCGACACGCCCCTGAATGACGAAGGACGACGGCAGGCGCGGGCCCTGGCTGCGATGTTGGTGCGCGGCACGGGCAGCATCGCCCCGGCACCGTTTGATCGACTGGTTTCCAGCGATCTCGATCGTACTTTCCAGACGGCGCGGCCCATTGCCGCGCTGCTTGACCTGGAAATCACCCGCGATCCGCAACTGCGAGAACGGTGTTTTGGCGCCTTCGAGGGTTTGTTATATGACGAAGTCCAGCAACGGTATCCGGACGCCTGGTCGCGATGGCAGGCGCGCGAGGTCGATGCGCGCTATCCGGAAGGCGAGCGGCAGGCCGAAACGCTGACTGAATTCGCCGAACGGGTCGGCAAGGCACTCGCTGACATCGCCAGCACGCACCCCGGCCAGCGGATCATCGTCGTCACCCACGGCGGCTTTCTTGACTGTGCATACCGCCTGGCAACCGGCATGAGCCTGACCCAGGCCCGCAATTTCGATGTCCGCAACGCCAGCATCAACCGCTTTGGATGGGATGAACAGGGCGGTCTGCAATTGCTCGAATGGGGTGTTGTTGCCCATCTCGCCACATCAATCGACGAAATAGACCGTTGATCTGCTAATGGGTTGATCGCTTGTTGTAGATAGCCAATCCGTTAATCGGACATTTAGTTATATTTGTTTCGGACAGGCATTTTTTTGGGCATGTATTGTAGGATGATCCGAAACGTCGAGTGCGCGCAGGACCGCGCTCGCCCGATCCTTCGGAGAGCCTGTCATGTTGTTCAATTTATTTTCACGCGCAAGCGCGCCCTCGCCCGATGTCGGCCGAACCCCTCCGGAAGTATCGGCTGACACAGAACGTGCGCTGCTGAGTGCTGCGCTGTTCAACGTACTTGAAACGCTGCCCCAATCATTCAGCGGCCGGGAAAACATCCGCATGCTGTGCGACGTGGTCGCGGCCGCCAGTCCGCACCTGCGTTTTGTCTGGGTCGGGTTCACCGAAGGCCTGACCAAGACGGTAAAACCCTATGCCTACTCGGGCCCATGCCAGTTTGAATCGCATGACTGGTCTTTGCCAGTGAGCTGTTTTGACCATGTCGGCCCGCACTCGCAGCAACGTCCGCAAGGCGACGACGCATCGATGAACCAGGGCTTGTTTGCACCCTGGCAACGCGACCCCGCGGCCAGTTCGGTCTGCAGCGCCCTGGCGGCGCCGCTTCGCTCGGAGAAAGCGGGCTTGCGCGGCATGATCGTGTTCTATGCCGACCAGCCGGACTATTTCGATTCGATCGGCCTGCCGCTGATGCGCGCGTTTTGCCATGTAGGCGAAATCATCTGGAAGCAATCCAACCTGGTGCGGGTTGCCACCCAGGTTGCGCAGCAAGATCCACTGACCAGCCTGATGGGCCGGCGTCACAGCATGACGCTGCTCGACAAGGAAATCGCCCGCGCCGAGCGCACCGAGCGCCCGCTGTCGATCCTTGTCTGTCGGATTGACGGGCTCAACAAGCTCAACGACATGTACGGCTTGCATGCCACGGATGCGGTCATCGCCGCGTTTGCACGGGAGGCCAGCGAGCAAATCCCGGCCGGACACCTGGGAGGACGCTGGACCGGGACGGAATTCCTGTTCATCATGCCCGGCGTGGATCACGACAAGGCCGAAACCGTGGCCGTCAGCCTGGGCGACCATTTCCGCAACAAGCCGATCAATGTACGCAACTGGTCGATCCGACTGGCGCTGCGTATCGGCACGGCAACTTATACCCGGCACAGCCTTGGCATCGATGACCTGATCATGCAGGCGCACCAGAGCCTGGTGACCGCGAGCGACGAATTGCCGTCTTCGGTCCTGTAATCGTTTTCCCGTCACAGGCGCTAAAATAGCCGGCTTTCCCTGTCCATCCGCCCCATGCGCCTTGCGTCTTTAGCCCTGTGAAAATCGGACCTTACCTGCTGGCCAATAACGTATTCGTCGCACCGATGGCTGGTGTGACCGATCGTCCATTCCGCCAGCTTTGCAAGCAGCTGGGCGCCGGCTACGCGGTGTCCGAGATGGCGGCATCCAACCCGCGCCTGTGGGCCAGCGAAAAGACTTCGCGGCGCATCAATCACGACGGCGAAATGGCGCCGCGCGCAGTGCAAATCGCCGGCGCCGACCCCGACATGCTAGCCGAGTGTGCGCGTTTCAACGCCGATCGCGGCGCGCAAGTCATCGACATCAATATGGGCTGTCCGGTCAAGAAAGTCTGCAACAGCTGGTGCGGTTCGGCGCTGCTGCAAGACGAAAAACTGGTGGCGCGCATCCTTGAATCGGTGGTGGCCGCGGTCGACATTCCGGTCACGCTGAAATTCCGCACCGGATGGGACCGTGCACATCGCAATGCACTGAGCATTGCGCATATTGCGGAGTCGAGCGGGATTGCCATGCTGACCTTGCACGGCCGCACCCGCGCCGACGGCTACAGCGGCCTGGCCGAATACGACACCATCGCAGCGGTAAAGGCCAGGGCCGCAATACCGGTGGTCGCCAACGGTGACATCGATTCGCCGCAGAAAGCGCGCGCGGTGCTGGCCGCCACCGGCGCTGACGCCGTGATGGTTGGCAGGGCGGCGCAGGGACGGCCGTGGATATTCCGCGAAATCGCACACTACCTCGCAACCGGCGACGAACTGCCGGCACCCGAAGTTGACGAAGTTCGCGCCTTGATGCAAGAGCACCTGCAAGCGCATTACGCATTCTATGGCGACTATCTCGGCGTGCGCACGGCACGCAAGCATATCGGTTGGTATGTGCAGGGGCTGGAAGGGGGCGAGGCCTTCCGGCGCCAGATGAACCGGATCGAAGATTGTGCGCAGCAATTGGCCGCAGTAGACCTGTTTTTCCAGTCGCTGCGGGCAACAGGCCTGCGGTTACAATACGCCCTCGGCGCTGAACGACGCGCTGCCTGACGCTTGCTGAACCACACCCAAACCAATAATAGCCATGAGCAAAGACACGATTCAGGATGTAGTTCGCAAGAGCCTGGAGAGATATTTCAAAGACCTGGGCGAGCAGCAGCCCACCAATGTTTATGAGATGGTGATCTTCACAGTGGAAAAGCCGATACTCGAAGCCGTGATGGCCCGTGCCGATGGCAACCAGTCGCAGGCGGCGGAAATGTTGGGCATCAATCGAAACACCTTGCGCAAGAAGTTGCAGCAGCATGGCCTGATCTGATTGCGAGCCAACAAGCCAACAAGCTCACAAGCACTCCAGCCGGCAAACCAGTTGCACTTGCATTGCGCGTGCTTCCCGGCCGTCGCGGCGGGGTTACCCAAACGGTCCGGCCTGCGATTCCGGCCACCTTCTTTCTCCTTTCATGACCATGATCAAACAAGCCCTGATATCCGTGTCTGACAAGACAGGCGTGCTGGAGCTGGCGCGGGCGCTGTCCGCGCTGGGCGTCAACATCCTGTCCACTGGCGGCACCGCAAAACTGCTGTCCGATAACGCAATACCCGTTACCGAAGTGGCCGATTACACCGGCTTTCCGGAGATGCTGGATGGCCGGGTCAAGACACTGCATCCGAAAGTGCATGGCGGAATCCTGGCCCGGCGCGACTTGCCGGCGCATGCGGCGTCGCTGCAGGCGCACGACATCCCGACCATTGATCTGGTGGTGGTCAATCTCTATCCGTTCGCGCAAACCGTGGCGCGTGAGCAGTGCTCGCTGGAAGACGCGATTGAAAATATCGACATTGGTGGTCCGGCGATGTTGCGCTCGTCAGCGAAAAATCATCGCGACGTGGTCGTATTGTGCGATCCGACCGATTACGCGCCGGTGCTGGACGAAATCAAGCGCGGCTCGGTCAGCTATGACACCCGTTTCCGCCTGGCCTTGAAAGTGTTCGCCCATACCGCGCAGTACGACGGGGCCATCACCAATTACCTGGGATCTCTCGGCGCGGATCGCGAGCATGCAACGCGCAGCGCCTATCCGGGCACGCTGAACATGCAGTTCGAAAAAGTCCAGCAGATGCGCTACGGCGAAAACCCGCACCAGTCGGCCGCTTTCTATCGCGACCCGGCCGCCGGCCCCGGTGCGCTGGCCAACTATCGTCAGTTGCAGGGCAAGGAACTGTCCTACAACAATATTGCCGACGCTGACGCTGCCTGGGAGTGCGTGAAGACGTTCGACCAGCCTGCCTGCGTCATCATCAAGCACGCCAATCCGTGCGGCGTGGCGATTGCTGCCGACACTGCCGGCGCCTATGCCAAAGCGCTGCAGACCGATCCCACTTCCGCCTTTGGCGGCATCATCGCCTTTAACCGCGCGGTCGATGGCGTGACCGCACAGGCGGTGTCGAAACAGTTTGTCGAAGTCCTGATCGCCCCCGCATTCACGCCGGAGGCGCTGGCTTTTTTTGCTGCCAAACAGAATGTACGGTTGCTGGAAATCCCGCTCGGTGACGCCGTCAACACCCATGACTTCAAGCGGGTCGGCGGCGGTTTGCTGGTGCAGTCGCCCGACACGCGCAATGTCACCGAGGCCGAGCTGCAGGTGGTCAGCAAACTGCAGCCGACCCCACAGCAATTGCGCGACCTGATGTTTGCCTGGCGTGTGGCCAAATTCGTCAAATCCAACGCCATCGTTTTTGCCGGTAACGGCATGACCCTGGGCGTGGGCGCCGGCCAGATGAGCCGGGTCGATTCCGCGCGCATCGCCTCGATCAAGGCCCACAACGCCGGCCTTGTCCTGGCTGGTTCAGCGGTCGCTTCGGATGCGTTTTTTCCGTTCCGGGACGGACTCGATGTGGTGGTCGATGCGGGCGCGACCTGCGTCATCCAGCCCGGCGGCTCGATGCGCGACCAGGAAGTGATCGCAGCCGCCGATGAGCGGGGCATCGTGATGCTGCTCACTGGCGTTCGGCATTTCCGTCACTGATCCAGGGCCAGCCCCAGTGAGAATCCTTGGCATCGATCCCGGATTGCGCGTCACCGGGTTCGGCGTGATCGACAAGGAAGGACAGCGCCTGGCCTATATTGCGTCCGGCACCATCCGCACGCCGGACGGCGACTTGCCGCAGCGCCTGAAGTCGATCCTGTCCGGCGTCGGTGAAGTCATTGCGACCTACCGGCCAGGCTGCGCCGCCATCGAAAAAGTATTCGTCAACGTCAATCCGCAATCGACCCTGTTGCTGGGGCAGGCGCGGGGCGCCGCGATCTGTGCACTGGTGCAGGCCGATCTGGAGGTGGCTGAATATACCGCCCTGCAGGTCAAGCAGGCAGTGGTCGGGCATGGCAAGGCGCAAAAGCAACAAGTCCAGGATATGGTGCAGCGCCTGCTGAGCCTGTCCGGCCTGCCGGGCGCCGATGCTGCCGACGCGCTGGGCGTGGCGATTTGCCATGCCCATAGCGGCGACGCCCTGAAGGCGCTGCAAGCCTTCGCGCCGGCGCTCGGACGCAAGGGACTGCGGGTGCGCGGCGGCCGGCTGGTCGGTTAGCCAGCGCCCGGCATCAGTCAGCGACTAGCGCAGGCATCGATCAGCTCAGGCATGGCGTTCCGCCCGCCGTGCCGCCACTTCAAACGCATTGGACCAGTAAGCGTCCTCGCCACGCATCACCGCCCACAGGCTTGCCGCACAATAGGCAAACGGAAACAGTCCACCCCATAGCGCGGCCTGGTGCACATGCGCCAGTTCATGCGTGAGGATTTGCGGTGTCAGGCTTTGCCGGTCGGCGATCACGACATGGCCGACTGCCATCGCGCACATCGAACCGAAGGGATGCCGCTCCAGCAGGTAGTCGGCAAACCGGCCCGACACCAGCAACGCCGGTGTTGCGGCCCAGACCACGCAGAGCTGGCCACCGGCCAGCATGATCGGCACGGCAAGCAGCAAACCGCACAGCGTCAGCGGCAAGGCCCACAAGATGCCCAGCAGCGTACGCAGCATCGACCAGCCGGTCGATTGCTGTACATCCAGGGGTAAAGCCTGCTTGGAACGGTTGCGGAAATAAGACATGGCCAGCTTGCAAACTCCTCGACTAGATGCCCGGTTTTCTGCCGCCGGTCCGTGGGCCTCGTCATGTATGATGCAGCAATCGAATTCTGAGCCAGCAAAATATGATAGGCCGTCTTTCCGGAGTCCTGCTTGAGAAAAATCCACCACAGTTGCTGGTGGACTGTCATGGCGTCGGGTACGAAGTCAGCGTATCGATGAGTACTTTTTACAATCTTCCCGCGATCGGGGAAAAGGTCGTCCTGCTGACACACTTGCAAGTGCGCGAAGATGCCCACTTGTTGTATGGCTTCGGCGGCGCGGAAGAGCGCAGCGTGTTCCGCGAGCTGATCAAGATCTCGGGCGTCGGGGCACGTACCGCACTGGCAATCCTGTCGGGCATGTCGGTCGCCGACCTGGCCCAGGCCATCACATTGCAAGAGGCGGGGCGCCTGACCCGGGTGCCGGGCATTGGCAAGAAAACCGCCGAGCGGCTGTTGCTGGAGTTGAAAGGCAAGCTCGGCGCCGACCTCGGTGGCGGCCCGGCGGCTGCCAGCAGCGACCACTCTGCCGATATCCTGAATGCCTTGCTGGCCCTGGGTTATTCCGACAAGGAAGCCACGCTGGCGCTCAAGCAAGTGCCCGCCGCCAGCAGCGTGTCGGATGGCATCAAGGCGGCGCTGAAGTCGCTCTCAAGGGCATGAAACCACGCCAGGGCAGCACATGAGCATACAAACTGATAACTTCACCGAGCAGCGCATCATTGCCGCCACGCCGGTTTCTCCGAATGAAGAGGCGATCGAACGCGCACTGCGCCCGAAACAGCTCGACGAATATGTCGGCCAGGAAAAAATACGCGAACAGCTGGAAATCTTCATTCAGGCGGCCAAACAGCGTCAGGAACCGCTCGACCATGTGCTGTTGTTCGGCCCGCCGGGTCTGGGTAAGACCACGCTTGCGCAAATTATCGCCCGCGAAATGGGCGTGAATCTGCGCCATACTTCGGGGCCGGTGCTGGAGCGTGCCGGCGATCTGGCGGCGTTGCT
>NZ_JAUSNH010000245.1 GCF_030645335.1 Lacisediminimonas sp. | reverse complement strand
AGCAAGATGGTGTCCTTGACTGCCCAGGCGCTCGGGAAGGGGCCGAAATACTGGTTCTTCTTGTCGACTGCGCCGCGGTAATACGCCATGCGCGGAAATGCTTCGCCGGTCAGTTTCAGGTAGGGGTAGGACTTGTCGTCCCGGAACAGGATGTTGTAGCGCGGCTGCTGGGTCTTGATCAGGTTGTTTTCCAGCAGCAGCGCTTCGGCTTCGCTGCGGGTGACGGTGGTCTCCATGCGCGCGATGCGTTCCACCATCAGCGCGGTGCGCGGGCTGGTCAGGCGCTTCTGGAAATAACTCGATACCCGCTTCTTGAGGTCGCCCGCCTTGCCCACATACAGCAGCACGTCTTCGGCATCGTAATAACGGTACACGCCGGGCAGGTGCGGCAAGGCGGCCACCATGTCGAGCAGGGCCGTGCGCACGGCTGGCATCCCGGCCGGCGCACTGCCAGGCAAACTATCGGGCGTGCTGGACTGATCCGTCATTGGGCTGGGTGGTCCTTGCTTGCGGGGCACTGCTTTTTTAGTCTGCGCGCAATGTGCGGACCAATCGGCGCGCCTCGATATAGCGCGGATCGGCCTGCAGCTCGTCCCATTGCGGCGCGGGCGAACGCGGCACCATGGCGGCAATGCGGGCAGCCGATGCGGCGAAGTCCGGCGGCATCGGCAATTCGCGCAGCAACTGGTCGGCCTTGTCCGGTGCATTGCAGATCAGGACCATGTCGCAACCGGCCGACAAGGCCGCCTGTGCGCCATCGGTCACGCTGCCGGCAACGCTGGCGCCTTCCATCGACAGGTCATCGCTGAAGATGACGCCGGTGAAGTGCATGTCACGGCGCAGCATGCCCAGCCATTTTTTGGAAAAACCGGCCGGTTGGGAATCCACTTCCGGATAGATCACATGCGCCGGCATCACGGCCGCCAGGCCCAGGTTCAGCCAGGCATACGGTGCGGCGTCTTCGTCGACGATCGCCTTGCGTGGCCGCTCGTCCACGGGGATAGCGACATGCGAGTCGGCCCGGACATAACCGTGGCCGGGAAAATGCTTGCCGCAGTTGGCCATGCCGGCCAGCGCCAGGCCGTGGTTCAGGCTCTTGGCGAGCAGCGTGACGACGCGGGCGTCGCGGTGGAAGGCGCGGTCGCCAATGACACCGGATTCGCCATGGTCGAGGTCAAGCACCGGCGTGAATGAGAGGTCGACGCCGCAGGCGCGCAGTTCTGCAGCCAGCACGAAGCCGACCGCGGTGGCGGCGCGGGTTGCTCCCAGCACGTCGGATTCCCACAGCTTGCCCAGTGCGCGCATGGGCGGCAGGTGGGTGAAGCCATCGCTGCGAAAGCGCTGCACGCGCCCGCCCTCGTGGTCGACCGCAATCAGCACACCGGGGCGCGCGGCATGGATCGCACGGGTCAGCGCGGTAAGCTGTTCGCGGTTTTCATAGTTGCGCGCAAACAGGATCACGCCGCCGGTCAGCGGGTGGGCAATGCGGCGCAGGTCGTCCTGCCCGGCGACCGTGCCGGCCACGTCGAGCATGACGGGACCGAGGGCTGCTGCGGCCTGGCTGGACAGACTCATTTGTTCACCATCATTTCTTCTCCATCATGATTTTTCCACGATGACAAAAGCGACCGCATAGTCGGCTTCGTCCGTTATCGATACTTGTGCGCAGAGGTGGTTGCTCTGCATGAATTCTTGCAGGACACCGGAGCATACGGCAACCGGCTGTCCGCTCGGCGCATTGAGCGTTTGCATCGCGCGCCAGCTCATCGGCATGCGCATGCCCAGGCCGATCGCCTTGGAAAATGCTTCCTTGGCGGCGAAACGGGTGGCCAGGAAGCGCAGTCCGCGTACTTCGACCTTGTCACGGCGGCGCCGGAATTTGTCGAGTTCTTCCGGACCCAACACGCGCTCGGCAAAGCGATCGCCGTTGCGCGCCAGTGCGGCTTCGATACGCGAAATCTGGATGATGTCGGTGCCGATGCCGTAGATCATGAGGTCAGCGCCTCGCGCCGCGCAACAGTCATGATGGCCTTCATGTCGCGCACCGATTTTTGCCAGCCGTCGAACACGGCCTGGGCGACGATCGCGTGACCGATATTGAGTTCGGTAATGTCCAGGATGCCGGCAATCGCCTGCACGTTGGTGTAATGCAGGCCGTGGCCGGCGTTGACTTTCATGCCCAGGCGAACGCCTTCGCGCGCGCCGGCGCGGATGCGCGCCAGTTCTTCGAGCTGCTGCGCGCCGCTGCCGTCGGCATAACGCCCGGTGTGCAGCTCGATCACCGGGGCGCCGGCTTTTGCCGCGGCCTGTATCTGGCGCTCGTCGGCATCGATGAACAGGCTCACGCGAATGCCTTCCTGCTGCAAGCGGCGCACGGCGGCTTCCACCTGGTCGAAGTAACGCACGACGTCGAGCCCGCCCTCGGTGGTGACTTCCTCGCGGCGCTCCGGCACCAGGCAGACGTCCTGTGGCCGGATGCGGCAGGCAAAGTCGAGCATTTCGTCGGTGACGGCCGATTCCAGGTTCATGCGGGTGTTGAGCAGCGGCCGGATGGCGATGACGTCGGCGTCGCGTATGTGGCGGCGGTCTTCGCGCAGATGCAGCGTAATGACGTCGGCGCCCGCTTCTTCGGCTTGCAGCGCGGCTTGCAGCGGATCGGGATAGCGGGTGCCGCGCGCATTGCGCAACGTGGCGACGTGGTCGATGTTGACGCCGAGTTCGATCGTCGGTGGATTCGGTTGCAGAAAGCTCATACGGTGTGTGGGTGTGGTCCTGTTTCTGTGGTGGCCCGGCTCAAAGCTGGGTCAGGTCGATCAATATCTGGCGCGTCGACAGCGGCGCGCCGCCCAGGTGGTGGGCCAGCAGGAAGCGCAGCAGCAGCTTGCTTTGCGCCTGGGTCACGTTGTCGCTGTAGTCCTGGCGGTCCATGTCGAGCAGGGTCTTGCCGGCCACCACCGGCACATGGGCCGGCTCGCCGGCCCTGGCCTCGCGCACGCCATGTTCGGGGTCGACCACATAGGCCTCATCGGGCTGGACCGCTCGCGCGCTACGGGCGCTGACGGTGAGTTCGGCAGCGACCCCGGTTTCCTTGAGCAGCGCCAGTTCGAACTTGCGCAGCACGATAGGCGCGGGTTCATTGTGCGCCAGCTGGTTGAGCGTGGCGACATAATGGTCGAACAGGTGCGGATGCGGGTCCTCGCGGGCAATCATCCGCACCAGCAATTCATTCAGGTAAAAACCGCATAGCAGGCCGGACTTTTCAAGCGGCAGCATGCCGCCTACCCATTCCGCAGCCGTCAGCGTGCGGACTTCGGATTTGCCGCTCCAGCCGACCGACAGCGGCTGGAATGTCTGTAGCACGCCGCGCAAGCGGGAGTGCGGCCGCTTTGCGCCTTTGGCGATCAGGGCAACCCGGCCATGCTCGCGCGAGAACAGGTCGATGATGAGGCTGGTTTCCTTGTACGGATAGCTGTGCAGCACGAATCCGGGCTGGCCAACGATGCGCAACTCCCGCCTGGGCGCTGGCGCACTGCGTACCGGCGAGGCGGTTGCGGGGGAGACTGCCGGTGAAGGCGTTGCTGCCGATGATGGCGCCGAATCCGATGCCGGCGGCGAGGATGCCGGTGCTGTCGATGCCGGCACGCCCGGGGCCACGGCCGCAGACGCATCGACCACGGGAGACGGGTCACGCTGGTCACGGGACATGGTGTCGATCATGCCAGTGCTACTCGTATCCGTAGGCCCGCAGTCCCGCTTCGTTGTCAGCCCAGCCGGACTTGACCTTGATCCAGATCTCAAGATAGACCGGGCCGTCAAACAGCTTTTCCATGTCAAGCCGGGACTGGGTGGAAATTTCTTTCAGGCGTGCGCCCTTGTTGCCGATCACCATGGCCTTGTGGCTGTCGCGCTCGACCAGGATCACCGCGAATATCCGGCGCAGTTTGCCTTCCTGCTCGAACTTCTCGATCAACACGGTGCTGGTGTACGGCAGCTCTTCACCGACCAGCCGGAACAGCTTTTCGCGCACGATCTCGGAAGCAAGGAAGCGTTCGCTACGGTCGGTGATGTCGTCTGGGCCGAATATCGGTTGATTCTCCGGCAACAGCTTTTCGATTTCTGTCTGCAGCGCGTCAAGCTGGAAGCGCTTGGACGCCGATACCGGGACGATGGCGGCGAACGAATGGCGGCTGGCTACCTGCTGCGCGAACGGCATCAGCTTGGCCTTGTCCTTGACCTGGTCGGCCTTGTTGATGACCAGGACCGTGGGCACGTCCTTGGGCAGCAGCTCCAGCACCTGTTCGTCGGGACCGGAAAACGCGCCGGCTTCGACCACGAACAGGATCACGTCCGAGCTGCCCAGCGTATCGGTCACGGTGCGGTTGAGCTTGCGGTTCAGCGGATTGGCATGCCGGGTCTGGAAGCCGGGCGTGTCGATGTAGATGAACTGGGCAGCCCCGCGCGTCTGCACGCCCATGATCCGGTGACGGGTGGTCTGGGCCTTGCGCGAAGTGATGCTGACCTTGGCGCCGATCAGCTGGTTCATCAGGGTGGATTTGCCGACGTTGGGCCGGCCGACTATCGCAATATAGCCGCAACGAAATCCTGGGGGTGCTGAGGGAGTGGTCATGCGCTCGGCAGTTTATGCCGTCCTTGACTGGTTAAGCACGGGCTGGTCGAACAGGTCGGGTTCGGGCTCTTGCCCGGCATTGGCTGCGGTGGGTGTTTGCTGCAAATCCGGTGCAGCACCGGGCTGCTCCGCTTGGTCCGGCGGCGTTACGCCGGCATTGTGCTTGCCGGCAGCGGCGGGCGCCGGTTTTGCCGGCGCCTTGTCGGCGGCGGCCGGCTTGTCGGCTGCTGCTGGCTTGTCCGTTGTGCTGGCCGCCGGCGGTACGGCAGGGTCGGCCAGGTGGTCGGCGAGCTCGTCATGCATCTTTTCAGCCGCCTTGTCCGCCAGCTTGTCGCTGCGCGCGGCGCGCGCCGGCTTGACCACTGCCGGGGGTTCGCTCGGCGGCGCCTCGGGCTGGATGGTCGCAATGCCGGCCAGCTTCAGTTGGGCTGTACGGGGCTTGCTCTTGCGTGCGGCGGACGGGGTCTTGACCAGCACGGCTTGCACCGCTTCCAGCGCGAGTTTGGCGGCCGCCTGCTCGCCGGCGCGGCGGCTGCCGCCGGTCCCGAAAACATGGATATCGAGTTTCGGCACCAGGCATTCAATTTCGAATTGCTGGTTGTGCGCGGCACCGTGCGTGGCGACGACGTTGTATTGGGGCAGCGGGATTTTCTTGCCTTGCAGGTATTCCTGCAACAGGGTCTTGGCGTCCTTGCCCAGGGTCTTGGGGTCGACGGTGTCGAGGATCGGGATGTAGAGCGAGCGGATCGACTTGCGGGCGGCTTCGAATCCGCCGTCCAGGAAAATCGCGCCGAACAGGGCTTCCAGCGTATCGGCGAGGATGGACGGCCGGCGAAAACCGCCGGACTTCAGTTCGCCTTCGCCCAGCCGCAGGAATTGCGACAGTTCAAGGCGCTGCGCAATTTCGTACAGCGACTGCTGCTTGACAAGGTTGGCGCGCAGCCGCGACAGGTCGCCTTCGTCGATCTTGGCATAGCGATCGAACAGCAGCGACGCCACGACGCAGTTGAGGACCGAGTCGCCCAGGAATTCAAGGCGCTCGTTGTGCAGGCTGCTATGGCTGCGATGCGTCAAGGCCTGCTGCAGCAAGGCGGCATCCTTGAATTCGTGGCATAGCCGGGTCTGCAGTAGGTTCAGGTCCATTATTCGCCAAAAGGCTACTTCGCCTTGACTTTTCCATCCGGCGAAGTTGACGCCGTATAGTCAATTACCAGGCTGGCGGGGCCAACCAGGGGCAGCCGTTTCTCATAGGAGAAACCGACCACCCAGGCTTCGCCAACACGTTCGATTTCGAGGTCTTTCCCGGTAATGGTCTTGATGTTGTTGATATCAGCTTGCTTGTCGAACGAGGTGCGGATCTCGGACGGTGTGGCACCGGCACCCTTGGCATAGGAAATTGCTTTCTTGGCCGCCATGTATTCAGTGACGGTCGGGAATAGCTTCAAGCCAAAAGCGGCAATGACGCCCAACACCACCAGTACCATGATCAGGCCACTGAGCGACACGCCTGCCTGTTTGCTTTTTGACCGTGCTTGCATCGATTCGCTCCTGTCCATTACTGAAAACTGCCAATTCGCTTCAGGTTGCCCAGGTTCATCCAGACAAAGAATGCCCGGCCGACAATATATTCATCCGGCACGAAGCCCCAGTACCGGCTGTCCAGGCTGTTGTCCCGATTATCTCCCATCATGAAGTAATGTCCAGCCGGCACGGTACAGGTGAAGCCTTCGGTATCGTAGCTGCAACGCTCGCGCCCGGCGAAATTGTCCGGGTTGATCACGTAGGACGGCGCGCGCTCGTCATTCAGGATCTTGTGCTCGACGCCGCTCAGGTTTTCGGCCAGCTGGCGCGAGTAGCTGAGGCTCTCTTCGTCCAGGTAATCGGGCATCTGCTTGTAAGAAACGTCTTTATCATTGATGCTTAAGCGCTTGTTTCTGTACGTTATTTTATCACCTGGAACGCCGACCACCCGCTTGATGTAGTCCAGCGAGGTGTCTTTCGGGTATTTGAACACCATCACGTCGCCGCGTTGTGGCGTGCCGATATCGATGATTTTCTTGTTCACCACCGGCAGGCGCACGCCGTAGGTAAATTTGTTGACCAGGATTAAATCGCCGATTTGCAGCGTCGGAACCATCGAGCTCGATGGAATCTTGAAGGGCTCGAACAAAAACGAGCGCAAGAAGAAAACGACCGCGATGACCGGGAAAAAACTCCCCGAATATTCGATCCAGACCGGCTGGCGCAGGATGTCGGCAACCATGGCGCTGCGGCCAGCCTGGTCCATGCGGATACCCTCGCCGGCCATTTTTGCCTGGCGCGCGTCGTAGTCCGCCAGTACCGCGTCGGCCCGTGCCCGCCGCTGGCGCGCCAGCCAGAATACGTCGAGGAACCAGACGATGCCGGTGACAACGGTCAGTACGAACAGGATCAGGGCAAAATTGCTCAGCAGTGCTTGCAGGCTCATTGTTATTTTTCGTCCACTTGTAATATCGCCAGGAAGGCTTCTTGCGGTATTTCCACCGAGCCGACCTGTTTCATCCGCTTCTTGCCGGCTTTTTGTTTTTCGAGCAGCTTGCGCTTGCGGCTGATGTCACCGCCATAGCACTTGGCCAGCACGTTCTTGCGCAGTGCCTTGACGTTCTCGCGCGAGATGATGTTGGCGCCGATCGCAGCCTGGATGGCGACGTCGAACATTTGCCGCGGAATCAGTTCGCGCATCTTGGCGGCGACTGCCCTGCCCCGGTACTGGCTGTTGGCGCGGTGGACAATGATTGCCAGCGCATCGACTTTTTCACTGTTGATCAGCATGTCGACCTTGACCACGTCGGCGGCGCGGTATTCCTTGAACTCGTAATCCATCGACGCATAACCGCGCGAGGTGGATTTCAGCTTGTCGAAAAAGTCGAGCACGATTTCCGCCATCGGCATCTCGTAGGTCAGTTGCACCTGCTTGCCGTGATAGCTCATGTTGATCTGCACGCCGCGCTTTTGCGTACACAGCGTGATCACCGAGCCGACGTATTCCTGCGGCATGTACAGGTTGACCGTGACAATCGGTTCGCGGATCTCCTCGATCTTCGGCGGCTCCGGCATTTTGGAGGGATTGTCGACCATCAGGATGCTGCCGTCGTTCATCTCGACTTCATAGATCACCGTCGGTGCAGTGGTGATCAGCTCCATGTCGAATTCGCGCTCCAGGCGCTCCTGCACGATTTCCATGTGCAACAGGCCAAGGAAGCCGCAGCGGAAACCAAAGCCGAGCGCCTGCGATACCTCCGGCTCGTACTGCAAGGCGGAGTCGTTGAGCTTGAGCTTTTCGAGCGAGTCGCGCAGCGCGTCGTACTGGTTGGCTTCGACCGGGAACAATCCGGCGAACACTTGTGGCTGCACTTCCTTGAAGCCGGGCAGCGGCTCCTTGGCCGGCTTGCCCTGTAGCGTGATGGTGTCGCCGACCTTGGCTGCCTTCAATTCCTTGATGCCGGCAATCACAAAGCCGACCTGGCCGGCAGACAGCGATGGCCGGTCAATCGACTTCGGCGTAAATACGCCGACACTTTCCACCAGATGCTGCGAGCCGGTGGCCATCAGCAGGATCTTGTCCTTGGGCCGCAGCGTGCCGTTCATCACGCGCACCAGCATCACCACGCCGACATAATTGTCGAACCAGGAATCGACGATCAGGGCTTGCAGCGGTGCGTCCGGATCGCCCTTGGGCGGCGGCACCCGGGTGATCAGCGAATCGAGCACGTCCTCGACACCCAGGCCGGTCTTGGCCGAGCAGCGCACGGCGTCGGTGGCGTCGATGCCGATCACTTCTTCGATTTCGCTGATGGCATTTTCCGGATCGGCCGACGGCAGGTCGATCTTGTTCAGGACCGGCACCACTTCCACCCCGAGTTCAATCGCGGTGTAGCAATTGGCGACCGTTTGCGCTTCCACCCCTTGCGATGCGTCCACCACCAGCAGCGCGCCTTCGCAGGCCGACAGCGAGCGGCTGACTTCATAACTGAAGTCGACGTGACCAGGCGTATCGATCAGGTTCAGGTTATAGACCTGGCCGTCACGCGCCTTGTAGTTCAGCGCTGCAGTCTGGGCCTTGATGGTGATGCCGCGCTCGCGCTCCAGGTCCATCGAGTCGAGCACCTGCGCTTCCATTTCGCGATCCGACAGGCCACCACAGATCTGGATGATGCGATCGGCGAGCGTCGACTTGCCAGGGTCGATGTGGGCGATGATGGAAATATTACGGATGTTCTTCATTAACAGGATGGCAATATAAAAAAAGCGCTGTTTGCGGGGTGCCGCAATTGAGCGCCTGGTGCAGGGTGAATCGGCGCATTTTACCGGAAATCGGCGCTAATAGCCGTTCCATGCGGCACCGCAAGCAGGCACTCAGCCTGCGAGGAAGGCGTGCAGCCGTGCCGGATCGAGGAAATAGTGGCACAGCTGTTCCGGCTCGCCACCGGGTCGCTGGGCAATCAGCACCGGCACCAGTTCGTCATAGCGTGCGGCAAGATCGGGATCGACATCGACTACTGCATCGATGTCGATGACATCGATGCAGTAGTCGACCAGGCTGGAGGATGAGGCAATGGCGGACGCGAGAGCGGCTTCCAGTGCGTCCCGCATGTCGTCACACAGGTGGCACCAGCTACGGCCATACAGGGTGAACCGGATCACGGTGGCAAGCCGCCCACAGCAGCACAGCGGCCGCGGCGGCCGGATGCACCTGTGATTTCGACAAAGACCCGCCCTGGCATGCCGGTTGCAGACATGTCAGGGCAGTTCGGGCGCACGGCTACGGCGACCGGTCAGGGCTTGACCGGCACGAACTGGGTTGCTTCGCCGCGCCGCACCAGTAACAGTGCGGCACGCTTGGGCTCGAGTTTGGCCACCGCCGCACTGAACTGCTTGGCATCCTTGATATCGGTATTGTTGATGCGCAGGATGACATCGCCCGGACGCAGGCCGGCACGGGCAGACGATCCGTCCGACGCTTCCACCAGTACCCCGCCATCCAGCCGCAACTCTTTCTTCTGGGCGTCGGTCAGGTCGGTAACGGCCAGCCCGAGCATATTGGACGCCGGCGCAACCTTCGGCTTGGCTGCTTCCTTCTTGGCGGTTTTCTCGGCTTCCATTTCGGCGATGGTGACGCTGATGTCGCGCGCCGCCCCCTTGCGCCAGACAGCCAGCGTGACACGGGTTCCCGGCTTGGTGTTGCCGACCAGGCGCGGCAGGTCGCTGGCTTTTTCAATCGGCGTGCCGCTGTAGCGCAGGATGATATCGCCCGCTTCGATGCCCGCTTTTTCAGCCGGCGACGCAGGCTCTACCCGCTGCACCAGCGCACCCTGCGCGCGCTGCAGTCCGAGCGATTCGGCGACATCCTTGGTCACCTCGCCAATCGCCACGCCAATCCGGCCCCGGGTGACCTTGCCGCTGGTGCGCAACTGGTCCGCAACCCGGATTGCCTCATCGATCGGTATCGCGAATGAAATTCCCATGTAGCCACCGGAACGGCTATAGATCTGGGAATTGATGCCAATGACTTCGCCGCGCATATTGAGCAAGGGGCCGCCGGAATTGCCCGGATTCACGGCAACGTCGGTCTGGATCAATGGCAGGTAATCACCGGTATCGCGCGCTTTTGCCGAAACGATGCCGGCGGTAACGGTATTGTCCAGCCCGAATGGCGAGCCGATCGCCAGCACCCATTCACCGACCCGGACCTTGCTTGAATCGCCGACCGCCAGCCGTGGCAGGTTGCTGCCTTCGATCTTGACGACGCCAACGTCGCTGCGCTTGTCGATGCCGACAATCCTGGCCTTGAACTCGCGCTTGTCGGTCAGCGTGACGTACACCTCGTCCGCACCATCGACAACGTGGGCGTTGGTGAGCACGAAACCGTCAGCCGACACGATGAATCCGGAACCCACGCCACGCGGCACCAGTTCTTCGCTCTGGGGAGCCTTGCGGCGCTGGTTGGGCGCAGGCTGCTGCTGGCGCGGCGGTATCGGAATGCCGAAGAAGCGCCGGAAAAACTCCTGCATCTCTTCATCTTCGGGCCCCGCGCCCGCGCCATTGCCATTAGCGCCAATCTTGGCGCGCTCACTGGTACGGATATTGACCACTGCCGGGCCGGCGCGGTCGACCAGGTCCGTGAAGTCCGGCAAACCGGCGGGCGCCGCTGCGAAGGCAGGCGCGACGACGCCGGCCACTGGCAGGGCAAGCGCTACGGATGCACTGAAAAATAGGGCGACAATGATGGTCCTGAGCAGCGAGTCCGGTGAGTCCGGTGAGTCCGATTTCATAGTCACTTTTTTCACTTTTTCCACTTTTTTCACTTCTCCAATTTTACCTGGCAAGCTTGAATTCAATCGAGGTGGCAACCTGGCGGATCGCCTCGGAAGGTACTTCCCCGACAATGGTAAGCCAAAAATCGCCCTGTCGCTTTCCGACGATATGCATGGCGCCTTGCCGCACGGAAGCTTCGGTCCGGCCTTGCGTCATCGGTTCGATGAAAACCGAAATCGCCGCCAGTCCATCCGAAAAAACAATCTGCGAGACTTCGCGCGTGGCGGGGGCAGCTGCACCCTCCGCAGACGCGGGTTTGTCGCGGTCGCTGACCAGGCGCCGGATCTCGCGCACCTTGCGAAAGCCGGGCGGCAGGCCGCGTACCGACCAACCGGCAAGGTCTGCGCCCTTGATGACCACGTTTTCGACGCGCCAGCCGCGGGTATCGGCAATGCCTGGCTTCACCCTGCTGCGATCGATACGGCCGATATCGAGTTGGGTAAAGGTGATCTGCTCGATGACCTCGCCCTTGTCGTCCAGCGTCTGCACCCGCAGCAGCAGTCCGGTGGCACGCTCGATCCACAGCGCATAACCATACCGCAGCCGGTCTTTTGGCTTGAGCCGGACCGAATCGGCTTCAAAGCCGGCGATGCGCTCGGAAGTGCCACTGCGGATCTCATAATGCCCTGCCAGCTCGGCTGGCGTGGCGCCGATGATCGCCGGAAAGACGTCTTGCGTGACCCGTTTTTCCATGCGCAGCGTGCGTGACTGCGGCAGGTAGGCCACGATCTCGTCGTTGGTGCGCAGGTATTCCCGCGCAACACCATCCAGGACTTCCAGCTTTTCCAGTTCGTTGCGGCCATCAAACACGTGGGTAATGCGCGAACTGCGCACCTGGCTGCCTTGCTGGTAGACAAAGGTGCCGGCATAGTTCAGGCGTTGGGCGGCGGTCCTGGCGGCGCGCAGCAGCGACGCGGCATCCCGCTGCGGTGCGCTGGCGAGCGATCGCGAAGCAGTTCGATCCGTAGTCTGCGCCTGCGCTGCAGCGACCAGGACTGCGAAGCCAACCGCGACCAGCCTCAGCAAAAGCAGCAGCCGGTGCATGTGAGCTATTTCGCCGCGCTACTGTCCGGAACAATCGGACTGGCGAATTGGGCGGCACCGTCGACTGCCGGCGAAGCAGGTTGATGCGCCTGTACGTAGGCCTCGAGGTCGGATGCGCGCAACGCGATTGCGCCGCCGGCGCCGGCCGGCGCCGCGGCGGCGATCACGGAGGCATGCGAGATGGACTGACTGGCGGTGGCCACTGCCTGCACCGGGCCGGCAGGCTCATTGTGCAAGCTTTTCAAACCCGGTGGGGTGAGGATGAAGGCCAGTGCGGCAACCGCCGCCGCGCCCAGTGCCGGGGCGGCAAACCGGCGCCAGCAGAACCGGCTGGCTTGTTTGCCGGTGTCGGCCGCGACAGCCGGTGGCGGCGCCAGTACGGTCGGCTCGGCGTCGAGGCGCGCGGCCATGCGCGCCGAAAAACCAGGCGACAGTGCGACATCCATGTCCTCGCTGCGCATCACATCGGCGGCATGGTGATAGGCCTCCCAAGCGGCGCGACCTTCCGGCGTGGCCAGGTCCTTCATCACGGCGTCGACTTGCGCATCCGGCAGTTCGCCGTCGGCAAATGCCGAAATCCTGTCATGCATGGTGGTCTTGGTATTCATATCCTGCGCGCTTTGCAAAGCCTATCGCTTGTTGAGTATCTTGTGTTGAATGCAGTCACCGACGCTGCCCGACGATCTACCTGAATCGTGATTCCATCCGGTCATCGCATTATTGCTTCATCGGATCTTTGCTTCATTGCTTCATTGCGCTGTGTCGTTACTGCGCCACAGCGCTACCATCTTTTATCGAGCGCGGTCCCCAGCAAGGGACGCAATTTTTCGGCAATTGCCTCGCGCGCCCTGAAGATCCTGCTGCGCACCGTGCCTATCGGGCAGCCCATTGCTTCGGCGATCTCATCGTAGCTTAATCCCTCGATTTCCCGCAATGTAATTGCCATGCGCAACTCGTCGGGTAGTGCATCCATCGCCACATTCACCGTTTCCGCGATTTGCTTGGTAGCCAGCATCGACTCAGGCGTATTGATATCGCGCAAATGTTCACCATCATCGAAGGTCTCGGCCTCTTCCGCATCCGCTTCGGTGGACGTCGGTGCGCGCCGGCCCTGCGTCACGAGGTAGTTCTTCGCTGTATTGATGCCGATACGGTAAAGCCAGGTATAGAAAGCGGAGTCGCCACGGAACTGCGGCAGCGCGCGATAGGCCTTGATGAACGCCTCCTGCACCACATCCTCGGCCTCGGCCTGGTCGCGCACAAGGCGCGACACCAGCCGCATCAACTTGCGCTGATACTTGACGACCAGCAGCTCGAACGCTTTCTTGTCACCGCGCTGGACACGCTCGACCAGCAACTGATCAATGTCGCGCTCGGTGGTCAACGCCCTGACCTTTCTTTACCTGCAAGACTACGCAGCCTGATATTGACCATAGGAAATAGAACAAGTTCAAATTTCGGTTAAGTTCTGCGTCAGCGCCCGGAGTGCTTGCTCCTGATGCGGTCACGTTCCGTTTGTGCTGTCACGAGCGGCGATCCACTGCACTGCAACGACAAGGGCGCGAAAACTGTCGGGCGCCACCATGTCGGGCAGCACGATCAAGCCGATCCGGCTTCCATCTGGCCGGCGCAGCCGCAGCGCCAGCAGATTGGGCCAGATCGTGGAGTCGTCCATCAACTGAACCGTTTCACCGTCGGACCGGCGGTTCCGGGAACTTTTTGCGGAGTCCGCAACAGCACGTGTGTCATGTTCCCTCAACCGG
The DNA here is from genome assembly GCF_030645335.1 of Lacisediminimonas sp. Classification (GTDB taxonomy): domain Bacteria; phylum Pseudomonadota; class Gammaproteobacteria; order Burkholderiales; family Burkholderiaceae_D; genus Lacisediminimonas. Next base: position 34,203 of record NZ_JAUSNH010000245.1, on the reverse strand, counting down.
ATTTCACCGACACCGGATATATCAAGCTGGAACGATTTTCTTGTGCGGGAAGAGCAATAAATCAGGCCCAGGCCAAGCAGCAGCAATAACGTGGCGAGCACCAGCTCAAGAGATGAGGCCGGCGAGCCGTATTCAACGTGCAGGGAGGGCGTTGTGGAGGAAGTGGGGAAAGTGCGCGATGCAGGCGCCAGGAATCCGACCAGGGCGAACCGGCAGCCAATGACTGCAATGGCAATTCCGAGCAGCGCAACCAGGCGTTGGAGCAGCCGGGACGGGCTGATGAGCACCGACGCGGCAATCGACATGATGGGTAGCGGGCTGCCCCGCTACAGCGGGGCAGTGTCCGGTCAGGCTTTGCCGAAGATCAGCGTGCCGTTCGTTCCGCCGAAGCCGAACGAATTCTTTACGGCAATGTCGATTGGCATGTCGCGGGCGACATTGGCGCAGTAGTCGAGGTCGCAGGAAGGATCCTGGTTGAAAATATTGATGGTTGGCGGCGACAACTGCTTGTGCACTGCCAGTACCGTGAATACCGATTCCAGTCCGCCAGCGCCGCCCAGCAGGTGGCCTGTCATCGACTTGGTCGAATTGACCACGATCTTGTAGGCATGGTCGCCGAGTGCGCGCTTGATGGCGACGGTCTCAGCGACATCGCCCAAGGGCGTCGAGGTGCCATGCGCATTGACGTAGTCAACCTGGTCGGGATTGATCCCGGCATCTTTCATTGCAGAAATCATGCAGCGGCGGGCGCCGTCGCCGTCTTCCAGCGGAGCGGTCATGTGGTGGGCATCCGCACTCATGCCAAATCCGAGCAGTTCGGCATAGATGCGCGCGCCACGCGCCTTGGCATGTTCGTACTCTTCGAGCACCATGACCCCCGCGCCCTCACCGAGCACGAAACCGTCACGGTCCCGGTCCCATGGACGGGACGCGGTCGCCGGATCGTCGTTGCGCGCCGACAGTGCACGTGCCGCCGCGAATCCACCCAGGCCGAGCGGGGAAATGGTCGATTCGGAGCCGCCGGCAATCATGATGTCGGCATCGCCATATTCGATCATCCGTCCGGCTGCACCGATGCAATGCAAACCGGTGGTACAGGCGGTGACAATGGCAAGGTTCGGCCCTTTCAGGCCAAACATGATGGACAGGTGTCCGGAAATCATGTTGATGATCGACGCCGGCACGAAAAACGGGCTGATGCGGCGCGGACCGCGCTTGGTTAGCTCTGCATGCGTTTCTTCGATCAGCGGCAAGCCGCCGATACCGGATCCGACCAATACGCCAATCCGTTCGGCATTGGATTCGTCGACCACAAGGCCGCTATCCTTCATCGCCTGGATTCCGGCCGCCATGCCATAGTGGATGAACGTATCCATATGACGGGCTTCCTTGGCCGGTATGTAGTCTTCGATCCGGAAACCCTTCACTTCACCGGCAAAGCGGGTGCTGAAGGCTTCTGTATCGAAGCGGGTGATGGTCGCGATACCTGATCGCCCGGCGGTCAGTGCATCCCATGATTCTGCAACCGAATTGCCGATCGGGGACACGCAGCCCAACCCGGTGATAACGACGCGACGCTGTTGTGAGCGGCCCAAACGGATCTCCTGAAATACCTGGCTTTCCCTTACCTGCGCAATCAGGCCTTGACGTGCGCCGTTGCGTAGTCGATTGCTTGCTGAACGGTGGTGATCTTCTCGGCTTCTTCGTCCGGGATTTCCATTTCGAATTCGTCTTCCAGTGCCATGACGAGTTCGACGGTATCCAGCGAATCTGCACCGAGGTCGTCGACGAACGACGATTCGATCTTGATATCTGCTTCAGGAACGCCGAGTTGTTCAGCGACGATCTTCTTAACGCGTGATTCGATATCCGACATCTTTTGCCTCCAGGGGGTGGGTTACAGAAAGTGCGCGCATTTTATCAGGTTTGCGGCACCAGAAATCACTTTTGGGTCTTGCTGCCATAGGGCGAAAGCGCCGGACAGACGCTTGCGCCGTGTACTGCACCGACTTCTACGCCATGTACATGCCGCCGTTCACATGCAGTGTGGTGCCGGTAATGTAGCTCGCCTGCGGCGAAGCCAGGAAACAGACTGCTGCTGCAATGTCTTCCGGAAGTCCGAAACGGCCCAGCGGAATTTGCTGCAACAATGCGCTGATCTGTTGCTCCGTCAGCGAACGCGTCATGTCGGTGTCGATGAATCCGGGCGCAATACAGTTCACGGACATGTTACGGCTGCCGATTTCACGCGCCAGCGCACGGCTCATGCCCGCCACACCGGCCTTGGCCGCCGCGTAATTCATCTGGCCGGCGTTGCCGGCCGAGCCGACCACCGAGGTAATGTTGATGATGCGCCCGGCCTTGGCTTTCATCATTCCGCGCAGCACGCCGCGCGCCAGGCGCGCCACCGACGTCAGGTTGGTCGCGATGACGGCGTCCCATTCCTCGTCTTTCATGCGCATGGCCAGCTGGTCCTGGGTAATGCCGGCATTGTTGACCAGGATGCTGATGCCGCCGAATTCTTTCTGGATGCTGTCAATCAGTGTGCTGCAAGCCTCGGCGTCGTTCACATTCAGCACTGCGCCACGGCCGGCCTGCGGCCCGATGCCGGCCAGGTTGGCAGAGATCGCCTCGGCGCCCGCTTCCGACGTCGCCGTGCCGATCACGCGCGCACCTTGCCTTGCCAGCTCGATGGCGATTGCGCGGCCAATACCGCGCGATGCGCCGGTGACCAGCGCTACTTGCTTGTCCAGTGTTGCCGCTTGTGCGCTCATTTGAGGCTCTCCAGTATTTTATCCAGTGAAGCCTGGTCCACGATCGATTCTGCGGTGAAATCGCTGCCGATCCGTTTGGTCAGGCCGCTGAGCACCTTGCCGGGACCGCATTCGATGATGTGCATGACGCCCTGCGCCGCCATGGCCTGCAGCGTCTCGACCCATCGGACCGGGCTGGCCGCCTGGCGCACCAGTGCATCCTTGATGGCTGCCGGGTCGGACACGATCGCCACGTCAACGTTATTGATCAACGCAATCTGCGGCGCGGAAAATGCGACATTTTGCAGGTATTGCTGCAATCGCACCGAAGCCGGTTTCAGCAAGGACGAATGGAAGGGCGCGGAAACCGCCAGCGGCAATGCGCGCTTGGCGCCCTTGGCCTTGGCGACTTCACAGGCGCGCTCCACGGCGGCCTTGTCGCCGGCGATCACGACTTGCGCCGGCGCATTGTAGTTGACCGCCTCGACCACCTCGCCCTGCGCCGCTTCGGCACAGGCTGCGCGCACGTCTTCGTCCGACAGGCCCAGTATCGCTGCCATGCCGCCAGCGCCGACCGGCACCGCTTCCTGCATGGCCATGGCGCGAAAGCGCACCAGCGGCACGGCATCCTTGAAACCGATGACGCCGGCGGCGACCAGCGCCGAATATTCACCCAGGCTGTGCCCTGCGACCAGCGCCGGCATCGGGCCGCCAGCCGCCAGCCAGGCGCGCCAGGTGGCAACGGCGGCGGTGAGCATGACGGGTTGGGTATTGGTGGTCAGGTCGAGTGCTTCTTTCGGGCCTTCGGCAATCAATTTGGCGAGATCAAAGCCAATGGCGTCGGACGCCTCGGCCACGGTATCGCGCACGGCGCCATTGCCGGCAAAGCCGTTGAGCATGCCGATCGACTGCGCGCCCTGTCCGGGGAAGACAAATGAGAATGGTGTCATGAAACCAAGAGGATAAGAATTCGAAGTCGATGCGTTCGGATGCGTTGGTCGCAGTGTAATGCGCCTACATGCGCGCCAGCACGGCGCCCCAGGTGAAACCGCCGCCCACGCCTTCCATCATCACGGTCTGCCCCTTGGCAACGCGACCGTCGCGCACAGCCAGGTCCAGTGCGAGCGGAATCGATGCAGCCGATGTATTGCCGTGCTGATCCACCGTCACGACCATCTTTTCCAGCGGCACGCCGAGTTTTTTGGCGGAGCCGTGCATGATCCGAAGGTTAGCCTGGTGCGGTATCAGCCAATCGACCTCCGAGGCTTGCATGCCGGCCATCTTCAAGGTTTCGTGGGCGACCTTGTCGAGCACGGATACCGCCAGCTTGAACACTGCGGGACCATCCATGTACAGGAAGCCACTGCCGTCGACTGCGCCATTCCTGACGTTGCCGGGCACGCACAGTATGTCGGCGTGACGGCCATCTGCATGCATCTTGGTCGCGAGGATGCCCGGCTCGGCCGATTCGGCCAGCACCACGGCGCCGGCGCCATCGCCAAACAGCACGCAAGTGGTTCGGTCCTCGAAATTGAGGATGCGCGAAAATACTTCAGTGCCGATGACCAGCACCTTGCGATGCGCACCGGATTTGATGAAGCTGTCGGCAATCGACAATGCATAGACGAAACCGCTGCATACGGCCTGGACGTCGAAAGCGGCGCACTCGTTCTTTATTTCCAGTTTGCGCTGCACCACGCAAGCTGTGCTGGGAAAACCGCCGAGGAAATCCGGCGTCGAGGTGGCGACGATGATCAGGTCGATGTCCTCGGGCTGCAAACCCGCCATGTCCAGCGCACGCCTGGCGGCTTCGACTGCGAGGTCGCTGGAGTAGACGCCTTCGTCGGCATAATGCCGTGCCGAAATGCCGCTGCGCGACACGATCCATTCGTCGGAAGTTTCAACGCCCTTTTCCGCCAGTTGCGCGGCAAGGTCCTGGTTGGTGAGACGGCGGGGTGGCAGGTAGCTGCCGGTTCCGATGATCTTGCTGAATGATGTCATGCTGTTGTCTGCTGATCGGGTTGCGATGCTGGCGCCGGGCTTTCGCCTTGCTGCGGCATCCACTGCGCTATCGTTAAAGAGATGCGAGATAGTACGTCATAACGTGCGGCATCGAACGCGCGGCGTATCGCCCATTCGAAGCCGTAGGCATTCTCGCCGCCATGGCTCTTGAATACAAGTCCGCGCAGGCCAAGCAGGCTGGCGCCGTTATAGCGCGAAGGATTCATCCGCTGCGAGAACGCCTTGATCGCGCCGCGCGCAATCAGTGCGCCGAGCATGTTCAGTGCGCTGCGCTTGAATTCGGCGGTCAGCGCATTCTTGACGAAACGGCCAAGTCCTTCCGATGCCTTGAGCACGATGTTGCCGACAAATCCGTCGCAAACGACGATGTCGGTCGTGCCTTCGAAAATATCGTTGCCCTCGACATTGCCATGGAAATTCAGCAGGCCGCTTGCATGGTCGGCACGCAACAGCACCGCGGTCTGCTTGACCACGTCGTTGCCCTTGATGTCTTCCTCGCCGACATTGAGCAAGCCCACGCTGGGACGCGCTATGCCCTCGACCGCAGCAACCAGCGCCGAGCCCATCATTGCGAACTGGTGCAAGTGCTGCGGCTCGCAGTCCACGTTGGCGCCAAGGTCGAGCATGTAGGTGGGACCGCCCTTCTGGTTGGGCAGGATGGTGCAGATCGCCGGCCGGTCCACGCCGGGCAAGGTCTTGAGCACGTAGCGCGACACGGCCATCAGTGCGCCGGTATTGCCGGCCGACACGCAAGCCTGCGCCTGGCCATCCTTGACCAGGCTGATCGCCACGCGCATCGATGAATCTTTCTTGCGGCGCAGCGCGACTTCGAGGGAATCGTCCATCGCGACCACTTCGGTGGCGTGCTTGATGGACAGACGTGGATGGTCCATTGCATTGAGCTTGACCAGCTCGGCCGCAATCGCATCTTCGCGACCGACCAGGATCAGGCTGGCCTGCGGCTCGGCATTGACGAATGAAACGGCGGCGGGCACGGTGACGCCTGGGCCGTGGTCGCCCCCCATGCAGTCGATGGAAATTTTGATTGTCATTGCAGCGATCAGTAACCCGTTGCGCTAGCCGAAGAGCCGGCCAGCCAGGCGTGATTCGAGATGACGAAAGAGGTGTTGTCAGGCATGAAAAAAGCGGCGCTGAGCGAACATGATGTCACTGGCTGGCGCCGCATTTTCTGCGACAGGGTGGACGGATATTACTCGTCGCTCTTATTCGTCGCTCTTGGTAGCGACGACTTTGCGGCCACGGTACATGCCGGTAGGCGAAATGTGATGACGACGATGGACTTCACCGGTCTTGCCGTCAACCGCGATTGCCAACTGCTCGGTGTTGAGGGCGTCGTGCGAGCGATGCATGCCACGCTTCGACGGCGACTTCTTGTTTTGCTGAACAGCCATGATTACTCCTGAATCGTAAGATGCGAAATTTTAACACAGGCGGCCGGTGTTTCTTTGCTGCCGGCCTGCCCCTTTGCCCGAATTGTCCGTCGCCAAGCCGGCGAGCGTCCGGTTCAGCGCTTTAGTTTGCCGAGTACGGCAAACGGCGATTCCTTTTTTTCCGCTGGCGCAACCGCCTGGCTGTCACCAGTGCACTGCTCGTGCCGCGGCGCCGGTGGCAAGGCCAGCAGGGCCTCGTCCTCGACCAGCGTCAACAGATCCAATGCGGTCGAACCGACAATGACTTCGACCGGCTCATCGGCCAGTTGCAGGTCCAGTTCGTCGGCAGACTCGTCGTCGGCCGCGACAATGACGACGGCATGCGAATCGATCTGGTGCTGCATCGGCCCGAGACACCGCTGGCAGCGCAGGCTGACCGTGCCGGCGACATGCAAGTCCATCTGCAAATGACCGCGGCCATCGGACCCGCCCTGCACCGACCAGCGAATGACGCCAGACGAATCAAGCGTCTCAGCGGCAAGCCGCACAAACCCTGCCACACTGGCCTCGCCGCTGCGCAATTCCTGCTTGCGGCAAAATTCGAAGGCGTCGACGTCGTGTGTTCCCATAGCTCGCGCGATCCGGAAAACCTGCGATAATAGCAGCGTTTCTGCTTTGCAGTCAAAGCTTTACAGCATCATTGACTGCTCCCGCGCACCCGGCCCCGGCCGCCCGACTCCCTTTGACCGCCAGTTGCATGACCCCTGCCCCTTTGCGCCTGATCTTGGCTTCCAGTTCACGCTACCGCCAGGATCTGCTGTCCCGGCTGCACTTGCCGTTTTCCGCGATCTCGCCATCGATCGATGAAACGCCGGCCACCGGGGAACGGCCCGACGCCACCGCATTGCGACTGGCGCGGGAAAAGGCCCAGGCCATCAGCGCCGACGCGCCCGGTGCACTGATCATCGGCTCGGACCAAGTGGCCACGCTCGACGACCTGCAGATCGGCAAACCCGGATCGCATGCCAGGGCGCTGGCCCAGCTACAGCTGATGCGCGGGCGGCAAGTCATATTCCATACCGCGCTGTGCCTGCTCGACACACGGGACGGCGCACCGCAGCCGGTGCAAATCGAAGAAGTTCGCACACTGGTCACGTTTCGCAACTTGCCCGACCAGGAACTCGACGCCTACCTGCGCATCGAGCAGCCCTACGATGTCGCCGGCAGTGCAAAAAACGAAGGCTTGGGTATTGCCCTCATCGAACGAATCGAAAGCCCGGATCCGACTGCCCTGACCGGCTTGCCGCTGATTGCGCTGTGCAGCATGCTGCGCCGCGCGGGCGTCACCTTGTTCCAGCAACACGGCAGGGACTGAACCGATGGCCGGCGACCTCTACCTGGTACCCAACGTGCTGACTTCGCCTGGCGTGGCCGGCAATCCGCTGGAAGTCATTCCCGCCAGCGCGCTGGCAATCACCGCCCGGCTTGATTACTTCATTGCCGAAAATGCAAAAACGGCACGCGCATTCCTGAAAGCAGTCGCGCAAACCCATCCGCTGGCGCTGCCCTTGCAGCAGATCCGGATAGAAGAACTCAACGTCAACACTGAGGCCAGGCGCCTGCCCGAATTGTTGCTGCCCTTGGTACAGGGAGGCAGCGCCGGTCTGTTGTCGGAGGCAGGCGTTCCCGCCGTGGCCGATCCCGGCGCCGACCTGGTGCGCGTGGCGCATGCGCGCGGCATCCGCATCCATCCGCTGGTCGGTCCTTCATCGCTGCTGCTGGCATTGATGGCCAGCGGACTCAATGGCCAGAGCTTTGCCTTCAATGGCTACCTGCCGGTCGACGCCGGCGAACGGGCCAGCAGGATCAAGGCGCTGGAGCAGCGCTCGCAGCAGGAGCGACAAACCCAGCTTTTCATTGAAACGCCGTATCGCAACGCTGCCTTGTTCGAGGCACTGTTGCGGCATTGCCGTGCCGACACGCTGATCTGCGTCGCCACCAACCTGACGCTGGACACGGAAAGCATCCACACCCGGACCGCGCGGCAATGGAAAGAAGTCGGGGAAGACTGGGCCCGTCAATTGCAAAAGCAGCCCACCGTATTCCTGTTCCTGGCCAGCTAGCGCGGACATGCCGGTGCCGGTGATTGTGCAAACCGATTGCACAAAGACAAAGCGGCGGTATTGCGCCGCCGCTTTGCAGGCTCTGGTCACAGAGCCAAGGGTCAGGAAGCATAACTTCCCGGACAGCACGATCAATGCTGTCGATTGGATGGCAAGGGCAAACTGCCAGGCGCCATCAATTCCACTATAGACAATCCTGCGCGGATGGCAAGGCCATTCTCGATCGATTTCGCACTGAATGACGAGACCGGGAAAACGCCGGCATCCGCTGCACCACTTGCCGCTCTGTCAGCGCATCTGCCGCGACATCCCGTTACTTTGCATCAGCGAGCGCAGCGCGCCCTCCCCTGCAGCAGCGCCGAAACGTTTGAGCACCCTTTCCGGGAAGCCTTCGTGCACGGAATAGTCAACGATGTCCTCGGCTTTCACGACATTGCGGGCAATCGAATCGACCGTCCCGAATCCGTCGGCCAGGCCCAGCTCGACTGCCTTGGCGCCGGACCAGAACAGGCCGGAAAACATCTCTGGCGATTCCTTCAGGCGCTTGCCGCGACCTTCGCGCACCGCGCTGATGAACTGCTGGTGCACTTCATTGAGCATGGTTTGCGCATATTCCCGATGGCGCGGCGTTTGCGGACTGAATGGATCGAGGAATCCCTTGTTTTCGCCGGCCGTCAGCAAGCGCCGTTCTACGCCCAGTTTTCCCATCAGCTCGCTGAAGCCGAATCCATCCATCAACACCCCGATCGAACCGACGATGCTGGCCTTGTTGACAAAGATCTGGTCCGCCGCAGCGGCAACGTAATAACCGCCCGACGCACACATTTCGTCCACCACCACGTACAGCGGCCGTTGCGGATGGGATCGGCGCAGGCGCTGCATTTCATCGTAGATGATGCCGGCCTGCACCGGGCTTCCGCCCGGGCTGTTGATGCGCATGATCACCGCCGCGACGTCAGCAGCTGCATACGCCTTGTTCAGTGCAAGGATGACGTTATCGGCAGACCCGCTGCCTTTGCCGCTCTCGATGCTGCCTTCGATCTCGATGAGCGCCGTATGGCGGCCGACGGACTCAAGGTCGCCGGTGCCGAAGTCGAAAATCTGCCAGATCAATACGCCCGCGATCAGCAAGGTGACGAGCCGGAAAAAGATGGACCAGCGGCGCTTGGCTTTCGCCTCGTTCAACTGGGCAAAGGCCAGCCGCTCCAGCGCCTCGCGCTCCCAGCGGGACCCTTCCGGCTTGCCTGTGGCGTTGGTGCTGGCCCCCGGCGAGGGCGCTGCGCCGCTGTTGGCTGGTGTGTAATTGTCATCCATGATGCGGTATTTCCTTTATGCCAAAACAGGCCGGATGATCTCATCCGGTTCCCAATAGATTGCGCCGTTACGTTCATGCACGGCAATCGGCAGCAGCCTTCCGCCACGGCAGGGGCCGCCTGCGCACTGCCCGGTTTCGGGCAGGTAGAGCGCGCCGTGGGTGGCGCACATCAGGTACAGGCCGCTCGATTCAAAAAATTCACCCTCGCGCCAGTCCATCTCGATGGGAATATGGGCGCATCGGTTGAGGTAGGCATGGATCCGTCCGCGGAAGCGGATCACGAAGCCGGTGCGCTCCTCGCCGCTGGCGGTCACAGGAAAACGCTTGCCCGTGCCGCCATCCACGACATCGCCAGCGGCGCACACGAAAACAAGATTGTCCGGCACTGCACTCATCAGGCGTGTTCAAGCAGCCACTGATGCAACTGCGCCACCGAACTGGCGGAGAACGCCGGTTGCAAGGCGTCCAGCTCGGCGGCTTCATGCGCACCATAATGCACGCCGATCCCGGCGGCGCCGGCATTGCGCGCCATCAGCAGATCGTGCGTGGTGTCACCGATCATGACCGTGCGCTGCATGTCCTGGCCCAGCTCCCGGGTGATTTCATGCAACATGGCCGGATGCGGCTTGGAAAACGTTTCATCGGCACAGCGGGTCGCGTCGAACACGGAGGTCATCTGCATGGCGTCCAGCGCGCGGTTCAAACCAACCCGGCTCTTGCCGGTGGCCACCGCCAGGAAATACCCTTGCCCAGCCAGGTCCGCCAGCATTTCCCGCACGCCGTCGAACAATGTCAGGTCATGATCCCTGGACAGGTAATGGAACCGGTAACGCTCGACGATTTCCGGATACATCTTCGGGTCCAGGCCGGGCAGCGCCGCGGCCATTGCCTCATGCAGCCCCAGGCCGATCACATAAGCCGCGGCACGGTTGTCGGGAACCGGCAAGCCAAGGTCGCGCGCCGCCATCTGGATGCAGCGCACGATGGCGCCGGTGCTGTCCATCAGCGTACCGTCCCAATCGAAGACTATCAGGTCGTATTGTTTTTTTGCCATTTTATTTTCGGTATTCCAGCGTCGCCGGACTATGCATTGCGAAATTTGCCGCCAGGCGATGCGCGTGACTCGAGGGATTCCAGGAAGCGCATGCAATCGGCCGGTAGCGGAGCATTCAGGGTGAGCTGCGCACCCGTTGCCGGGTGCGTAAACGTCAGTTGATGCGCATGCAGGAACATGCGCTTGAGCACGCCGTATTCGTCATTTGCCTTCTGCAACATCTTGTTCAGCGCAAAGTCGCCATATTTGTCATCGCCCGCGATCGGAAATCCGCTGGACGCAAGATGCACGCGGATCTGATGCGTGCGCCCGGTCTTGAGTTCGGCCTCCAGCAAGGCGAACGGTCCATACTTTTTGAGCAAACTGAAGACCGTGTGCGAGGGCGAGCCGTCTGCCTGCACCCGCACGCGCCGCTCGCCATCCGGGCCCGTATACTTATGCAGCGGTAGCCGTACATGCTGGCGCGCATTGCGCCAGTCGCCATGAACCAGCACCAGGTAACGCTTGTCGGTGGTGCCTTCCCGCATCTGTTCGTGCATGCCGACCAGGGCCGAGCGCTTCTTGGCCAGCATCAGGATACCGGAGGTTTCGCGATCCAGTCGATGCACCAGTTCCAGGAACTTCGCCTGCGGACGGGAGGCGCGCAATTGCTCGATGACGCCGTAACTGACGCCGGACCCGCCATGCACGGCGATGCCGGCCGGCTTGTCGATCACCAGCAAGTGATCATCTTCCAGAAGGATCTTGAATTCCGCACCCGGAACGATTTTTTCGTCGCGCTGCGGCAAGCGCACCGGCGGCACCCGCACGACATCGCGCTCGACCAGCCGGTACGTCTGGTCGACCCGGCCGCGGTTGACCCGCACCTCACCAGAGCGCAACACACGGTAAACATGACTTTTTGGCACGCCCTTGAGCCTGCGCAGCAAGAAATTATCTATCCGCTGACCGGCATCTTCCTCGCCTATCGTCACCAGCGTAACCTGGGGAAGGAGGGATTCGGATCCGGCGCCGGCAGCTTTTACGCCGGAATCGCTCACTAACTCCTTCATTTTGCGAATATAATTTGTTTCGCACCCGTTATTTGACGGTGCAGTGTAAGAATAAAAAGCACATTCTACACAGGGGTGAGTCCATTGGCCCCGTCGCCGTGCCAGTCATTGCGCGAATACGATGGAAAGCGTGTATGCACCACTCCAGCCTCGCCCGTCAGGGTTGCACCGTAGTTGCGATCGGACCGTCGCTGGATTGTTGGACTTAATGCCCGGAATGTAAGGATATTTCCGGCAAGCTTGCCAAGAGCGGGCTTGCCGGTTTGAAACAGCCATCGTGCCCACTGATCAATCGCACCTGGCCTGCTGGTCGCTTTCTGTTGCCGCGTCGTTCGCAACCGGTTTATCCGGTTTGCGCCGCGGAGCCGGATTGCGGCCTGCTGGCCGTACTGCGTGAGGTGAAGCCGGTGAGTTGTTTCAGCGCCCTGTTGCAACGCGCGCGTCAGCGCCGTCGCACGTTAGGCAGTTCCCCTCCCCCAGGCACTCCGTCCTTGCGTACATCCCGTACCTAGCCGCAGCTTTTCGCTGCGGCACGACCAGACCTTCGGGTCACGGAGTAAAACATGAAGCGCATGCTGTTCAATGCGACCCAGCAAGAAGAATTGCGGGTCGCCATCGTCGACGGTCAGAAACTGATCGACATCGACATCGAGACCACCGGTCGCGAGCAACGCAAATCCAATATCTACAAGGGCGTCATCACCCGCATCGAGCCATCGCTCGAAGCCTGCTTCATCAGCTACGGTGAAGACCGCCATGGCTTCCTGCCGTTCAAGGAAGTCGCCCGCACCTATTTCAAGGACGGCGTGGATGTCCGCAACGCCAGCATTCGCGACGCACTGCGCGAAGGCCAGGAAATCATGGTCCAGGTGGAAAAGGAAGAGCGCGGCAACAAGGGTGCCGCACTGACCTCGTTCGTCTCGCTGGCCGGACGCTACCTGGTGCTGATGCCCAATAATCCGCGCGGCGGCGGCGTATCGCGCCGGGTGGAAGGCGAAGACCGCCAGGAACTGCGCGAGACCATGGACCAGCTCGACATTCCGACCGGCATGTCCGTGATTGCCCGTACCGCCGGCATCGGCCGCAATGTCGAAGAATTGCAGTGGGACCTGAACTACCTGATGCAACTGTGGCGCGCGATCGAAGGCGCCGGCAAGTCAGCGCCCGGCTCGTTCCTGATCTACCAGGAATCGTCACTGGTGATCCGCGCCATCCGCGATTATTTCCAGCCGGACATCGGCGAAATCCTGATCGACACCGACGACATCTACGAACAGGCCCAGCAGTTCATGAGCCACGTGATGCCCGACATGGTGCATCGCGTAAAGCGCTATCGGGACGACGTGCCGCTGTTCTCGCGCTTCCAGATCGAACACCAGATCGAAACCGCCTATTCGCGCACGGTACCGCTGCCTTCCGGCGGCGCGATCGTGATCGATCACACCGAAGCCCTGGTGTCGGTGGACGTCAACTCCGCCCGCGCAACCCGTGGCAGCGATATCGAAACCACGGCGCTCAACACCAACCTTGAAGCCGCCGACGAAGTGGCCCGCCAGTTGCGCCTGCGCGACCTGGGCGGCCTGATCGTGATCGACTTCATCGACATGGAAAGCGCGCGCAACCAGCGCGAAGTCGAGACCCGGCTGAAAGACGCACTGCACTACGACCGCGCCCGCGTGCAAATGGGCAAGATCTCCCGCTTCGGCCTGATGGAGCTGTCGCGCCAGCGCCTGCGTCCGTCGCTGTCCGAAGGCAGTCATGTCACCTGCCCGCGTTGCAACGGCACCGGCCATATCCGCGACACCGAATCGTCCGCCCTGCAAGTCCTGCGCATCATCCAGGAAGAGGCGATGAAGGAAAACACCGCCGCCATCCATGTGCAGTCGCCAGTCGATGTGGCCGCCTTCCTGCTCAACGAAAAGCGCGGCGAGATCCTGAAAATCGAGACCCGCCACCGCGTGTCCGTGATCATGATCCCGAACAAGCACCTGGAAACACCGCATTACAAGCTCGAACGGATCAAGCATGACGATCCGCGCCTCGAAGACTTGCAGGCAAGCTATTCGATGGCAGAAGAAGCCGACACCGATGTCGGCTACAGCAAGCGCCAGAAAGAAGAAGCCAAGCCGCGCCAGGAAGCCATGGTCAAGAGCATCACCCCTGACCAGCCAGCGCCGATCATCGAGCGTCCCCAGCCTGTCCTGGCCGCAGCGGCGCCGATTGCCGAATCGCGCGAGGAAGGATTCCTCGAGCGCCTGTTCGGCATGTTCCGCAAAAAACCGGCCGCGCCGCTTGCTGCAGTAGCACCGGCGGCAGAGAAATCAGCCGCTGCGCGTGAGCGACAGGACCGCACTGCCAGTGGCCGTGGACGCAGCCGCAGCCGCGGACGTGGACGCGACGAACGCGAGAATGGCAAGCAGGAGCCACGCGAAGAAGCCGTACAAAAGTCCGCCGGACAAACCGTCCAGTCCGGTCGCGGCCAGCGACCGCCACGCGAAGCACGCGAGCCGCGTGAGCCACGTGAGCCACGTGAAACGCGCGAGCCGTCCGAGTTGCGCGCTGAAGGCCGCGCTGAGGGCCGTCCTGAACGGACCGAACGCGGAGAACGGGGCGAACGCGCCGAGCGTGGTGAAGGCCGGCGGGAACGCCAGCCACGCCCGCCACGGGACGAAGCAAAAGCCAGCGCATCCCCCGAGTCAACGACCGAGGACGCAACATTGGCGCTGCTGCCCATTGCTGGCGGTCTGACGCCGGCCACGGTCATTGATGCCGGGCAAGCACCGGACGACCAGGAACTGAATGCGGGTCCGGCAGGTGAAGGCGGCGAAGCAGGTGAAGAGCAAAAGCGACGGCGTCGCCGTCGTGGCGGCCGCAACCGCAACCGTCGCGATCGCGACAATCCGGAATCCGCGGAAGCGCTGGAAGAAGGTGAAGCCGGCGAATCGATGGAAGCTGTCGAGTCCGCCGAGCCAGGTGCGTTGGCCGAGCCCGTAGCCGCACAGGTTGCCGATATGGCGCCAGTGCCCGTACCGGCACAGCCAGAGCCGCTTGCTGCCATCGTGGCACCTGCCCCGCAGGTGGAAGTTGCAGCGCCGGCAGAAGCTGTCCTGCCGATTGCAGCACCGGCAATGGCACAGGAAACGCCCGCCACTGCCGAAGCGCAAACGGCAGAACCGGCGCCAGCGCCGGCTCCCGCAGTGCAAGCAGCGCCACAAGAGCAGGCCGCAGTCCAGGCGCTCGCCGAGACGCAGCCTGAGCCCGCGCCGATGCCGGCCGTCATGCCGCAAGCCGAGTTGGCTGCGGAAATGAAGGCCGAAGTCGCTGCTGCCGAAGTGATTGCACCGGTGCCAGCCATCGCTGCAGCACACTCGGCTGCCGTGGCGCAGCCAGTGGCGGCAGCGCTGCCGGAGGCGCCGGCAATACCGGCTGCTTCGGCTGCACCGCAGGCAGCGATGCCAAGGGCCGTCACTGCCACCAGTGCAGCGATGCCGCTGGACGAACTGCGCCAGGTACTGGCCGGCGCCGGCCTGACACTGGCCGTGACCGATCCGGAAAAACTTCGCGCTGCCCAGGAAGCATCGGCGCGCATCGTGATCCCGACGCCGCCGCCGCGTGAGCGCAAGTCCTTGCAGCCACTATCCTCCGACCCGCTGGTCCAGGTAGAGACCCGACGCTGATCGGACTGCCTGCCGGCGGCTGATGGCCGTATCAATGAAAAAGGGAGTTTCGGCTCCCTTTTTCATCGCTGGAATAAAACCATGCAACAGCAAACCGTATTGCAGGAAGCAGCCGCGCCGGTCGGCCTGGGCGAGGCATTCCTCTACTGGCTGAAACTGGGCTTCATCAGTTTTGGCGGTCCGGCCGGGCAGATTGCGATGATGCATGCCGAGCTGGTTGAAAAGCGGCGCTGGATCTCGGAACGGCGCTTCCTGCATGCGTTGAATTACTGCATGGTGCTGCCGGGTCCGGAAGCAACCCAACTGGCAATCTATATTGGCTGGCTGATGCACGGTGTGACCGGCGGCGTGCTGGCCGGCGTGCTGTTCGTACTGCCCTCGCTCGCCATCCTGTCCGGGCTCTCCTGGATTTACCTGGCCTATGGCGACGTCCCCCTGGTCGCCGGTATCCTGTACGGCATCAAGCCCGCAGTGGTGGCGATCGTGCTGGCGGCGGCCTGGCGCATCGGCAGCCGCACACTGAAGAACCGCTGGCTGCTGGCCATTGCGCTGGCAGCGTTCCTGGCCATCGCCGTCGCCGGCATCCCGTTTCCGCTGATCGTACTGACGGCGGCCCTGATTGGCATGGTCGGCTCGCGCGTACGGCCAGACAAATTCCAGCTCGGCGGCGGCCATGCAGCCAGCCACAAGTCTTACGGGCCGGCCCTGATCGACGACGACACCCCCACCCCCGATCACGCCCGCTACCGGCCGGCGCGGCTGCTGGCCCTGTGCGCGGCGGGCCTGCTGGTCGGCGCTGCCGTCTGGCTGTCAATCGTGCTGGCTTTCGGCGGCATGCATGGCCCTTACAGCCAGATGAGCTGGTTCTTTACCAAGGCGGCGTTCCTGACTTTTGGCGGTGCCTATGCCGTATTGCCTTACGTGTACCAGGGCGCGGTGGAAACCTATGGCTGGGTCACCGGCCCCCAAATGATCGATGGCCTGGCCCTCGGTGAAACCACGCCCGGCCCGCTGATCATGATCGTGGCGTTCGTCGGCTTTGTCGGCGGCTGGACCAAGGAAGTGCTGGGGCTGGGGCAGCTCGCGGCCGCAGGCGTGATCGGCGCCTGTGTGGCCACCTTCTTCACCTTCCTGCCCTCATTCATTTTCATCCTGGCTGGCGGACCGCTGGTGGAATCCACGCGGGACGACATCCGCCTGACCGCGCCGCTGACCGCCATTTCGGCGGCAGTCGTGGGCGTCATCGTCAGCCTGGCCGTATTCTTTGCACAACATGTATTCCACACTGAACGACCGTTCGGACAGTGGGACTTTGCCGCAGTGGCAATCACGGCACTGGCCAGCATTGCGCTGTTGCGCTTCAAGGCCGGAACAATCAGCTTGCTGGCTGCCTGTGCACTGGCGGGCCTCGTGGTATCTTATCTTCGCTAACATCATCGGTGCGTTGCGAGCTGCTCGCACGACAAGGTTCACACCATCATGGTCGTCAAAGTCATTCCCATTGCCGAGCAACGCTATCCGGACCGGCCCGCTGTCATTCCGGACGTTCTCGAAACCCCTACTGGCCTGCTGAGCGACACCCTGTCGCGGCCGCTGCGGGACTTGCGCATCTCCGTCACCGACCGCTGCAATTTCCGCTGTGTGTATTGCATGCCCAAGGAAGTATTCGACAAGGACTATGCGTTCCTGCCGCAAAGCTCCTTGCTCACGTTCGAAGAAATTACCCGCATAGCGCGCCACTTCGTCGCGCATGGGGTCAACAAGATCCGCCTGACGGGCGGCGAACCGCTGCTGCGCAAGAACATCGAAAAATTGATCGAGATGCTGGCCATGCTGCGCACGCCAGGCGGTACGCCGCTCGACCTGACGCTGACCACCAACGGCTCACTGCTGGCGCGCAAGGCGCAGTCGCTCAAGGATGCCGGCCTGACCCGCGTCACCGTGTCGCTCGACTCGCTCGACGAAACCGTATTCCAGCGCATGAATGACGTCGATTTCCCGGTCGCCGAAGTCCTGCATGGCATCGACGTCGCGCAACAGGTCGGCCTGGGCCCGATCAAGGTCAACATGGTCGTCAAGGGCGGCATGAACGACCAGGAAATCGTGCCGATGGCGCGCTACTTCAAGGACACGCCGGTCATCCTGCGCTTTATCGAATACATGGATGTCGGCGCGTCCAACGGCTGGAAGCTCGACGAAGTGATTCCCTCGGCCGAAGTCGTGCGCCGCATCAGCGCGGAAATGCCGCTCGTTGAAACGCAATCAAACTACACTGGCGAAACCGCCGCCCGCTGGCGCTATCGCGATGGCGGCGGCGAGATCGGCGTCATCGCCAGCGTCACGCAAGCGTTCTGCGGCGACTGCACGCGCGCGCGCCTGTCGACCGAGGGGCGGGTCTATACCTGCCTGTTCGCCAGCGCCGGACATGACTTGCGCAGCCTGCTGCGCAATGGCCACAGCGATGCCGAAGTGGAAAGCGCAATCGCCCATTTGTGGCGCCAGCGCGGCGACCGCTACTCGCAACTGCGCACCATCAATACCGAAGGGCTGGCGCAGGCGCGCCGCAAAGTCGAAATGTCCTACATTGGCGGGTAAGGCAGCCATGCGGCTCCCGGAAAAAGAAAGCAGCTTCATGTCAACAGCCCAACAGCCATTGCACCCGTCCCTGGACCAGATCGCCAGTTGCGTATCGGGCTACGACCCGGACGCCTTGCCCGTCGCCAGCGCACAACAGGTGATCCGCTCCTTCATCCGTCCGGTCGACTCGGTCGAGAAGCTGGCAATCCGCGCGGCGCTGGACCGGGTACTGGCAGCCGACATCATTTCACCGATCAATGTCCCGGCGCATGACAATTCTGCGATGGACGGCTATGCAATCCGCTCCGCCGACCTGGACGACAAGGACGTCAGCCTGCAGGTAGTCGGCACCGCCTATGCCGGTCGCGCCTTCAGTGGCGACGTCGGTCCGGGCCAGTGCCTGCGGATCATGACCGGCGCCATCATGCCGCCCGCTTGCGATACGGTCGTGCCACAGGAATTCACCCGCGACGGCAACGCGCAATCGGTCACCATTCCCGCTGGCGTGGTACGGGCCGGCGACAACCGGCGCTTTGCCGGGGAAGACCTGGCCGCCGGCAGCATTGCGCTAGCCAAGGGCAAGATACTGCGCCCGGCCGACCTTGGCCTGCTGGCATCGCTGGGGATTGCCGAAGTGCCTGTACAGCGGCGACTGCGGGTCGCATTTTTTTCCACCGGCGACGAACTGCGCTCGATTGGCGAAGCGCTCGACGAAGGCTGCGTCTACGACAGCAACCGCTACACCTTGTATGGCATGCTGCGCCGCCTTGGCTGTGACATCGTCGACATGGGCGTGGTGCGGGATGAGCCACAGGCGCTGGAAGAGGCTTTCCGCAGCGCGGCGGAAAATGCGGACGCCATCATCACCTCCGGCGGCGTCTCGGTCGGCGCGGCCGATTACACGCGGCACATGATGGCCAAGCTCGGCGACGTTTGTTTCTGGAAAATCGGCATGCGGCCCGGCCGCCCGATGGCATTCGGCCATATCTCCTCGGGCGGACGCGGCGCGTACCTGTTCGGCCTGCCCGGCAATCCGGTGGCGGTGATGGTCACGTTCTACTTTTTTGCGCGCGAGGCCCTGTTGCACATGATGGGGGCAAGCCCCGCGCCACTGCCGCTGATGTCGGTCGTTTCCAGTTCCGCCATCCGTAAAAAGCCTGGCCGCACCGAATACCAGCGCGCCATCCTGAGCACCGCAGCCGACGGCAGCCGCAGCGTCAGTATTACCGGCGCCCAGGGCTCAGGCATCCTGCGCTCGATGTCCGAGGCCAACTGCATGGTGGTGCTGCACCACGAGCAGGGCCAGGTTGCCGCCGGCGACATGGTCGACGTCATCCTGTTTGAGGGACTGCTCTGAAATAGCATCGGGCAAGAACGTATTTGACCCGGTATGGCGCCCCGGCGTGTTGTGCGAACGGTTACAATGTCTTTCAGGCAAGATTGACGAGAGATAAAATTGTTTACCAGTCATGCACATCATCAGAAAAGCTCAACATCCTTGCAGCAACCGACCATCAAGCGGGCGCGTGATTGCCTGAGCGTGGAGCTCCCGCTGCGCCGGGTCTGCCGTTGATGCCTGTCCACAAGCCGATCATGGCGCATGACCATTGCCAGGAAAGCCCGTTGCGCCGCATGGTAGCGGCGGGCGGCTTGCTTGCTTCCCTGCTGGGTTGTTCAAGCGCAATGGCGACGGAGCATGGACCAGAGGTCGATGAACTGGTGCGCATGCCCATCGAGCAGTTGCTCGATGCCGAGGTCTACAGTGCCTCGAAGTACCTGCAAAGCGCCAGCGACGCGCCTTCGGCGGTTTCGGTGGTCACCTCTGAAGAAATACGCAGCTTCGGCTGGCGCACACTGGCCGACATACTGCGCACCCTGCCCGGCCTGACTGTCAACCAGGACCGCAATTACACCTATCTCGGCGCGCGCGGATTCCTGCGCCCCGGCGACTACAACACACGCTTCCTGTTGCTGATCGACGGCCAGCGCACCAACGATGCCGTGTACAACCAGGCGGCGGTCGGCACCGAATTCATGCTGGACATTGACCTGATCGAGCGCGTCGAATACGTGCCTGGCGCCGGATCATCGATGTATGGCGCCAACGCATTCTTCGGCGTCATCAATGTCGTGACCAAAAACCCTCGAAACCTGCCGCCGGTACAACTGTCGGGCGAAGCCGGCCGGTTTGGCGGCGCCAAGGGCCGTGCCACGCTTTCGCTGCGTAACGATGCCGGCGCCGAACTGCTGCTGTCGGCCACCCGTTACCGCAGCACTGGCGCAGATTTGTACTACCCCGAGTTCGACACGCCCGGCAACAACAATGGCATCGCCCGCGGGCTGGATCACGACCTCGCCAATTCACTGTTCGCAAAAGGCAGCGCAGGTCCATGGCGCTTCACGCTGGCGCACGCTGAACGGACCAAAGGCATCCCGACCGCCTCCTTCGCGCAGGTATTCAATGACCCGAGGTCGCTCACGCGCGACGTCCAGACCCGGGGGCAAGTCGGCTATCGCGATGTGTTGTCGAGCAACACTGAACTATCGCTGAACCTGTCGTTCGGCCGCTACCAGTACGAAGGCGACTACGTTTATGACGTGCCGCCCCTGAATATCCAGCGCGATGGCAGCGTGGGCAGCACGATCGCCGCCGACATCAAGCTGGTCAGCACGCGCTTTAGCGGACACAAGCTGGTGTTTGGCGCCGAACATTCGGTGGACCATCGCCGCGCGCAATACAACTACTACGTTGCACCCTATGTTGCCGGCCTTGACGATCGCCGGCGCGGGCGCAGCACGGGATTGTTCATCCAGGACGAAATCATGCTCGGGCCAAAGCTGGTGCTCAATGCAGGACTGCGCCTGGACTCCTCTGAAATCACCACATCCATCCTCAATCCCCGTCTGGCGCTGATCTACAAGCCGCGCACGGGAACCGTGATCAAGGGCATTTTCGGCACCGCGTACCGCGATCCCAATGCGTATGAAATGTATTACCAGGCGCCCGCCCCCGACGGCCAGAACGCCAATCCCCGGCTCAAGTCCGAGCGCATCCAGTCCCGCGAACTGATCGTTGAACAACGTTTGGGTCAAAACAGCAAACTCAGCGCCACGCTTTACCAGAATATCGTATCGGACCTGATCACCCAGAGCTATGATCCGGGTACGCAAATGTCGACCTTCCTGAACGCCGGCAGGGCCGTCGCACGCGGACTCGAACTGGCCCTGGATCACGCATGGGCCGGTGGCGCACGGTTGCGCGCCAGCACCACCATCCAGCACACGCATGACGGTACGGCCAGCGGGCATCCGGTCAACTCGCCACGGGTGTTGGGCAAGGCCAATATTTCCGTGCCGCTGGGTCGATTGCGCACCGGATTCGAAGCGCAATATGTCGGCCCGCGCAGCAGTCTGGCCGGACAGATCGATGGCTATTGGGTAGCCAACGCAACCCTGTTGTCTGCCAGCCTGGCAAAGGGGGTAGAACTATCCGCGAGCCTGTATAACGTTTTCAACCGGCGCTATGCCGACCCTGGTGGCAGCGAACACACGCAAGACAGCCTGCAACAGGATCCCCGTACCTGGCGCATGAAATTGACGATCGGCTTTTGAACTTGGTTTTTGCACGCACCTGCCGACGCTGGGCCCTGCAGACAGGGATTACGCTACTGCTTTGCAGTAGCGCGAGCTATGCTGCGCCCATCGCAGACTACCGGTTGAAAGCGGCAATCGTGTACAACCTGGCCCTTTTCACCAACTGGCCGGGCAATGCCATGCCAGTGGGGTCTGCGTTCAACGCCTGCTTCCTGAATGCACCGGAACTCAGGCAAGGCATGCAGGAACTCGCCGTGACGACGCTGCTTGGGCGGCGGCTGGAGCTGCAGACGGTCCAGGGCGGCGACAGCCTGCGCGACTGCGAATTGCTGGTGGTTGGCGCAATGCCGCGGGAAAAGTGGAACGCGGCCCGCAACTCCCTGGCTGGCTCTGCCATACTGACCGTTTCAGACCAGTTCGAGGTGCAGGACGGGCTCATGATTGCATTGAAAACCGAAGGTACGCGGATCGTGTTTGACGCCGACAATTCGGCGGCGCGCGCGGTCGGCCTGGTCATGAGTTCGAAACTATTGCGATTGGCGAGGAACGTCCGATGATGAATACCGCGCCGTTCAACCGAACCGGCCGCCTGTCGCACTGGATGGACTTGGCCACGCTGGTCACGGCCGGTGCGGCCTTGCTGCTGGCGGGAACCCTATTGACGATCTACCAGGTGGTCTCGTTGCGAAGCGCGCTGGTTGACGACTTGCGGGTACAGGCGCGCATCATCGGCGAAAACAGCGCCGCTGCCCTGGTTTTCAACGATCCCCGGGCCGCCCGCGAAACACTGTCGGCGCTGGAATATTCACCCAGTGTGCAGGCGGCCGCGATTTTCAGCCATGACCGCAGTACGCTGGCCCTGTACCAGGCACCCGACCAGATGGCGCCGACAATGCCGGACGCCGCGCTTTTGCGGACCGGCTATCAGTTCAGCGTCGCCGAGTTATTGGTGGCGCAACCGGTAAAGCTGGCCGAGCGCCAGCTCGGCACGGTCGTACTGCGCATCAGCCTGGAAAAATTGTGGTGGCGCGTGCTGGGCTACATTGCCCTGACACTGGCCGTTGCGATCGGCTCCCTGGCCATCTCGTTCGTGCTGGTGTCGCGCATGCGCAAAGTGGTGCGCCACACCGAAGCGCACCTTGATTACCTGGCCCATTCCGACTCGGTCACAGGGTTGCCCAACCGGCACGCGTTCAATGCCCGGCTGGCCTTTGCGCTGTCGAAGGTCGACCAGTTCGGCGGCATGGTCGGACTGCTGTTCCTGGACCTGGACAATTTCAAGGCAGTCAACGACACGCTGGGCCACCAGAACGGCGACCGCCTGCTGAAACTGGTCGCGCAGCGACTGGTCAAGATCCTGCGCACGACCGATACCATCTGCCGCATCGGCGGCGATGAATTTGCCGTGATCCTCGAATCGGCGAGCAGCTCCCGCGAGAGCGAATCAGTGGCCGCCAAGCTGTTGGCCGCGCTCAACGAGCCGTTCGTGATCGACAATATCGATTTGCATGTGACCGCCAGCCTGGGCCTGTCGATCTACCCGATCGACACCACCGACCTGCAAGCCCTGACCCGCAATGCGGACACCGCGATGTACCAGGCCAAGAACCGCGGCAAAAATGCCTTCGAGCGCTTCCACCCGGATATGGAGCAAAGGGCGAAAAAGCGCGTACAGCTTGAAAACAGCATGCGCCGTGCAATGGAACGCAATGAGCTGCGGGTATTTTTCCAGCCGCAGATCAGCATTGCCACCCGCCGCATCGTCGCCGTCGAAGCCCTGCTGCGCTGGGAGCATCCGGAACTGGGCCTGATACAACCGGTGGAGTTCATACCGATTGCCGAAGAATCCGGCCTCATCGTTCCGCTAGGAAAATGGGTACTGGAAGCGGCATGCCAGCAGGCTGCCCGCTGGGCCGCCGAGGGCATGCGCGAACTGCACATGGCGGTCAACCTGTCAGTACGCCAGATGCGCGAGGAAACAATGGTCGACGATATCCTGTCGATCCTGCGGGACACGGGTGTGTCGCCCGGGCAGCTCGAACTCGAAATCACCGAGACCGTACTGATGGAAAACGTCGATGACAACGTGCGCCTGCTGACCAGGCTAAAGGCCGCGGGCGTGCGTATCGCGGTCGATGATTTTGGCACCGGCTATTCGTCGATGGCCTACCTGAAACGCTTCCCGATCGACCAGCTCAAGATTGACCGCGCCTTCATCACCGGCCTGCCTGGCGACGCCGAGGACAGGGCCATCACGACCGCCATCATCGCGATGGCGCATTCGCTCGGTGTGATGGTCGTGGCTGAAGGCGTCGAAACTGCGGCGCAGCTGGCCTTCCTGGATGAAAACGGCTGCGACCGGGTGCAAGGCTACTTCCTGGGCGCGCCCTTGCCTGGGCCGCATATCACCGCCTTGTTGCGGGCGCAGCATGAAAACGCTGCGGCGAAGGCAAGCATAGCCGAGGCTTGAGGACGCAAGAGCGCGTCCAGACCCGTTCCCAGCCATTGCGCCTGTCTGGCCGGCCCGCCAGCACCCGCCACGAAAAGCCTGCCTGCCGCAGCCTGCCACCAGGCTGCGCCCGCCCGTGCGCAGCCTGCACGGGCGGGCGCAGACGTAAACGAAAAAGGCGAACCGGCCTTGCTTGCCTGGTTCGCCCTCACTTCCTTGCTGCACGACGCCGCCTGACTGCACGACGTCGTTACTGCATCATGACAATCAGCCGCCCGCTGGATGGTCGGTGTGCTGCAGTTCCCGCGAACGCTTCGAGCGCAACATGCCGCTACCCAGCACCGCACCAATGACCAGCGCGTACAGGACATAAGCCATCATTTCGTTTGCCGCGAAATACTCGCGCACTTTGGCGTCGGTCACGATCATCTTGACTGCCGTCCAGGCCAGGACACCGGCGCCGATATAGATGATTGCCGGAAAGCGCTCGACCCATTTCAGGATCAGCGTGCTACCCAACACCATGATGGGGATACTGATCAGCAGGCCGATCACGACCAGCATGAAATCGCCGTGTGCCGCGCCGGCTACGCCGAGAACGTTATCGAGTCCCATGACCGCATCGGCCACCACGATGGTACGGATGGCGCTGGCCAGTGAGACCTCGCCGACTGTCAGGTTCGAATGTTCATCGTGACTGGCGTCGGGAGCCAGCAGTTTCCACGCAATCCAGACCAGCAGCAAACCGCCAGCAAGTTGCAGCCATGGAATATTGAGCAGCCAGACGATCAGCAGTGTCATCACCACGCGCACCACCACCGCGCCAACAGTCCCGAGGATGATGGTAAGGCGTTGCTGATGGGCTGGAAGGCGACGCGCTACAAGCGCGATGACGATAGCGTTATCTCCTGCGAGCACCAGGTCGATCATGATGATCGCCAGCAGTGCCGAGAAAAACGCGGGTGAAAACAACTCCATGGAAGCTCCTTTGGTCCGACGCCCGGTTTGTTTCCGTGCTACTGGCAAAGGCACCCGGGTGCAAACCTTTACCAAACGGCTGGTAAAGGTCTGGCTACAACGCAATGCGTTGCCTGCAGCGCCGGGGAAAAATAAATTCCCGTAATGACGACATCTGCAGTGAAGCTACTCCCCCTTGAAGACCTGAACAATAGGTTGGATGCCCGGGCTTGTCAACCCGCAGATCTGGCAAAAAATTGACTTGTGCTAATTGTCACGAAATTCTTTCCGGATGGCCTCGTCCAGTACCTGCGCAATATGTACCGCCTCGCGAGCACTGCCCAGCCGGATTTGTTCGCGGCAGGAAAATCCGTTTGCCACCAGCCGCGTTGCGCCATCGCTGGCGCGCACCGCCGGCAGCAAGGCCCGTTCGCCGATCTGCTGCGCGGTGGCGGCGGTATCCGGATGGAAGCCGAAACTGCCGGCCATGCCGCAGCAACCGCTCTCGGGCGACGACCATTGCACGCCGGCGGCCGCCAGCATGGCTGCGTCCGCGCTCATGCCGAGCACCGCCTTCTGATGACAATGTCCTTGCACCAACGCCGTGCCGCCGGCTGGCGCCGGCCGGTAGCCGATCTGCTGCAAGTAGTCGGCAAACATCAGCGTTTGCGCCGCCAGCTTGCGCGCGCGCGCATCGTCCGGGAAAAGATTCAGCAGCTCGTCGCGGAACACACTGGTGCAGGAGGGTTCGAGGCCGACCACCGGCGTGCCGGCGTCGATCTCGGGTCCGAGCACATCGAGGATCTCGGCCAGTTGCGAGCGGGCCTGGTCGAGCAGGCCAAAGTCATACAGCGGGCGACCGCAGCACAAGCGCTTTTTCGGCAGCACGACGGTGCAGCCCGCGTGTTCCAGCACCCGCAGCGCCGCCTGGGCAACCTCCGGCTGGAAATGATTGCTGAAGGTATCCACCCACAAGATCACGCGCCGTGCGCCGGCTGGCCTGGCAACGAAGGTGGAACGGAAAGTGCGCAGCGCCAGCGGTGGCAGCGAGCGCCCGCGCGCGATGCCGCCGATGGCGCGGGCAATCGACGCCAGGGGTTCTTTTTGCGTCACCAGGTTGACCAGCCGCGGAAAAACGGCGGCCAGCGGCGCCCACTGCCCGATACGTCCCATGCTCCAGGCCTGTACCGGGCGGCGCTGCCGCTCGTAATAATGCGACAGGAACTCGGCCTTGTAGCTGGCCATGTCGACATGGGTCGGGCAATCGCTCTTGCAGCCCTTGCAGGCCAGGCACAGGTCGAGCGCTTCCTTGACTGCCTCACTGTTCCAGCCGTCCCGGACGACGTCGCCGCGCAGCATTTCGGCAAACAGCCGGGCGCGCCCGCGGGTTGAGTATTTTTCCTCGCCGGTGGCGCGATAGCTCGGGCACATGGTGCCGCCGTCTTGCGAGCGGCACTTGCCCATGCCGACACAGCGTTCGACGGCGCGCGAAAAATTGCCGAACTGGCCGTTGCCGTCTTTGGGAAAGGCAAAGCGGGTATCGAACCTGATCGGCCGGTATTCCGGCCCCTGCCGCAGATGTTCGTCGGCACGGTAAGGATCGATCAGCTTGTGCGGATTCATCCGGTGCAAGGGATCCCAGATCGCCTTGAATTCGCGGAAGGCCTGCATCAGTTCCGGGCCATACATGATGGGCAGGAATTCCGCCTTGGCCTGCCCGTCGCCATGCTCGCCAGTGAGCGAGCCACCGTAGCGCACCACCAGTTCGGCCGCTTCGCGCAAAAAAGCGCGCCAGGTACGGATGCCCTCCACGCTGCGCAAGTCGAATGTGATGCGGGCGTGGATGCAACCGTCGCCAAAGTGGCCGAACAGCGAGGTCTGGTAGCCATAGCGGTCGATCAACCGCTGGAATTCGCGCAGGTAATCACCCAGCCGCAGCGGGTCGACCGCCGCATCTTCCCAACCGACCACCGGGTCGGGTAGTCCCGGCTGGTCCTGCAGCGAGGTCGCCGACGCTCCCACTTCGCGGATCGTCCAGATACGCTCGGCCCACACCGGATCGTCGATCAGCCAGTGCGAAGGCGCAGCGCTTTCACCGGCCCACGAATCGACCAGCGCCTGCGCTTGCGCCTGTGCCTCTGCGCGCGTATCGGCGCCGAATTCAACCATGATCCAGGCGTCGCCGGCTGGCAGCCGGGCAATATCCTCAAGCCGCAAGCCGCGCCGTTTCAGGCCGCCAATGATCGCAATGTCGAGACCTTCAGTCGCAATCGGATTGAATGGCAGGATGCGCGGCACCGCATCGCCAGCCAGGTAAATGTCGGGGAAACCCAGCACCAGCACCGCGCGTTCGCGCGGACTATGCACCAGGCGTGTCCGGGCTTCCAGCGTGATGGCGCAGCCACCTTCGGTACCGACCAGCGCGCGCGCCACATTGAAGCCGTTTTCCGGCAGCAGCTGGTCCAGGTTATAGCCAGACACGCGGCGATTGATGTGCGGAAATCCGCTGCGGATGGCATCGGCATGACGGTCCCGCAAGTCGCGCAGCGCGGCGTAGATTTCCCCGCGGCGACCGCCAGCGGCAATGATCGCCTGCAGTTCGTCGTCAGTAGTAGGCCCGACCCGGAAACGCGCGCCATCGTAAGTCAGGATTTCCAGCGACTCGATATTCTCGACCGTCTTGCCAGCCATGATCGAATGCGCGCCGCAGGAGTTGTTGCCGATCATGCCGCCCAGCGTGCAGCGGCTGTGGGTGGCCGGGTCGGGGCCGAAAGTCAGCCCGTATTCCTCGGCCGCATCGCGCAAGGCGTCGCACACCACGCCCGGCTCGACGTCCGCCACATGGGCCACCGGATCGATATTGCGCACACGGTTCATGTACTTCGAGGTATCGATGACGACGGCCACGTTGACTGCCTGCCCGTTCATCGAGGTGCCGCCGCCACGCGCCAGCACCGGCACATCGTACTGCCGGCAGACCGACAAGGCGGCCTCGATATCTTCGGCCGAGCGCGGCAGCACCACGCAGATCGGAACTTGCCGGTAGTTGGATGCATCCGCGGCGTACACCGCGCGGCTGCCCTCGTCAAAACGGACCTCGCCCTGGATCGCTGCTTCGAGTGCGTGGCGGAAGGCGGCCGGCAAGGCGGCGCTATCGAACGTGCTGGTGACGGTGCTCGTGGCGGGGGTAGCTACGGTAATTTAAGGCTCCTGGTTCGACGGCATGGAAAGCGGTGCAAGGCGATGCCGGCGCCAGCCCAGGGCAATGCGCCCGATTGCGCCGCAAGCGGCGCCTGCGCGACCGGCAAGCCGCGCCTGCAGGATGCCGGCAGCGGTACGGCAAATCCAGCCCGTGCTAGCCCTGTCTGTTGCGCATCCAGTCCGCGGTCTGGAAAAAAGCCTGCATCAATCGCTGATGCAGCTCGTCGGGAAAGCCCTCGTCCTGCATCGCCAGCGCCATGCAGGCCAGCCATTGGTCTCGTTCGGCGATGCCAATGGAAAACGGCAAGTGACGCGCCCGCAACATCGGGTGGCCGATGCGCTCCATGTACAGGGAGGGACCGCCGGTCCAACCGGAAAGAAACCAGAACAGCTTGTCGCGCGAGCCGTCCAGCGTGGGCGGATGCATGGCGCGCAATGCCGTGAATTGCGGCTCCAGGTTCATCAGGTCGTAGAAGCGATCTACCAGGGCGCGCAGTCTTTGTTCGCCACCGATCAAGTCATACGCGCTTGGTTCTTGCGTTTCGTCAGTCGTCATGGGGCGAGATGATAACGCAATGAGACGGCGCGCGAAATCCATTGGCAGACCAGCAAAAATCCAGAACAAATGTTCGATTGACGCTTCTCAACCAAGATCTGATTAGCAATTTCATAACGTATTTACTTATTAATATTGCAAACATACGCAGCACCCAAAACCCAACCGACAAGGCGACAGAATCGTGCAAGACGCCATCCACAAGAATTCTCCGCGACTCGAACTCCTGATGCGCGTGGTCGATGTCATTGGCCTGTGGTGCGCCGGTCAATTGTCCGCACTGCTGAGCTTCAATACACCCCTGTCGGCGGCAACGCCGGTGCACACGATCCTGCTGTATTTCGGCTGTGCGCTGGCGTTCATCCTGTTCGCCAACTTCAACATGTACGGATCATGGCGCGGCCGTTCGATGCCTGCGATGTTCGGGCAAGTCGCCTTGTCGTGGGCTGCGGTCATGATGCTCGCGCTGCTGTTCAGCTTCCTGATCCATCACGTCGGCTCGCTGTCGCGCTTATGGATGTTCCACTGGTATGTGGTCGGCGTCATATCGCTGATGCTCACGCGCGCGCTGCTCTACACCGTCTTGCGTCACCTGCGCGAAAAAGGGATCAACAACAAGCGCGTGGTGATCGTGGGTTACAGCGGCATCGGCCGCGAGATGCATCGCCGCGCCAGCGAACAGAGCTGGTACGGCTACGACGTGAAGGCGATCTTCCCGGTCAGTGCACCGCCGGCCTCATCGCAGGCACAGGCAGCGGCTGCGGCCGATCTGGCCGGCATGCCTGCTGCGGGCGCCGAGCGCGTCGATTCGCTCACTGAACTGCCGGACTATGTCGCGCGCCATGAAATCCACGAAATCTGGATCACGCTGCCGCTGGCCGAAACCGAACGTCTGCAGCAACTGCAATACCTGCTGCGCAACGCGCTGGTGGATATCCGCTGGGTGCCCGACACGCTGTCGATGCAGATACTGTCCAACAAGGTCATTACTTTCCTGGGCATGCCGGCGGTCGATCTCAACCAGCCGGTCGCCGCCGACATGAATGCCATGGCCAAGGATGTGTTCGACCGGGTGTTTGCCGCCGTCGTGCTGTTGTTGCTGCTGCCCTTGTTCGTCGCCATCGGTACCGGCATCAAGGCGAGCTCGCCGGGACCGATATTTTTCCGCCAGCCGCGGCTCGGCCTGAACGGGCGGCCATTCATGTGCTTCAAGTTTCGCAGCATGCGGGTGCACCAGGAGCATGGCGCCGTGACCCAGGCCACGCAGGACGACCCGCGCGTGACCCGCCTTGGCCGCTTCCTGCGCCGCACCAGCCTGGATGAACTGCCGCAATTCATCAACGTCCTGCTCGGCCACATGTCGGTCGTCGGTCCGCGCCCGCATGCACTTCAGCACAACGAGCTGTACAAGAACAAGCTGGAAATGTACATGCTGCGGCACCGGGTCAAGCCAGGCATTACCGGATGGGCCCAGATACACGGCTATCGCGGCGAGACCGACACCGACGACAAGATGGCCAAGCGCGTGCAGTTCGACCTGCACTACATACAGAACTGGTCGTTTTCGATGGACCTGAAGATCATCGCCTGGACCGCATTCAAGGGCTGGACCGGCAACAATGCCTATTGACAGCGGTTCGGCCAGGACCGCTGCGCAGCGCAGGATCCACCCCGCCCTACCCCGACACTGACACTGACACTGTTCAAATCTGCAGGTAACGACAATATGACGATCCTGGTTCCGGTAATACTGTGCGGCGGCTCCGGCAGCCGCCTGTGGCCGCTCTCCCGCGAGAGCCATCCGAAACAATTCCTGCGCCTGCTCGGCCGCGAAAGCCTGTTGCAGCAGACACTGCAACGGCTAAAAGGCATCCCCGATATCGGCGCCCCGATCCTGGTGACCGGCGAGAGCACACGCTTCGTGCTTGCCGAGCAGTTGCGCGAAATCGGCATCGACAATGCGCAGATTTTGCTGGAGCCCATGCGACGCAACACGGCGCCGGCAATTGCCAGCGCCGCACTGCATGCGCAAACGCTGCATGAGGATCCGCTGCTGCTGGTGCTGCCGTCGGACCATGTCATCCAGGACCCTGCCGCCCTGGCCGCGGCGCTGGCGCAAGCGCGCGCCGCAGCCGCGCACGGCGATTTGCTGACCTTCGGCATCCAGCCAGGCCATCCCGAAACCGGCTATGGCTACATTCGCGCCGGCTCGGCGGAAACCGGGGCGGTCAGGCCGGTACTCGAATTTGTCGAGAAGCCGAACCAGGCGACAGCGCAGCAATACATCGACAGCGGCAATTTTTTCTGGAACAGCGGCATGTTCCTGTTTTCCGCGCGGCGCTACCTGCAGGAACTTGCGCTGTTCGAGCCCGCCATCGTGGAGGCTTGCAGCGCTGCGCTCGGCAAGAGCGTGCGCGACATCGACTTCCTGCGGCTCGATGCCGCCGCCTACGCCAATAGTCCGGACCAGCCAGTCGACATCGCAGTCATGGAGCGCACCGACCGTGCCGCCATGGTGGTGCTCGACGCCGGCTGGAACGACATCGGCAGTTGGGCCTCGGTGCACGATGCCTCCCCCAAGGACGACCATGACAATGTGGTGCACGGCGACGCCATGCTGCAAGACTGCGAGCACTGCCTGGTACATGCAAACAGCAGGCTGGTGACAGCAGTCGGCTTGCGCAACGTGGTGGTGGTGGAAACCGCCGATGGCGTGCTGGTGATGGATGCCGCCAGCGCCCAGGACACCAAAAAAATCGTCGCCCGCCTGTTGCAGGAAGGACGCAGCGAGGCCAACCAGCACCGGCAAGTATCACGGCCCTGGGGCTCCTATGACTGCATCGGCACTGGCGATCGCTTCCAGGTCAAGCGCATCGTCGTCAAGGAAGGCGCGAAGCTGTCGCTGCAAAAGCATCATCACCGCGCCGAACACTGGGTCGTCGTATCGGGCACCGCCCATGTGACGAATGGCGAAAGCGACTACTTGCTGTCGGAAAACCAGTCCACCTACATCCCGATCGGCGCGATCCACTCGCTGGAGAATCCCGGAAAAATTCCGCTCGAACTCATCGAGATCCAGTCCGGCGCCTATCTCGGCGAGGACGACATCGTGCGACTGGAGGATCGCTACGGCAGGGCATGACTGAGCCCGCGTTTTGCGTTGCCGGCGAACTCGGCGCCGTATCGACAAGTCCAATTTTCTGCTGCGCGCTTGCGTCGCCGCTTCCCATTGCCCTTATCCGTTAGCTCCCTCGACCCTCCAACCTCGGCCCGACATGCACAAGCAAATCACAAAAGCAGTATTCCCGGTAGCGGGTTTAGGCACGCGCTTCCTGCCGGTGACCAAGGCAAGCCCGAAAGAAATGTTGCCCATCGTCGACAAGCCCCTGATCCAGTACGCTGTTGAAGAGGCGATGGCTGCCGGCATCACCGACATGATCTTCGTGACCGGGCGCAACAAGCGCGCCATCGAGGACCACTTCGACAAGGCCTATGAACTGGAGGCCGAGCTGATCGCACGCGACAAACAGTCGATATTGACCGCCTTGCGCGGCATCAAGCCCGACAACGTCCAGTGCTTCTACGTACGCCAGGCCGAAGCGCTGGGACTGGGGCATGCGGTGCTGTGTGCCGAACGACTGATCGGCGACGAGCCATTCGCCGTCGTCCTCGCCGACGACCTGCTCGACGCCGGCGTACCTGTCCTGAAGCAGATGGTCGACCTGCATGCGCACTACGGCAGCAGCATCATCGGCGTCGAATCGATCCGGCCGGAACAGTCCCGTTCGTATGGGGTGGTGGCTGGAAAAAGCATTGCCGAAGGATTGCTCAAGCTGCACGACATCGTGGAAAAGCCGGCGCCGGCCGATGCACCATCGGACATGGGTGTGGTCGGGCGCTATATCATGACCTCGTCGATCTTCCGCCATCTGCGCGAAATGCCGCCCGGCGCCGGCGGCGAACTGCAGCTGACCGACGGCATCGCCCGGCTGCTCCGGCAAGAAGCGGTGCTATCCTATCGATTCGAAGGCAAGCGCTACGACTGCGGCAGCAAGCAAGGTTACCTGCAAGCGACAGTCGAGCTGGCACTGCGCCATCCCGAAGTGCGCGAGGAATTCCGCCAATACCTGTTGCAGATGCAATTGCAGCAGATGTCGCCATCGGGCGCAGAGCCAAAGGGGGCGGGCAGGCCGCAAGCGGCTACGCATTCCGTCATTTACATGTGATTCAAGATGCGCGCCGCGGCAAGCCTGGCCGCCGCGCCGGACGAAAGACTGAATGGAAAAAACCATACTGGTAACGGGCGCCTGCGGCTACATCGGCTCGCATACCTGCATTGAACTGCTGCAAGCTGGTTATAAGGTCGTCGCTATCGACAACCTGTGCAACAGTTCCCGTACCGCACTGGACCGGGCCGAGGAAATCGCCGGCCAGCCGATACACCTTGTCATCAGCGACGTGCGCGACCGCAAGGCACTGGACGCCATCCTGCGCGACCACGAGATCGATGCCGTGATCCACTTCGCCGGCCTGAAAGCGGTTGGCGAGTCGGTGCAAATGCCACTGACGTATTACGAAAACAATGTCCACGGCACGATCAACCTGTTGCAAGCCATGGATAAAGCGGGCGTGCGCCGCATCGTATTCAGTTCCTCGGCGACGGTGTACGGCGATCCCGAATCGGTGCCCATCCATGAAACCGCGCGCTTGCAGACAACCAATCCCTACGGCAGTTCCAAGCTGATGGTTGAACAGGTCATCAACGACCTGGTGCGCTCGGATGCGCGATGGCAGGCCGGGATCCTGCGTTATTTCAATCCGGTTGGCGCCCATCCGAGCGGGCTGATCGGCGAGGATCCGCGCGGCATACCGAATAACCTGATGCCCTTTGTGGCGCAGGTTGCGGTGGGCCGGCGCGATCGTCTGGTGGTGTTCGGGAATGATTATCCGACGCCCGATGGGACCGGGGTGCGGGATTACATCCATGTCGTTGACCTGGCGCGCGGGCATGTGGCGGCGCTGGATCGCCTGTTTTCTGCCGATGGGAGTTTTACGGTCAATCTGGGGACCGGGCGGGGATATAGCGTGCTGGAGGCGGTGCGGGCTTTTGAGGCCGCTAGCGGGCGGGCTATTCCTTATGTGATCGAGGGGCGGCGGGCGGGGGATATTGCGGTTTGTTATGCGTGTCCGGATTTGGCGTTGGAGTTGCTGGGGTGGGCCGCGCAGAGGGATTTGGCGGAGATGTGTGAGGATCACTGGCGGTGGCAGTCGGGGAATCCCGAAGGATATTGATTCGTTTTTTGGGGCTGCTTGCTTCGGGTTGTTTAATCGTGTTTTATGTTTTTTTGTGGTCAAGCGGGGGTGGCGCCCCCGCGGGCGCGTAACTTTCTTTTTGGCGGCGCCAAAAAGAAAGTCACCAAAGAAAAAGGCGCTAAAACCCATTTGGCTAACCGCACCGCGAAAGGCAACTCGATTCGAGCTC
>NZ_JAUSNH010000244.1 GCF_030645335.1 Lacisediminimonas sp. | reverse complement strand
ATATCTTGGCCTCGGCCTCGTCGAGCATCTGCTTGACCTCCTTGCCCTGGGGGCTGAAGGCCTGCGATGAAATCTCGTCGGAGACAGTAATCAATTTGCGCAAGATGCCGCGGTCACGCACGATCTCGGCATAACGGCGGATATTGGCTGCTGACGGCGTGTTCTGCACCAGCGCGTTCAGGTACGACAGCCCACCGACTTCCTCCGCCTTGCCGCTGTTGGTCAGGGCTTCAAATACCGTAATGACGTCGGCCGGTCGGGCATTGTTGATCAGCTTGACCACATGCTGGAAGATGATCCGGTGATCGTAGCGATAGAAATCATCGGCATTGACGAAGTCGGCAATGCGATCCCAGGCGGCATTGTCAAGCAATAATCCACCGATCACCGACTGCTCGGATTCTATCGAATGGGGTGGCACCCTGAGGGCGTCTACTTGTGGATCAGTGCGGCTGTTCATGGCGCGCATTATACCGTCCACAAGCGTGCCATCCCCACCTGCCGGCCGCTTACCGGCGTTCTTTTTGCGTGGATAGCACCGCTGAAGTTGCCGCGCATGCAAATGGATTGCATCGAACACTGATCATCCCGCAAACCGGTGCCGCGCAGTGCAACATGGGCCGCTGCGCGAAAAGCCGGACGAAAAAAAGCCGGGCAAGCCCGGCCTTCTTTCGATGCCTGTCTTGCAACAGGCATGCGGCTACACGCGCTAAAACTTAGGCGTGCTCGCCCAGTACCGATACGGTGATATCGACCAGCACGTCGGTATGCAGCGAGACCGATACAGCATGGTCGCCGACGATCTTCAGCGGACCATTTGGCATGCGGACCTGGCCTTTTTCGACCGGGAAGCCTTGCTTGGTCAAGGCTTCAGCGATATCGAAGTTGGTGACCGAGCCGAACAGACGACCGTCAACGCCGGCTTTCTGCGATACCTGCACGGTCATGCCGGACAGCTTCTCGCCTTGTGCCTGTGCAGCAGCCAGCTTTTCTGCGGCGATCTTTTCGAGCTCCGCACGACGCACTTCGAATTCCGCCACGGCAGCGGCGGTAGCACGACGCGCCTTGCGCTGGGGGATCAGGAAGTTACGGGCATAGCCGTCCTTGACCTTCACTACCGAACCCAGGTCGCCCAGGTTCACGACTTTTTCCAACAAAATGACTTGCATGATTTCTCCTTGGCGCGTCGTTAGGCAGTGTGCAGGTCGGTGTACGGCAACAGCGCGAGGTAACGTGCGCGCTTGATTGCGGTATCGAGCTGGCGCTGGTAATGCGCCCGTGTGCCGGTCAGGCGTGCCGGCATGATCTTGCCGTTTTCCTGGACGAAGTCCTTCAGCGTGTCGACATCCTTGTAGTCCACCTGCTCTACCTTGGCTGCCGTGAAGCGGCAGAACTTCTTGCGCTTGAACAGCGGATTTTGCTGTTTGCGCTTCTCTTTCATCTTGCTCTTGTCGAACTTTTTACCGAATGCCATTTGTGGCTCCTGCTTGAATTGGGTTACTCAAAACCGGTGATGTGAAAAACCAGTGTCCGGCCGTTGCGGCTCTTGCGCGCCAAAAAACCGTCGAACTGGTAAGTCCCACCCAGATCAGCCTGGTTGAAAAGCTCTGAAATCCTGCCTGCTGCAACTGCAGCGATTTCAAACTCGACAACGCGGGCAATGCCTGCTTCGGTCGCGGTCGAACTATGCAGCAACCTTGCTGCAATGATCGGGATACCGGCCGGGGTGTAGCGCAATGCGTCGCGCTCGGCAATGCTGGCGATCAGATGGAGCTGGTTCACTCTTTCCGGACAATGTTTAAGAAGCGGCTGCCTCGGCGCGATGGGTCTTGGCGGCGTCTTCCTTCTGCACTGCCTTCATCATCGGCGACGGCGCAGTTTCGGCCCTCTTCATCTTGACGGTGAGGTGGCGCAGAACGGCATCGTTGAATCGGAAGCCGGTTTCGAGCTCCAGCAGGGTCTCGGCATCGCACTCGATGTTCATGCAAACATAGTGTGCCTTGGCGAGCTTCTGGATCATGTAGGCCATCTGGCGGCGGCCCCAGTCTTCCACGCGGTGTACCTTGCCGTTGCGGGCGGTAACTATGCCGCGGTAGCGTTCGATCATGGCGGGCACTTGCTCGCTCTGATCGGGATGAACAATAAATACTATTTCGTAATGACGCATGAAATCTCCTTAAGGACAGATTGAAAAATCGCCCACCCCGGCGTCAACTCGAGTGTGGGAAGAGGAAAACCCGCAACTATACCGGCAACCGGACCAAAACTCAAATTTACCTTGCCCAAAGAAATACCCTGGAAACCCTAAAAATAGCTTGCAGTCCAACAAAGACTGTATAAAACTACAGCCTGTCATTATAAACAGGCGGCCGGCGTTCCCGGCCGGGGCCGCATGCTCAAGCTTACCGACCGGCAAGAACAGATCCTCGAACTGATCAGGGTTGCGATCGACAAGACTGGTTTCCCACCGACCCGTGCTGAAATTGCAGCCGAGCTCGGCTTCCGGTCTGCCAATGCCGCGGAAGAACATTTGCAGGCGCTGGCGCGCAAGGGCGCGATCGAGATTTCGCCAGGCACGTCGCGCGGCATCCGCGTGCTCGACATGCAGGCCGGCCTGGCGCGGCGGCTGCCGGGGCAAATGTCGCTGCCCCATCCGGGTATCCTGCAACTGTCCCTGCCGCTGGTCGGCCGGGTGGCGGCCGGCTCGCCCATCCTGGCGCAGGAGCACATCGACCAGACTTACACCGTCGACCCTTCATTATTCACTGACCGCCCCGATTACCTGCTGCGAGTGCGCGGCATGTCGATGCGCGACGCCGGCATCCTCGACGGCGACATGCTCGCCGTGAAAAAAACCAGCGAGGCGCGCAATGGCCAGATCGTGGTTGCCCGAATCGGCGACGAAGTCACGGTAAAGCGTTTCCGGCGCTCGGCGGACCTGATCGAGCTTCTGCCCGAAAACGACGACTTCAAAACGATACGCGTCGAGGCAGGCCGGGAAGATTTTGCGCTGGAAGGGCTGGCGGTTGGCTTGCTGCGTGCCTGGGCTTGAAACCAGCAATCAGCCGACATTCGCTACCACTGTCCGCGCTGAACCAACCAGGAACTTGCCGGCAGGCGTGATCCTGCCCTGCTGTCTTGCATGACTTTCACGGTCCCTTGCAGGCCTGGCCCGCTGCAAATCTATCCGCGCTTGTCGCATGCGCTGATCACATGCCCGGCAATGCCGCGCAGGATATTCACTTCTTCGGTCTCCAGCCCGGTTCGCGCAAACAAGCGCCGCAAACGGGGCATCAACTTTTTCGGATTGGTCGGGTCCAGGTAGCCAAGCTGCACCAATGCTTGTTCCAGATGCGCATACATGCCCTCCACCTGCGCAGCGGCAGCGAGTTCGCCCTGGAAGCCGATGCGAGGTCCCGACCGCGCCGATGAATCCGGCGACCCTGGCGCCCCTGACCGTGCCGGCAGCAAGGCCAGCCTGCATTCGTAAGCCAGCAATTGCACCGCCTGCGCCAGGTTCAGGGACGAATAGTCCGGGTTCGCCGGAATGTTGACCAGGGCCTGGCACTGCATCACTGAATCGTTGGACAGTCCATAGCGCTCACTGCCGAACACCAGCGCTGCCTGCAAATCCGCCTGCTCGCCCACCGTACCGGCAAACTCGCGCGGCGTGAGCACGGGCGGCGAATATTCGCGCAGGCGGGAACTGAGGGCGGCGGCGAACTGTACGCCGTCCAGCGCCTCGGCCAGGGTCGGCACCACCCGGGCATTTTGCAGAACGTCGATGGCGCCGCTGGCAAAGGCGATTGCGTCATCCTGCTGCAAGGCATCGGCAAAGCGCGGCCGCACCAGCACCAGATCGGAAAATCCCATGGTCTTGATCGCCCGCGCGGCTGCGCCAATATTGCCCGGATGACTGGTTTCCACAAGGACAAACCGGACCCGGGAGAAAAGCGAATTGGGGATATCTGGCTGCATCGTTTAAAATACTCGGTTTCGCGGCAGCTTTGTCCATCGCTTGCCGCATGCTCATTAAATTTTCGGGTGTCGTTCTTGCAGCCTTCTGGCGGCACCGCCATTCTATCGGAAGCCCTCATGCAACCCATGCTGAACACGGCGATCAAGGCCGCCCGTCGCGGCGCCGCGATCATCAACCGCGCCTCCTTCGAGTTGGACCGGTTGACGGTGACACAAAAAGGTCACAATGATTTCGTGACCGAGGTCGACCGCGCCGCAGAACAGGCCATCATCGAAGTCCTGCATACCGCCTACCCGGGCCATGCGATCCTGGCCGAAGAGTCGGGCGGGTCCGACAACCTGCACGACGAGAACGAGAACGTCTGGATCATCGATCCGCTGGACGGCACCACCAACTTCATCCACGGCTTTCCGCAGTATTGCGTGTCGATCGCACTCCAGCAGCGCGGCCAGGTCACGCAGGCCGTGGTGTACGATCCGACCCGCAACGACCTGTTTACGGCATCCAAGGGTCGCGGCGCGTACCTCAACGAAAAGCGCATCCGCGTCACCAGGGCTGAAAAAATCGCCGATGCACTGATCGGCACCGGCTTTCCCTACAACGACATGAGCGGCCTGGACGAATATGTCCAGATGTTCCGCATCATGACGCAGGCATGTTCCGGGCTGCGACGCCCTGGCGCTGCCGCACTCGACCTGGCTTATGTTGCCTGCGGCCGGCTCGATGGCTTCTTCGAAAAAGGCCTCAAGCCGTGGGATGTGGCAGCCGGTTCGCTGCTCATCACCGAAGCCGGCGGCATCGTCGGCACCTTCGCTGGCGAATCCGATTACCTGTACAAGGGTGACGTGCTCGCCGGCACACCAAAAGTATTCGCCCAGATGGTGCAGTTGCTTGCGCCCTTCTCACGCTAGTTTGTCTGGTTCGATTTCCCAGCGTTAATCGCCGGCGCCCCCTGCGGGGCCGCCCGCATCAAATTTGAATCCATCCATGTCATTTGCAGAACTCGGCCTGTCCGAAGCAATCCTCCGCGCCGTCACCGAAAACGGCTATACCACCCCGACCCCGATCCAGCGGCAGGCAATCCCTGCCGTGCTCAAGGGCGGCGACCTGCTTGCGGGCGCCCAGACCGGGACCGGCAAAACGGCAGGCTTCACGCTGCCTATCCTGCAACGCCTGTCGACGCTACCGGTAAAGCCCGGCTCGCGCGCCCGGACCGTACGCACCCTGATCCTGACCCCGACCCGCGAGCTGGCAGCCCAGGTCGAGGAAAGCGTACGCACTTACGGCAAGTACCTCAAGCTCAGCTCCGGCGTGATATTCGGCGGCGTCGGCATCAATCCGCAGATCAAGCTCCTTAATGGCGGTCTCGACATCCTGGTAGCGACGCCGGGCCGGCTGCTCGACCACATGCAGCAAGGCACGATCGACTTGTCGAAAGTCGAAATCCTGGTGCTTGACGAGGCCGACCGCATGCTCGACATGGGTTTCATCCGCGACATCCGCAAAGTGCTGGCCGCACTGCCCAAGCAGCGCCAGAACCTGCTGTTCTCCGCCACCTTCTCCGACGAGATCAAGGCGCTGGCCGACGGCCTGCTCAATGCGCCGGAAATGATCGAAGTTGCCAAGCGCAATTCCACGGTCGAAGTCATCGCGCAAAAAATCCATCCGGTCGATCGCGACCGCAAGCACCCTTTGCTGGCGCACCTGATCAAGACGCATGACTGGTCCCAGGTGCTGGTGTTTACCCGCACCAAGCATGGCGCCAACAAGCTGGTGGAACAGCTCGGCCGCGATGACATCTCTGCCATGGCGATCCACGGCAACAAGAGCCAGACTGCGCGCACCCGCGCGCTAGCCGATTTCAAGCAAGGTGCATTGCGGGTACTGGTAGCCACCGATATCGCCGCCCGTGGCATCGACATCGACCAATTGCCGCACGTGGTCAACTATGACCTGCCCAACGTCCCGGAAGATTATGTCCACCGGATCGGCAGGACCGGACGCGCCGGTGCGACCGGCGAAGCGGTCTCGCTGGTGTGCGTGGATGAGCACATCATGCTCAAGGGTATCGAAAAGCTGATCCGCCAGAGCATTCCGCAGCAAGTCGTGCCGGGATTCGAGCCCGACCTCAATGCCCGCCCCCAACCGATACAGCTGCGTAGTGGCGGTGGCGGACAAGGCCGCAGCGGCGGCGGCCGGTCGGCACCGAATCCGTCATCTGCGCCGCGCAGCGGTGCGGCGCGTCCGGCTGCCTCTCGGCCAGCTCCTGCCCAGCCGGGTCGCCGCACAGGCGGCAGCACCAGCGGTAATCGCGGCAGATAAGCAGGCTGTCGTGTCGCGCCGGCCACCAGCGCCGGCCTGACACGACACACAGACCCACGCGCAGCGGCCGCATCGCTGCCGCCCTTGCGCAGCCCGGCCCCTCGCCTCCACGCCACTCCCCACTCCCCGACACCCCCGCCACACGGACACTGCGAGCGCAGCCTGTCGCTCGCTGTCGACATGCCGGGTCCTGCCCTGGCCCTCCCCTTCCTCGCGCCTGAAACCTTCAGCCCCTTGATTTTTCGGTCGGCAAGCGACCAAATTGTTTGCTCGGCCCGTTCATGTTTGACCCAGGCAATCGCGCCCTAACATTTAGTTCCAGATGTTGGCTTGCTGGGTATTCTTGCGCAGTCCCGCTGCACCGTGATCCGCGCATCCGGTGATGACCGACCAGCCTCGCCTTCCCTGCTGACAAAGCTGACATGACATCCGACCGAACACTGCCGCATTGCCGCTGCTCGCGCCCTGATCCAGCCTACGGATGAGCTCCAGCTTGAACAGGGCAAGCCTTGCCCGCCACCGATCCCGTCGCCGCAAGCACCGGCTATTGGCCACCCTGGCTGTCGCCGCCGGCATCACGCTTGCCGCTGCCGCGTTGCACAAGCAGCCGGTCGCACTACCGCCATGGCTGCTGCTGGGACTGTTTGCAACCGGCGCATTGGCGCTGGCGATCTTGTTCCGTCGGACTCCCTCTGCCAGCCGCGACATTCACAACAGCCCGGCCTTCCTGCAATCGCTGATCGATCATTTGCCGGTGCTGGTATTTGTCAGGTCGCTGACCGGCAAGGCGCAAGGGCGCATGTGCGTCTGGAACAAGACCGCTGAAACCATGACCGGCTACACCGCACAAAACGTCATCGGACAAGCTGCGGAAAATGCATTCGGTCCGGCCACCGCCGCCGCGCTGGAAGAACTGGGCCGCCGCATGCTTGCCGACCCGATGGTGATCGAAGAGCACGAAGTCCCGTTCAGGCGGCCCGACGGCGAAATCCGCCTGATGCACAGCATCAGCGTTCCGCTGTTCGACCATGCCCGCAAGCCGCGATACATGCTCGGCATCGCCGAGGACATCACCGGCAACCGCCGGCAGGAGCGCGCACTGCGCGCCAAGCAGGCCGAGCTTACTGCAGCCTATGATGCCTCGCCGCTGGGACTGTTCCAGACCGACCCCGATGGCCGCTGCACCTATGTCAATAAACGCTACGAAAGCTTGTCGGGCATGTGTGCGCAACAAGCCCTCGGCAATGGCTGGATACAGGCGATCCACACGCAGGACCGGATCAAGGTGTTCCGTGCCTGGCGCCAGTCATCGAAACCCGGTGCAGAAGCGGGGCCGCGCGACAATGCCCAGATGAGCTACCGCTTCGTGCATGCCGACGGTCGCATTGTCTGGGCATCGGTAAAGACCGCGGCGATCGTGGTCGACGGTCGGGTGCAGGGCTATTCCGGCACGGTCGATGACATCACGGCGCGACTGGAAAGCGAACAGGCGCTGGCCGATAGCGAGCAGCGACTGCGCACGGTGGCCGATACTTTGCCGGCACTGGTTGCTTATGTCGATACGGAATTGCGCTTGCGGTTCAACAACATCGCCTGGGAGAAAAAATACCGGCTTGAACGCGACGCGCTGCGCGACAGGCGATTGCAGGACTTGCTGGATGCCGATGAATATCGCCACATCCTGCCTTATGTGGAACGGGCACTTGCCGGCGAGACAGTCATTTTCGAGCGTGAATATGGCTGCGATGACGATGGTGATGACGACGGCGCCCCTGCCTATCAATGCGACGAATGCACTTATATTCCGCAGTATGCCGAGCACTCGCGCGCGGTGCTGGGCTTTCACATGATGGTGCAGGACATTAGCGCCCGAAAGCGCGAGCAGTTCCGGCTACAGCAGTTGGCGAGCGTCGACAGCCTGACCGGCCTGCTCAACCGGGACGGCTTCCAGAAACGTCTGTCGGACGCGGTGCGGCGCAGCCAGCAAGAGCAGTCCCTGATCGCGGTCATGTTCCTCGACCTCGATCACTTCAAGTCCGTCAACGACACCTACGGTCACCATATCGGTGACCTGGTGCTGCAGGCATTTGCCGGCCGCCTGTCGCAGGCACTGCGGGCGACCGACACCATCTCGCGCCTGGGTGGCGACGAGTTCACCGTCATCATGGAAAACCTGGCGCGCGAAGAAGATGCCGAGGTTATTGCCGCCAAGATCGTGCAAGCAGTACAAACCACGTTCGTACTGGAAGGCGTCAACGTCGCCGTCGGTGTCAGTGTCGGGCTGGCGTTCTGCCAGTCAGGCAGCCTGGACCCGGAGACCTTGTTGCGACAGGCCGATGCGATGCTGTATGGCGCAAAGCATGATGGGCGCAATGTCTATCGCATTGCGCCTTCTGGACATCTGGTCGACCCGACAATCGCGGATCGGCACGCAGCCTCCGCACGTA
Organism: Lacisediminimonas sp.; assembly: GCF_030645335.1. GTDB lineage: Bacteria > Pseudomonadota > Gammaproteobacteria > Burkholderiales > Burkholderiaceae_D > Lacisediminimonas. The sequence continues at coordinate 15,507 of NZ_JAUSNH010000244.1, read as the reverse complement.
TCAAAGCCTGCGATGCCGGCGTCAACAGCGTCGAGTCACCGATGCCCGCGCCGGCTCAGCAACACAAATGACTCGGTGTGGCGGCACGGTATGCGGTGATGAATTCATCGAAATTGCCGACATCGCGGTTTTCCAGTTCCTGTTGCTGCGCGATGGATTGCCGCGCCGCGTCGGCCAGGCGCTGCCCTTGCTCACTGCTCACTGGCCGCGCCATCAAGTCGGCTGCATGCTCGCGGCTCCAGTTCAGCGCAAACTGATGGAACGAGCCCTCCGTCGCACGGATTTCCGCCAGTACGCGGGCTGAGGGCAAGGTCTCGGGTGCGGCAAAGCGCGCCGCTTGCGCCGCCACTGCCTGCGCATGGGAATGGCCGCCGCATTGGGCATCGAGCAGACGGGCCACTGGCGCTAATTCGTCCAGCATTTCCTGGCCCCACTGCGCCAGCGGGATGGTCGTTGCATCGCGTTGCAACAGTAGTCCGGGACGTCGGCCTTCGCGCACCACGGCCGCAAAATTGGCGCGATATTCCTGTTCCCGCTGCACCGTGACGGGAGGGCTGTCGGACAAGGCGCAGGCGGTCAGGAAAACATCGAGGAATGTCATCGTCTCCAGGCTGATACCGACAGGCTCGAACGGATCGACATCCATGCAGCGCACTTCGATGTACTGCACGCCGCGCTCGCACAATGCCTGCAGCGGGCGCTCGCCGGTCCTGGTCACGCGCTTGGGCCGGATCGTGGCGTAGAACTCGTTCTCGATCTGCAAGACATTGGTGCTGATCTGCACCCATTCCCCATCCTTGCGCAAGCCGATCGATTCGTAATCCGGATACGGCAACTGCACCGCACGCGCCATGCTGCGCATGTACTCATCCAGCGTGTTGTAAGGCGGAATCAGTCCGGCTTGCGCCTTGTTCTGGTACCCCAGGTCGCTCATGCGCAAACTGGTTGCGTATGGCAAGTAGAGCGTGTCCTCGGCCATCGTCATGAGCTGATGCGCACGCCCCTGCAAGAAACCCAGCGGCAAGGCCGGCGACGCGCCGAACAGCAACATCAGCAACCATGACCTGCGCTGGAAATTGCGGATCAGTGCGATGTAACCTTCAGAGCGAAAATCCTGCGCGGACAAGGTCGATCCCTGCTCGCTGCGCAGCACATCCCACAAGGATTCGGCCAGCGAAAAATTGTAGTGGATGCCGGCGATGCATTGCATTGCCTTGCCGTAGCGCAGCGCCAGCCCACGCCGGTAGACATGCTTGAGCATGCCGATATGCGAGCTTCCGTACCAGGCAATCGGTATCTCCGGCTCCGGCGGCAACAAGGCTGGCATCGAATGCGCCCACATCAATTCATTGCCGAGCGTCTGTTGCACGAAGCGGTGGATCAGGTCGAGCTCGGCCGTCAACTCTTTCAAGTCGGCGTGCGGCGACGTGATCAGTTCGAGCAGCGCCTCGGAATAGTCGGTCGTGATATGCGGATGCGTCAGCGCAGAACCGAGCGCAAGCGGATGCGGTGTCATCGACAACTGACCGCGCTGGTCGACGCGCAGCGCCTCGCGTTCGATGCCGCGCAGCCCTTGCCTGAGCAAGTTGCGGTTCTCGGAACGGCCTAATAATTCAAGTCTTTGTGCAAGCAGATCGCTCAATCGCAAACCCTCTTTTTTTCTATGTCTATTGCGACGGTAGGCGTAAGGATAGCGGAAAACCCCCGGCGGGGTCCTGGCTTACAATACCGGCTGTGTTTGACCGAGGCTCATTGATGACAACTAGCACCAGGCCGATGCGTCCGGCCGCCACGCTGATCGTGGTACGCGACGGCGCTGAAGGACCGGAAGTCTTGCTGGTGCAGCGCACCCACAAGGCGGCATTCTGGGGCGGCGCCCACGCCTTTCCCGGTGGCGCAGTGGATCGCGCCGACCACGACTGCGTGATTCAACACCAGCTTGACGATCCCGCCGCCAGCGCCACGCTGGCACTGGAGAACGGCGGCGCATCGTTCTGGGTTGCCGCCATCCGCGAATGCTTTGAAGAAGCCAGCCTGCTGTTTGCCAGCGATGCCAGCAACGAATTGGTCGCGCTGCCACTGGAGCAAGCTGTCGCACTGCGCCAGCAACTGGCCGCCGGCGAGCAAACCCTGACCGGTTTGTGCACAGCGATGGATTGGCGATTGGCAGTGGATCGCATCGCCTACCTGGCGCACTGGGTGACACCGCTTTCCGCAGCGCGGCGCTTCGACACCCGTTTCTTCGTTGCCATCGCGCCGCCCGCCCAGACCGGGGCTCACGATGAGCAGGAAACCATCGCAAACCTGTGGATCACGCCGCGTGCTGCGCTGACCCACTTCGAAAGCGGCGAGATGAAAATGGCGACCGCCACGCACACCACATTGCGCTCGCTTTGCAAGTTCGCCTGCGCCGATGACATCATGGCTTTCGCCCGCTCTGCCCGTGCCATCACCGAGACGCATCCGCGCGTGAGCGTCAACAGCCGGGGCCGCAAGGTGCTGCTGCCCGAAGACTTTGCCTATGCAGAAATATCCAAGGTCGATCCCGACGGCCTGGGCACATTCTTCTCGGAAATCATTCCCGGCTCGGTAATGCGCCTGTCGCCGCACGTGCGCCGCATTGCCGCACCCAATCCCGGCTTCATGACCGGGCCTGGCACCAACACTTACTTGGTCGGCGATGCGCAGGCACTGGCGGTGATCGATCCAGGACCGGATATCGAATCGCACCTGGCGGCGATTGCACAGGAAGGCGGGCCGGCGATCCGCTATATCCTGACCACCCACACCCACCGCGACCATTCGCCTGGGGCGGCCCGGCTCAAGGAATTGACCGGTGCCGAAGTCATCGGCATGCCATCGCCCGTCAGTGAATTCCAGGATCCGACTTTCCGCCCCGACCGTGCGCCGCATGACGGCGAGCGCCTGCAAGTCGGCGGCATCACGCTGCGCGTGGTGCACACGCCCGGCCATGCCACCAACCACTGTTGTTACCTGCTGGAAGAAGAGCGCCTGCTGTTCACGGGCGATCACATCATGCAAGGCTCCACGGTCGTCATCAACCCGCCCGACGGCGACATGGCGGTCTACCTTGATTCGCTGCGCAAGATCCGCGGCCAGGGCATTGATTGGCTGGCGCCCGGCCATGGCTTCCTGATGGACCGCCCGGACCAGCGCATCGACCGCTTGCTGGCGCACCGGCAAGCGCGCGAAAACAAGCTCATCCAACGCCTGCAAGCAGCCGGCCCGGTCAGCGCCAACGACCTGGTGCAACTGGTGTATGACGACGTACCGCCCGAACGCCATGGCATGGCGTTTCGCTCGCTGTCGGCACACCTGCAAAAGCTGCAACAGGAACAGCGCGCAATCGAAACCGACGGCCGCTGGCAGGCAGCATGATGCAGGCGAGCCCGCCCGATCGCCAGTCCGAAGACAAGCGGGACGATACGGGCAACGGGTCGCTGGCCGGGATGCCGCCTGGGGTACAGATGCGGCCAACATTGCGGCGTGGCGCTCGTCTTGACGCTCGTCTGCGTCTTGGGCGGCGGCGCGCCCGCAAGCTGCCACCCACAGTACGAGGCATGTTCTGGATGGTAATGGCCGGCATCGTACTGACGATGCTCAATGCATTGCTGCGCAAGATAGCGCTGGAGCTGGACCCGCTGCAGACGCAATTCCTGCGTTATCTGTGCGGCCTGCTCCTGATGACCCCGTTGATATTGCGTTACGGCTGGAGCCGATTCCGGCCACATAACGTACGTGGTCAGTTCCTGCGCGGCGGGGTCCACGCTGCGGCGCTGGCCCTTTGGTTCACTGCATTGCCGCACCTGGCGCTCGCCGACGTGACGTCAATCGGATTCACCATGCCGATCTTCATCATGATCGGCGCTGCCGTGTTCTTTCGCGAGCGGATGCGATGGGATCGATGGGTTGCTGCGGGGGCGGGATTCGCCGGGATATTGATTGTCGTCGGCCCGAACCTGGCAGGTACCGGTGGCCTGTACACGCTGGTGATGCTGGCATCGGCGCCGGTGCTGGCGGCGTCATTCCTCATTACCAAGGCGCTGACCCGTTATGAATCAGCGCCTGCACTCGTGCTATGGCAAGCAATTACCGTCACCGTGCTGTCGTTCCCTTTTGCGCTGCTGCACTGGCAAGCACCGACCGCCTGGCAATGGACTTTTTTCGGGATTGCCGGGCTGCTGGGAACCACCGGGCAATACTTCCTGACACGCGCGTTCGCCACTGCTGACATTTCTTCGGTTCAATCCGTCAAGTTCCTGGACCTGGTCTGGGCAACGCTGCTTGGCTGGCTGATGTTTGCCGAACTACCCACCAAATCCACACTGATCGGCGGCAGCGTGATCTGTGGTGCAACCATCTGGATTGCGCGCCGCGAAGCGCGCTCCCGCCAACCGGGCGCGATCGAAGCAATTTGAAAGATCGGCATTGGGTAGACGCATGCGTCAGCTTGCGACCGCCACGCCACATCCGAATCAGGTCGTGAACAAATGGCAGGCGACGAAATGTCCCGGCTCCACTTCCTGCAGCGCCGGCCGCTCCTGACGACAGCGTGCAGTCGCATGTTCGCAGCGCGGATGGAAATGACAACCGGGCGGCGGATCCAGCGGCGAGGGCAGCTCGCCCTGCGGTCCGCGAAACGCGACCTTCTTCGGTTCCAGGCGCGGCGCACAAGCCAGCAGCATGATCGTGTACGGATGCGCCGGCCGTGCAAACAATGCCGTCGCCGGCGCCAGCTCCACCACCCTGCCCAGGTACATCACAGCCACCCGGTCCGACAGGTGGCGCACGACCGTCAGGTCATGACTGATGAACAGATAGGTCAGGCCAAGCTGTTCCCGTAAATCCATGAACAGGTCCAGCACCTGCGCCTGGATCGACACGTCCAGCGCCGCCACCGCCTCGTCGCAAATCAATAGCTCAGGCTGCAATGCCAGTGCGCGGGCGATGCCGATGCGGGCGCGCTGCCCGCCAGAAAATTGATGTGGATAACGGCCTGCAACGGCCGGATCAAGTCCGACCTGGCGCAACAAGGCGGCGACTTGCTCTTGTTGCCCGGCGCGCCCCACCATGCCATGCACCAGCGGCGCTTCGCCAATGATGTCGTGCACCCGCAAGCGCGGGTTGAGCGAGGCATATGGATCCTGGAACACCATCTGCATGCCGAGCTGCCGTTGCCGACGGACACTGGTCGGCAAGCTGTCCAGGTCCTCGCCCCTCCACCAGCGGCTGCCTGTCGACAGCGACTGCAAGCCAATCGCCATGCGCGCCAGCGTCGACTTGCCGCAACCCGATTCGCCTACCAGTCCCAATACCTCGCCACGCATGACCGACAGCGACACATCGTCAACCGCTTGCACGCCAGGCGGCTGCGCCGGCGCGACCGTGCTTGCGGTCTGCGCCTGTGTGTCCGCCGCGCTGTCTGGAATTGCTCGCTTCTGCCCGCCCAGCCAATGCGACAAGCCCCCGGCCAGGCGTGCAGCCAGGTCGCCGCCAGCAGCAAAACGCTTGCCGACCTTGCGCAGTTCCAGCAAGGCTTGCTCAGACATGATGATCATCCTGCTGTTGCCAGGCCGGGCCAGACAAGCGCTCGCCCGGCTGGTGGCGCGAGGGCACAGCATTGAGCAGTTGCCGCGTGTACGCATGTTGCGGCGCCAGCAGCACCTGCGCAGTGCTGCCGCTTTCGACGATCTTGCCATTGCGCATCACGCACAAATGGTCCGCCAGGCCGGCGACCACCGCCAGGTCGTGCGTGATCCAGATCAGGGCCGAACCGGACTCCCGGCACAAGGCCTGCATCTCGCCCAGGATTTGCGCCTGGGTGGTGACATCAAGCGCGGTGGTCGGCTCGTCGCAAATGATCAGGTCAGGTTGGTTCAGCATCGCGATGGCAATCGCCACGCGCTGCCGCATGCCGCCTGAAAACTGGTGCGGATATGATCGCAAGCGCTGCTCCGGGCTGGATATGCCGACCCGCGCCAAGGCCAGCCGCGCCTCTTCCCGCGCTGCGGCACGGCCGACGCGACGATGCGCCAGGATCGCCTCGATCATTTGGGTATCGATGCGCAACACCGGATTGAGCGTCATCATCGGGTCCTGGAAAATCATGGCGATGCGATTGCCCCGCAAGCGGCGCATCTGCTCGTCCGACAAGGCCAGCAAATCCTGCCCCTTGAACAGGATTCGCCCGCCAACGATGCGCCCCGGTGGATCGACCAGTCGCATGATCGAATTTGCCGTCATCGACTTGCCCGAACCCGATTCGCCGACCAGTCCCAGTACACCGCCTGGCGGAAGTGAAAACGAAACGTCGTCCACCGCCCTGAGCACACCGGCGCGCGACGCAAAATGCGTTTCCAGGTGCTCCACTGACAACAGCGGGGGCTGTCCGCCTGCGTGCATCGCTTCACTCATGGGTTCACCTGCAAACGCGGATTAAGCACATCGCGCAAACGATCGGCAACCAGGTTGATCGCCACCACCGTCAACATCAGGGCAATCCCCGGGAAAAGGCTGATCCAGTATTTGCCCGACATCAGGTACTGGAATCCGTTGGCAATCAGCAGCCCGAGCGAGGGCTCCGTGACCGGCAGCCCCAGCCCCAGGAAAGACAGGGTGGCCTCCAGCGAGATGGCTGAACCGATCTGCAGCGCCGCCACCACGATCAGCGGCGGCAGGCAATTGGGCAGCAAGTGGCGCAGGACGATGCGGGTCGGGGACAGGCCAAGGCACACTGCCGCTTCGATGTATTCGCGGTTGCGCTCCACCATCGCGGCACTGCGCGCGGTGCGTGCGTAATACGCCCACTGCACCGCCACCAGCGCGACGATGATATTGCCAACCCCCGGCCCGGTCAGCACCAGCAGGATCAGCGCGACCAGGATAGGTGGAAATGCAAGCTGGATGTCGGCCACGCGCATGATCAGCGCATCGGTACGCCCACCCGCATAGCCGGCCAGCAAACCCAGCGCCAGGCCGATGGCCAGCGCCAGCGCCGTACTGAGCACGCCAACCGTGACCGAAATGCGCAGTCCATACAGGATCGCCGACAGCAAGTCGCGGCCCTGTTCATCCGTTCCCAGCACGTAGGTCATGCGACCGTCGGACGATGCCTGGCCCGGCGCCAGCCGGGAATCGAGCACATCGAGCTGGGCCAGGTCATACGGGTCCTGCGGCGACAACACCGGCGCCAGCAGTGCCGCCAGCACCACCAGCGCCAGCACCAGCGCGCCGGCCAGCGCGATACGGCTGGCGCAAAATTCGCGCAGGAATGCGCGCAGCGCCGGCTCGGGGGGCAGCGTCAGGGCGCCGCCATTGACCGCCACATCTGCACCGGCGGCATCAGCGGCGTGGGTCATGATCGTTTGCTTTGGCATCAGGCCCGTCCTCCTGACAGGCGCACGCGCGGGTCAAGCAGCGAATACAAGATATCCACCAACAGGTTGATCAGGATGAACAGCGTCACGATCAGCATCAGGTAGGCAACGATCACCGGCCTGTCCAGCACGCGGATCGAATCGATGATCAGCTTGCCCATGCCTGGCCACGCAAAAATCGATTCCGTGACGATGGCAAACGCAATGATCGAGCCGAATTGCAGCGCCACCACCGTCACGATCGGGATCAGGATGTTTTTCATGACGTGGACCCCGACAATGCGGCTGTTGGTCAGCCCCTTGGCGCGCGCAAAACGTACATAGTCCTGCAGCAGCGCCTCCTGGGTACCGGCCCGGGTCAGCCGGATCACCAGCGCAATATTGAACAATGCCAGGTTGATCGCCGGCAGCAGCAAATGCCGCAGTCCGTCCCAGGTCAGGAAACTGAAAGGGATGCCGAACAAGTCAGCCGTCGCGCCGCGCCCGGTGGACGGCAGCCAGCCGAGCTGGACCGCGAACACCATGATCAGCAACAAGCCGACCCAGAAGGTCGGCAGCGAAAAGCCGAGGATCGAAACCGCCATCACGGTCTTGCTGAACAGGCTGTCCGGCTTCAGGCCCGCCAAGAGGCCAAGCGGAATCCCGAGCACGACCGACAGCAGCATCGCGCAGGCCGCCAGTTCCAGTGTGGCCGGCATGCGCTCGACGATCAGGTCCAGCGCCGGCATGGCAAATACATAGGAGCGGCCAAGGTCGCCGGCCAGTGCATTGCCAACGAACAGCAGGTACTGCCGCCACAATGGCTGGTCCAGCCCGAACGCCGCAATGATCCGCAGCCGCTCGGCCTGGTTGGCTTCCGGACTGATCAGTACATCGATCGGATTGCCCACGGCATGGATGCCGGCAAAGACCAGCACCGACATGACCAGCAGCACCAGCAGGCTCTGCATCAGGCGGCGCAGGATGAACGCTGGCACGATCTTACCCCTGGCCTGCAGCAGTCATGGCACCGGCCGGTGTGCGCGCTGTCACAGGCTATTCCGGCTGGAACTGGTGGGCGAACGTGAATTCATCGACCCGCGCGGTGTACTTCAACCCCTTGCGCATGGCCCAGGTTGCGCTCTGGTGATGCAGCGGGATCACTGCATGGTCCTTCAGCGCCACCGCTGCCGCCTTCTGCGCGAAATCGGCGCGCTTGGCCTGGTCCACCGAGCCCAGCGAGGAGCGCACCAGCTCATCGACCGCCTTGTTGCTGTATTTGCCCCAGTTCCAGCTACCCCAGCCAGTTTCCGGGTTGGGCGTGCCCACCAGCGTGCGCAAACCGAAATCACCGGCCAGCGTGCCCCATCCGAGCAGGGCCATGCTGAATTCGCCGCTGCGGGCGCGGCCGAAATAGACCGACAAGGGCAGTGTCTCGACCTTGGCCTGGATACCGACCCGGCTCAGGAACTGCGCCACTGCCTGCACCACTTTTTCGTCATTGATGTAGCGATTTTTCGGGCCATGCAAGGTCAGCGCGAAACCATTTGGATAGCCGGCCTCGGCCAGCAGCTTCCTGGCCCCTTCCGGATCGAACGCCTCCGGCTTCTGAGCGGGATTGAAACCCAGGATGCCGGGCGAAACGATATTGGCCGCCGGCACCGCCAGCCCTTCCATGATGCGCTCTGTCAAGGCCGTCCGGTTGATTGCCATGGACAATGCCCGGCGCACGCGCACGTCGCGCAGCGGGTTTTGCGGCAGCGGCTTGCCGGCCTTGTCGGTGACGTAGCGCGCCACGCTGGAGGAATGATCCAGGTGCCAGAAAATCGTGCGCCAGGAGGTGCGTTGTGCGAGCGTGAATTTTGGCTGCGACTTCAGCTTGGCCAGGTCTGCCGTCGGCACGTTCTCGATCGCATCGACGTCGCCGGCCAGCAGTGCCGCCAGGCGCGATGCATCGCTGGAAATCATCCGGAACGTGACCTTCTCCCAGCTCGGCTTGCCGCCCCAATAGGCATCGTTGCGCGTGAGCTCGATGCTCTCGCCGGGGCGGAAGCTGGCAAACTTGAACGGGCCGGTGCCCACCAGCGCCCGACCACTGTTGAAGTCTTCCGTCGTCGCGTTTTGTGCAGCTTTTTTCGATACGATGAAAATCGTCGACAGGTCCAGCGGCAGCGGTCCGTATGGTGCGGTGGTCTTCAGGCGCAAGGTCAGCGGATCGACCACCTGTTTGCTGGCAATCTGGCGGGTGTAGCTGGCAAACGGGCCGGGGCTGTTCTTCAGGCTGGCCGGGCGTTCCAGCGAAAACACCACGTCATCGGCGGTGAATGCGCTGCCGTCATGGAATTTGACGTTAGGACGTAATTTGATTTCCCAGGTCGTCGCATCCACTGCGCGCCACGAGGTCGCCAGGCCGGGAATCAATCCGCCATTGTGGTCGACCAGCACCAGCGCATCGAACAAATGCGATGAAAACGCGACGTTGGGCGCGATGTTCAGGTAGTGCGGATCCAGCGTGGACACTTCGGCCGCCAGCGCCAGCTTCAGCGGCGCGGCCTGTGCCGGGCCGGCCAAAATCGCCGTCGCGGCCAGGGGCAGCAGGAACTTCCGTAAGACAGCAATCATGGCAGGCCGGGATCGTTAAATGAAAGAGGTGCAATTATTTCATGATAACGGCCCCGGCGTGGCAAACGCATCCCCGGCTGCGTCAGCGGGGTGTGCTCTGGAATATCTGCGCTGCGCCCTCTGGCGGATGCTCGCTGTCGTACTCGGTGCTGCTTTCGATCTCGCTGCGGGTCGCGCGCACCCGCACCGACTTTTCCTCCCAACTGAGTGTGCGGATCAAGGCCGGTGAAATGAGTACATGTCGGCCCGGCAGCCAGTCGCCGGTATCGACCACCATCAGCCGAATGCTCCAGTCGCGCTCATCGAACAGGAAATCGTCGACATGGCCGACCACGTCATCGCTGGCCTCGATCTGGTAGCCGATCACTTCATCCTTGGTGCGCAGGTGCGGGTCGCCCTCGGCCGGCTGCTCATCCATCGGCTGGCTGGCCAATTGGTCCGTTGCCGGATCATAGGGAATCGGGTCGATCAGCATCGGGAATGCGGTGTAGCCCCAGATGAAGGGACCGTTCCAGTAGTGGGGATAGCCGTAATAGTGCGACAGCGCCAGTTCATGCTGGCGCGACACCGGCAAGGCGCTGTCGAGCCCGGGACTGTCCTCCAGCTGGCGGCGCGTGAGTTGCACGCGCAGGCTCTTTTCCTTCCAGTCGATCCCTGTCACCGAGGCCGGCGACAAAAGCACGATGCGGCCCGACAGCCAGCCGCCGGTATCCACCTCGAAATAGCGCACGGTCCAGTTCTGGTCGTCGAAATAAATATCTTTCACTCGACCCAGCTCACCGTCGGTGGCAGCGATCTTGAATCCATCCAGGGCTTTCAGGCTACGCAGCATGACATCCTCCTTGTTGGCCTTCGTTTGACCTGCCAGTAGATCACGTTCAGATCAAAAATGCGCGCCAGAGTTGCCGCCCCTGCCTGACGCATCAATGAAACTGGCATACTTGGGTCTTTCCCTGCCACAACCCACGCCAACCATGATCTATGAACTGACCACCCTGACCACCGCTGCCGCCATGCTCAAGGACGTCACGACCACGCTGAACAGCGTCGCCGCCGAATGTCCCGCCGAACTGGTGGCGGCCTGGAGCACCGAGGCCGGCCGCGTCAACGACGTGCTGCTGCTGCGCCGCTTCGATGAAAACAAGCTGCCGTCAGGCGCTACCGAATTCCGGCCAGGCGTGAAGCACTGGCTCAGCAGCGTGCTGCCAATGACGCAGGACGTGCAGATTGAGCATTTCAGGTCGGTGCCCTACCTGCCGGAACCGTCACCCGGCGCACTGGGCGCGCTGGTGGAAATGCGCAGCTACATCTATCGCCCCGGCATGCAGGAAGAATTGCTGGCGACCTGGAAAGAGCCGCTGATCAAGCGCGCGCAGGTGTCGCCGATGCCGCTGGTGATGTATTCGATCAATGCCCGCGCCCTGCGCTTCATTCACCTGTACGCCTACCAGGACTATACGCAGCGCTTGCAGATCCGCGCCGGCGAAGTCGCCAAGGGAACCTGGCCGCCACCTGGCGGAAAGGCGCGCTGGTTGAACCAGGAAAACGCGCTGCTCACGCCACTGGCGTTTTCGCCGCTGCGCTGAACAGAAAAAACCGGGCGCAATGCAAAACAGGCGGGCCGGATTAATCATCCGGCCCGCCTGCTGTCATTGTGCTGTGCCAATGCTGCACAGGGGGACACGATCCTCTGCACGCCCATCGAACTGCCGCAAGCGGCGCCCCCGCGATCAGGGATAGCGCCGCGTAATCGATTCGGCCACGCACACCGGCTTGTCGCTGCCTTCGCGCTCGACGCTCACTTGCCAGGTCACCTGCGCCCCGCCGGCTATATCCTCGACCGACATCAACACGATGCGTGCACGCAAGCGGCTGCCCACCGGTACCGGCGCCGGGAAACGCACTTTATTGAGCCCGTAATTCACCGCCATCTTGACGTCGCCCAGGCGCACCGCGCTTTGCATCAGCATCGGCAACAAGGACAGCGTCAGGTAGCCATGGGCAATCGTGCCGCCATACGGCGATTCACGTTTGCAGCGTTCAACGTCGAGATGAATCCACTGGTGGTCGCCGGTCGCATCGGCAAATTGCTGCACCCGCTCCTGCGTGATGTCCACCCAGTCCGATACGGCCACTTCCTGGCCGACCAGCTCGCGCAAGGCGGCCAGTGTCGCGATTTCACGCATTGTCTTTTCCCTATTGATTGTTGGACGGACGCCGGCCAAAAATACAGAGCGTCTTCAATTCGGCGACATGCTCGCCGCTGTCGTTATGTGCGTTCCATTCAAAGTGCACAATGCCGCGGTCGGGCTTGCTGGCCGAGACGCGCACGTCGGTCACCACCATCACCGCGCTGATCGTCTCATTGGCACGCACCGGTCGCAGCCAGCGCAGCGAATCCACGCCAGGCGAACCCATGCTGGATGAATTCACCAGCACACTGTCGACCAAGAGGCGCATCATCTTGCAGCATGAATGCCAGCCGCTGGCGATCAGCCCGCCGAAGGCCGATTCCCGCGCCGCTACCGGATCGATATGAAACGGCTGTGGATCGAACTCGGTGGCAAAGGCAATGATCTCCGCCTCGGTCAGCCGAAACGAGCCGAGATCAAAATGCTGCCCCTGATGGAAATCTTCCAGATAGCGCTTTTCCGACGTCATGCAAAGTCCTCGATTGGTCCAAACCGTTGTTGCTGTGGTTATGGTCATTGTTGTTGCCATGCCGATGTCCGGCTGATGGCCAGGCCAGCCGCAGCCGGCCTGGCCGCCGTCATCAGGCCAGCTTGCGAAAACCCGGCTGGCTGGCAAAACGCATCAAATGATAATCAGTGTCGCCCAGCGTGAGCTCGATCATCGACAGGCGCTTGAAATAATGCGACGCCGGCAATTCATCGGTCACGCCCATGCCGCCGTGCAGTTGTATCGCCTGTTGCCCGACATATTTCAACGCCTGCCCGATGCGCACCTTGGCAGCCGATACCGAGCGCCGGCGCTGTTCCACATCCGCCCCGTCGACGCGCACCGCAGCCAGCGTGGCCATCGAACGCGCCTGCTCCTGCTGGATGAACATGTCCGCCATTTTATGCTGCAAAGCCTGGAATTTTCCGATCGGCACGCCGAATTGCTGGCGCGTCTTCAGGTATTCCAGCGTCGCCGCGTTCAATGCCTCCATCGCACCGACTGCCTCCGCACAGAGCAGTGCGGCGCCATAGTCGGCGCCGGCGTCCAGCGTGTCCCAACCCCTGCCAACCTGGCCCAGCAAGGCGCTGGCAGGCACCTGCACGTTGGCAAACACCATATCTGCAGCGCGCTGGCCGTCGATGGTACGGTAGTCCCGCACGGTCAGGCCCGGCGCATCTGCCGCGACCACGAACAGTGAAATGCCGTCCTGTGTGTGCGTGTCGCCGCTGCTGCGCGCCGACACGATCAGCATGCCGGCCTGGCCGCCGTGCACCACCACGCATTTTGCGCCGTTGAGCACGAAGCCATCCGCCGCTGCCGTGGCACGTGTCTCGACATCCGCCAGGTCGTAGCGCGACTGCTTTTCCAGCAGCGCGCAAGCCAGCACCAGCTCGCCAGTGGCCACACGTTCAAGCAGTACTTCCTGCGCACCGGCCAACTGCAGGAAACGCGCACCCATCATGGTGGCCAGGTACGGCTCCACCACCAGGGCGCGGCCGATTTCCTGCATCACCACCAGCATGTCGACCGCCGTGCCATTGAAGCCACCCTGCTGCTCCGGAATCGGCAATGCGGTCATGCCCAATTCGGCCAGCGTGCTCCAGGCCTGGGCCGACACGCCAGCAGGGGAATGAATGATCTGCTTGCGCTGCTCGAAACCATAGTCCTTCGCTACCCAGCGCTGCAGGGCATCGGCGAATTGCTTTTGTTCATCGCTGAAGTTGAAGTCCATGTTTTTCTCACAGTCCCAATATCATCTGGCTGATGATGTTTTTCTGGATTTCATTCGACCCGCCGTAGATCGAGGTCTTGCGGAAACTGAAGTAATACGACGCCAGCGGTGCCGCATCGTCATCACCGGTCACCGTGTGTGGCTGCAGGCCTTCCAGATAGGCGCGGTCGAAGGGCATGCCGAACGGCCCGACTGCCTCGACCATCAACTCGGTAAGCATCTGCTGGACTTCGGTGCCCTTGATCTTCAACATCGACGCCTCCGGCCCCGGCCCGCGGCGCGCGCCTTCTGACGACACCACCTTGAGTACCGTGATGTCCAGCGCCATGATTTCGATTTCCAGCGAAGCCACCCGCGCGCAGAACAGCGGGTCATCCAGGATCGGCTTGCCGTTCTTCAAATGCGTTGTCGCGATCCGCTTGAGGAATTGCAATTCGCGCTTGGCGCGTCCGACCGCGGCAATACCCGTACGCTCATGGCCGAGCAGGTATTTTGCGTACGTCCAGCCCTTGTTCTCTTCGCCGATCAGGTTCTCGACAGGCACCTTGACGTTGTCGAAGAACACCTCATTCACTTCATGGTCTTCATCGAGCATGATGATCGGCCGCACGGTAATGCCCGGTGTTTTCATGTCGATCAGCAGGAAGGAAATGCCCTCTTGCTTGCGCACACCGGCATCGGTACGCACCAGGCAAAAAATCATGTCGGCATGCTGGCCGAGCGTGGTCCAGGTCTTCTGGCCATTGACGATGTAATGCTCGCCCTCACGCTGCGCCCGGGTTTTCAGCGACGCCAGGTCGGAACCCGCACCGGGCTCCGAATACCCCTGGCACCACCAATCGTCGCAATTGAGGATGCGCGGCAAGTAATGCCGCTTTTGCGCCTCATTGCCGAAGGCCATGATCACCGGCGCCACCATGTTCACACCAAAAGGCAGGATCGGCGGCGTACCGGCGCGGGCGCACTCTTCTTCCCAGATATGGCGCTGCACCGCACTCCAGCCTGTGCCGCCATGTTCCACCGGCCAGTTCGCACCGACCCACCCCTGCTGCGCCACCGTCTTGTGCCAGCGCACATAGTCGTCGCGCGACAATCGCTTGTGGCTCTGCACCTTGTGCTGCAGGTCAGCGGGCAGCTTTTCGTCGAGGAAGCGGCGCACGTCCTCGCGGAAGGCGAGGTCTTCCGCACTGTTATCAAGATCCATGCTGTCTCCTGTTTTTTCGGCCGGTAAATAGCACGACCGTGCGAAACGATTATACAGGGGATTATCCGGGACCAAACTAACCGGGATCACGTGCGAAAGCCACCACCTGTCCCGATGTGACGGGAATTACCGGGAATTTGGCGGCGATCGAGTCGAGTAGCTAGCCGGCGGCAGCCAGGGCCGGCTTCAATGCAGTGAGCGCAACGGGTAAAAACAGCAGGATTGGCGATCATCCAGGCAGGGCAAGAACGTGTGACAGCCCCTGCCTGTTCAGTGCAGCGACGAATTCGGCGGCGCCTCGATCGGCAAGGCGACCACGTCGATGCCCTCATCGGCCAGCGCCTCGCGCTCGTCGGGTGTCGCCACGCCGCGAATTGCGCGCTCGGGAGTCT
>NZ_JAUSNH010000235.1 GCF_030645335.1 Lacisediminimonas sp. | reverse complement strand
TTGATTTCAGGCAGCACGTCCGACGACAGCGTGACCGGTGTATCGGGCGACATTTCCTCGATCAGTTCGCGCAGGCGCAGTTCGTGCACCGGATTGCGGTAGGCGTGCAACAGGCATACCGCAAACGATTCACAGCCCAGCTCCAGCAGCCGGCCGATCGCGGCGCGGGCGCTGGCTTCGTCCAGCGGCGTCAGGATCGCGCCGGTGGCGTGCATGCGCTCCTCCACTTCCAGGCGCATGTAGCGCGGCACCAGCGGCTCGGGAAAAGTGATTTGCAAGTCGTAGGCATCGAAGCGCTTTTCGCGCCCGATCTCCAGCACGTCGCGAAAACCGCGGGTCGTCAGCAAGCCAGTCTTTGCGCCCTTGCGCTCGATCACGGCATTGATGACCAGCGTGGTGCCATGCACCATCACGTCGGTGGCCGCCGCGGTGCGGCCCTGGCGCTGGGCCAGCGTGCGCACTCCCTCGTCAATCGCGCGGGAAGGGTCGTCCGGCGTGGTCAGGCATTTGTACACTTGCACCAGCCCGCTTGCTTCATCGACTTCGACGAAATCGGTGAAGGTACCGCCGATGTCGCTGCCTAGCGTAATCATCCTGTTCCTTTCATGGCATCCCGTTGCCGGGTATGTCGGGCTCGCGGCCAGTCGATTGGCTGGCCGCATCAATTTCATCGAATGTAGCACCCGCCATTCGACAACGGAATACTCACATTGGTAATATGAACGTTAACAATTTGTTGAGGCAAGAACACCAATGGACAAGTTACGGGCGCTCGAATATTTCGTCGCCGCCGCCAGGGAAGGGAGTTTTTCGGCCGCGGCGCGCCGGCTCGATGTCAGCACGCCGGCAGTGGCGCGCCTGATTACCGCGCTGGAGACCAGCCTGGGGGTGCAACTGCTGCATCGCACGGTACAGGGCATAGCGCTGACCGCCGATGGCGCCAGTTACCTCGAAGCCTGCAAGCCGGTGCTGCAGCAACTGCGCGCGGCGGATGAGTCGGTCACCGGTGCGGCGGTGCGGGCCCAGGGCATGCTGGTCGTGGGTGTTCCGCCTTTCCTTTCGCAGCATTGCATCCTGCCGGCGCTGCCGGCGTTCCACGCGCGCTATCCAGACATCCAGCTCGACATCCGTACCGTGGACCTGGTCACCGCGCCGGAAGCGCAGGCCGCCGACATCTTGCTGTTGTACGGCTGGCAGTCGCATGCGGAAATGGTGAACCGGCGCGTTGCGCAGACGCGTTCGCTGATTTGCGCCTCGCCCGCTTACTGGGCGGCGCATGGCATGCCGCAACGGCCCCGCGACCTGGAGCATCACAATTGCCTGCTGTTTCGCGACCAGGAAGAGACCATCCTCGACTTTTGGGAATACGAGCGCAACGGCGACAAGGAGGGCGTGACGGTCAGCGGCTGGCTGGTCAGCGACCATCGCGATGTGCTGCTCGATGCGGCGCTTGCCGGTACTGGCGTTGCGCGTTTTTCCGACCTGTCCATCAGCAGTCACTTGCGCAGCGCACGCCTGGTGCCGGCTCTGCTGGACTGGGAGACCAAACACGCGCCGCCGATCAACCTGATGTTTCGCGCCAGCCAGCGCGGCACGCCGCGGGTACGGGTCTTTGTCGACTACCTGGTGGCCTTGTTCGCCGAACTGGAACAGCAGCGCGTGCCCGCGCCAACCGGCCCGCTGCCGGCGGAACGGCCGCACTGGTACAAGCGGCGGCACGGCCGCGCTTCGGCTTCGCCTCGGGTAAAGGAGTAGACGCGGCAGGGCAGGCAAGGCCAGCCTGCGCCTGTCGGTTTCAGGCTGGCTTTACGCGCCGCGCTGCACGAAGTCCGGCGGATCGAATGCCGACACCGCAGGCGCCTCGCCTCGATACTTCTCCACTTCGACCAGCGTCGTGTGCGCGCTGCATCCCTGCGTCAGGCGCGACGTTCCCGCATCGCGCGTGAGCATATTCGGATTGCCATGCTTGTCCAGTGTGCCGGGCACTGCCGGGTCGAGCGGGTCGTACCAGGCACCGGTCGCCATGACAGCCACCCCGCGCAGCAAGCCGGCATCCAGGCGCACGCCAGCCAGGCAAGCGCCGCGCGCATTGTGCACGCGCACGATGTCGCCGTCGGCCAAACCGCGCCCGGCCGCATCGTCCGGATGCAGCATGATCGGTTCGCGGCCATCGATCTTGTTCTCCAGGCTGACGACGCCATGGTCGTACTGGCTGTGCAGTTTGGTGGAGGGCTGGTTCGAAATCAGGTGCAACCAGTTGCCCTGTGGCGGCAGGCGCCCCAGCCATTCCGCCGGCTCCAGCCAGGCCGGATGGCCAGGGCAATCGTCATAGCCGAACCCGGCGATCACCTCGGAGGCGATTTCGATGCGCCCGCTGGGCGTGGGCAGCGCATGCGCCACCGGATCGGCACGAAAACCCGCCAGCATCACGGTCGGCCTGGCTGGCGGCGGCATGTCCACCAGCCCCGTTTCCCAGAAGGCATCGAAGGCCGGCAAGTCGATCCCGAAACTGCGCCCCGACACGACCGACGCGTCGTACAGGTGGCGCAGCCAGCCCATGGTGTCGCGCCCTTCGGTGTAGGCCGCTGCTGTTCCCAGGCGCTGGCTCAGTGCGGTGAAAATCGCGTAGTCGTCACGCGACTCGCCCACCGGATCGATCGCGCGCTTCATCGCCACGATGCAAGAGTCGCGCGAGGTGCTGCCGATGTCGTCGCGTTCCAGGCTGGTGGTCGCCGGCAGTACGACGTCGGCCAGTTTGGCGCTGGCGGTCCAGTACTGTTCGTTGACGATGATGGTCTCCGGCCGCCGCCAGGCGCGCAGGAAACGGTTGATGTCCTGGTGATGATGAAAGGGATTGCCGCCGGCCCAGTAGACCAGGCGGATATCCGGATAGGCCAATACCTCGCCGTTGAATTCCAGCTTGCCGCCCGGATCGAGCAGCATGTCGGCAATGCGCGCCACCGGAATCGCCATCTGCACGGCATTGCTGCCTTGCGGCAGCACCGGCCCGGAAAATGCCGCCGCATGTGCACCGGCATTATTGATTGCGCCATATCCCAGCCCGAAGCCGCCGCCCGGCAAGCCGATCTGCCCGAGCATGGCCGCCAGGGTCACCAGCATCCAGTACGGTTGCTCGCCATGGTCGGCGCGCTGCAGCGACCAGCTGGCATTGAGCATCGTTCGTTGCGACGCCATGGCGCGCGCCAGTTGGACGATCTGCCCGGCGTCGATGCCGGTAATGCCTGCCGCCCAGGCGGCATCGCGCTGCTGGCCATCGGCCTGCCCCGTCAGGTAGCCGGCAAAGCGCTCGAAGCCGACGCAATGCGTTTGCAGGAAGCCGCTATCGTGCAAGCCCTCGGACAGCAGCACATGGGCGATGCCCAGCATCAGTGCGACGTCGGTATTGGGCCGGATCGGCAGCCATTGTGCCTGCTCGCCTTCCAGGTCGCCACGCACCGGGCTGATATTGACGATCCGGCAACCAGCCGTCGCCAGCCGCTGCAGGCCGCCACGCACCCAGTGGCGCGATGCGCCACCGGTGCCAACCTGCGCGTTCTTGGCCGGCACGCCGCCGAACGCCACGAACAACTTGCAGTGATCCTCCAGCACTGGCCACGCCGTCATGGTGGCGAAGACCTCGTCCATGCCCATCACGATATGCGGCATCAGCGTGCGCGCAGCGCCCAGGCTGTAGCTGCCAAGATGACCGGTGTAACCGCCGGCACAATTCATGAATCGGTGCACCTGGCTTTGCGCATGATGGAAACGTCCGGCGCTGGACCAGCCGTATGAGCCGGCAAAAATCGACGCATTGCCATGTTGCTTGCGAACCCGGTCTATCTCGGCGGCCACCAGGTCGAGCGCCTGGTCCCAGGGCACTTCCACGAACGGATCGATGCCGCGCCGCTCGGGTGCACTGCCCGGGCCGTCGTCCAGAACGCTGCGCCGTATGGCAGGACGGCGCAACCGCGTAGCGCCGATCAGCGCGGCCGGTATCGAACGGGCGATCGGGGACGGGTCGGGATCGTTGGCGTAAGGGCGAAGTGCCGTGACTGCGCCTGCGGCGCGCTCTACCTCGTAGAGGCCCCAATGGGTGGATGTGTATATTGGACTTGGCATGGCGCTACTCTAACCGAGCTTGCTGCGGCCTGGCACCGGGACGGCGGCATATCGCAGCAGGAATGCGCTTGCTGGCGTGAACCAATCAGATTGTCGCGAACTCGCGGGGGCCAGCCAGCGCAAGGACCTTGTCGCTTGCGAATTTCATGCCCTTCGCCAATCATAGTTAAGTACAATACTAGCTCCATAAAAATAGGATGATGACTTGCGCACCTGAAAAGTTGCGTGAAAGGCATCAAGCCTGGAGTAGCCTCAATTTGTCGGGAATGCCCTAGTCTGCATACAGCGCGTGGATGGATGACAGTCAGGGGAAAGTACTGATCCGGCAAGTTTTTTTTTCTGATACTCTCGATTTGATTCGGCGCTAAAGATGCTGGACAAAAAGACAACCAAAAAATTTTTAGGAGATGGAGAAATGCATTCCTGCTTAGACAAGCAATCCAAGACTGTCGCAACCCGCCTCGGCACAATGATCAAGCCCCTGCTCGGCGCAGCCCTGCTGTCGGCTGTTGCCGTGGCACAGGCGCAGGTGGTCAGCGTGGCGACCAATCCGCAAGGCACCCTCTACTATTCAGTCGGCACATCGGTCGCTTCGGTGTTGCAGCAAAAAGCCAACATGCCTGCCCGCGTGCAGCCCATGTCGGGATCCTCGGCCTATGCGCCCTTGCTCAACCGTGGCGAGATCGAATTCGGCCTGATGAACTCGCTGGACGTGGTCAATGCGTTCAATGGCGTGCAAAACTTCAACGGCCGCAAGAACCAGGACCTGCGCCTGGTCGGCGTAATGTTCGCGCTGCCGATCGGCATGGCGGTTCCGAACAATTCGCCCGCCAAGGTGATGAAGGACTTGAAAGGCATGCGCGTTCCAAGCCAGTTCACCGCACAAAGCACGATCGTATCGGTGCAGGATGCAGCGCTTGCCACCGGCGGCCTGTCGATTGCCGACATGAAGCCGTATCCGGTTGCCAACTACCTCAAGGGCATGCAAGCCCTGGGCGAAGGCAAGGTTGATGCAGCATTGTTCGGCCTGGGCACCGCAGCGGCACAGGAAGCCAACGTTTCACTGGCGTCGCAAGGCGGCCTGCGCTTCATCCCATTGACTGACACGCCGGAAGCGATGGCGGCAATGCGCAAGGTGTTTTCAAGCGCCTATTCCAGGGTGTACGAGCCGTCACCGTCACTGCCTGGCGTCGTCACGCCAACACGTCTGATGGTGTATAGCGCATTCCTCGTGACCAGCAAGCATGCATCCGACGACGTCGTCTACAAGGCAACCAAGGCCCTGTTCCAGAACAAGGAAGCACTGGCTGCCGGTGCTGCGGTGATGAAGTCCTTCGATCCGACCCTGATGGCGGAAAAGAACGAAGTGCCTTTCCATCCGGGCGCCGAGAAGTTTTACAAGGAAGTCAAGGAATGGCCGCCTAAGCAGCGTTGATTTGCCAGCTGGTGCAGCCGCTCGGTTCGGGGCTGCACAAAAATGGCAAATGACACAAACCTTGTAGCGCAATTTACAGTCCCGGCCCGTTAAAGCCGGGACATCTATTTCATCCCTCCGGAGTTTTGTACATCGTGAATTCCAACACCAACCAGGCAGAAGTCGTCCATGATTTCTCCGATGAAGTCGCCGAGCCGGCGCATGCCGGACTGCGAACCCTGACCGCGGTGCTGGCAGGAATCCTTACCGCCTTGTGCATCGCTTGGTCAATGGACGTGCCGAGTCGCCTGGGCATGGCTTTTTACGGCGAACAGTTCCTGTCGCTGGCATTGGGCATGGCGCTATGTACCCTGTATTTATCGATTTCCTACCGCGGCAAACCGCACACGAACGGATTCCCGGCTTTCGATATCCTGTGCGCCGCAATCTCGATGGGCATTGGCATCTGGGTCTGTATCGGTTACGAACGTCTGCTGGTCGACGTATCGTTTTACACGACTGAAGTGATTGTCCTGAGCGTCGCCCTGATCGCACTGCTGATCGAGGCCTTGCGGCGCTGTACCGGATGGGCCCTGGTTATCGTTGTCCTTGCCTTCATTGTCTACGGCATGCTCGCCAACTACGCCCCGATGCAACTGCGCGGCAAGGCATCTGAACTTTTCCCTCTATTGACTTACCTGGCGTTCGACACGAACGGCGTGTACGGCTCATCGATCAAGATCGGTGTCGAAGTGGTGATCCTGTTCCTGTTCATGGGCGACATGCTGATCCGCGCCGGTGGCGGCGAATTTTTCATTGATTTCGCCAAGTCCCTGCTCGGCCACAAGCGCGGCGGACAGGCCAAGATCTGCGTCGTGGGCTCGGGCTTGTTCGGCCTGATTTCTGGCAGTGCGGTGTCCAGCGTGGCGGCAGTCGGCAAATTGACCATCCCGATGATGATCCGCTCCGGCTATTCGCCAAAAGAGGCCGGTGCAATCGAAGCAACCGGTGCAACGGGCGGGCAACTGATGCCGCCAGTGATGGGCGCTGCTGCCTTCCTGATGGCCGAGTTCCTCGAAGTACCCTACAAGGAAATCGCTATTGCCGCCGCCATCCCGGCGCTTCTTTATTACATGGCTCTTTTCTGGCAGGTGGACCTGATCGCGGCCAAGCGCAACCTGAAGACAATCTCCATTGAAGACATGCCAAAAACACGCGACGTACTCAAGCGCGGCTGGCATTTCATTGTCCCGCTGGCGACGTTGATGTTCATGCTGTTCGTCATGGGGTCGTCTCCGGAATCATCGGCAGTCGTCACGGCCGGCGCAATTTTCGTGACCGGCATGATGCGCGGGTATAACAAAGGGCGGCTGACGCCAATGGATCTGCTGCGTTCCTTGTCGTCCAGCGGACGTTCATCGCTTGACTTGTTCATGACGCTCGCCGCTGCTGGCATGGTCATTGGTGTGCTGAACCTGTCGGGACTGGGCTTTGCCCTGACGCTGTGGCTGGTCAGCATGGCCGGCAACAACATGTTCGTGCTGCTGCTGATCACCGGCGCAGTGGCCTTGGTGCTTGGCATGGGCATGCCGACCTCCGGCGTGTACATCCTGCTGGCGGTACTGGCTGGCCCGGCGCTGATCCAGGCCGGTGTCGGCAAGATCCCGGCGCACATGTTCATCCTGTATTTCGGCATGTTGTCGATGATCACGCCACCGGTCGCCCTGGCCGCTTTCGCCGCCGCCAACATCAGCAAGGCAGGCCCGATGGAAACCGGATGGATGGCCTGCCGCATTGGCTGGGCCAAGTTCATCCTGCCGTTCATGTTCGTGCTGTCACCAAGTTTGTTGGCGCAGGGACCCCTGTTCGATGTCGCCTTCAACTCCATCACGGCCTTGATCGGCGTCTACATGGCCACCGCCGGCATGCTGGGCTATTACCGGCGCAAGCTGTCACTGCTCAATCGGGTGCTGCTGTGTGCAGCGGGCTTCGCCGCAATCCTGCCTGATACGCAACTCGATATCGTGTTCCCCGGCTTCATCAGCCTGACCGGCATCGCAGTTGGTGCTGCGGTGTTGGTTGCCGAGTACTTTGCGACCAAGCAGACAGTAGCCGCGGCTTGATTCCAGCCGTAGCGTAGTACGTAAAAAGGCAGGCCAGGTGGCCTGCCTTTTTTTCGTCTGTTGCATCGGTCAAGCGTCAGCCTGGCCCGCGGCCCTACCAGGGCGACGTACTGCTATTCGAGTAGACAAACAGTGGCCTAGAAGTATTCATTATTTTCTTCGCCCCTTCGCTCTTGCCGGCTGAGTTTTACCCTGCTGTGTGGCGAGTCAGACCATAGGGATGTTGCCAGCACAGGCGATGCTTCATCGATCACACCAAGAATCAGCAGCGCAGTGAGGTATGCACCAGCGCCTGCGCCCGCATCGCCGCGTTCCATGCGCCGCAAAGTAGCCTCGGAAATACTCATTCGCCCGCACAGGTCGGCAGCCGTGATGCGTTGACGCAAGCGTTGCGAGTGAATGCAGCGACCCCAGGTAGTCAGACGCTCCTGCACCCGAGTGGGTAGCGTATATGCGTTCAAGAGCTTTTTAGGCATCGGTCGATCCCATCATAGAATGCAATTTATACAAAATAATACGCTTTCTATGATGGCTAAGCTAATTCTCAGACCCTCATAGATGATCTATTATCTTGAATAAATCATTATCTATAACGGTAATTTTCTCGCCGAAGACGAAAAAAACCCCTGCCGTCGCAAGACGCCAGGGGTTCGCTTACCATCACTGACCTGCTAGCGAGCCATGCACTTGCTGGCACGGCCGCCTAGCTGGCGAACTACCGGAATTACCGCCCGTGGCAATCCGCCCGGGACAATTCGCCTTAATTGTCGCCGTGGAACTTCAGGATGCTCGGCACCGGACCCTTGAGTCCGAATTCCGACCAACGGCTTGACAGTGAAGCATAGGCTTCGCGGCTGATACGCGATTCCTTGGAGAATTCCTTCAAGTGACGATGCGGCTTGCAGGCATTGATCAGCGCCTTGGAGCCGTACGGACGGCTGTCGAATACGCCCTGGCTCGGGTCGAGCCAGGTCGACCAGGTGTCGCGCAGGATGTCGATGTCGTCGGATGGATGGCAACGCGTGGTCAGGGCCCACATTACCTGGTTGATGTCGGTCGGATCGACGTCGTCGTCGACCACGATGATCCACTTGGTGTAGTAAGCCGCGGCCGGGCATTGCGCCGAAAGCGCCAGCACCTGCGCCGCATGGCCTGCATACTGCTGCGTCATCGACACCACCAGCATGCCCCAGCCCGATGCGGCAGCAGGATGGCAATAGGCAGCGCGCACGCCAGGCACGCCGATCTTGTCGAGGTCATCCAACACGCGGGCCGAACGCATGATCGCGTAGTGCATGCCGATCTCGCAGGACGGATACATCGCCATCAGCGCCGCGGTGATGATCGGCGATTTGCGCATGTGCACAGCAGTGACGTCGATCACTGGCTGCATGCCGCGCTCGTTGCCGTAGTAGCCGGTGAATTCGCCGAGCGGTCCTTCCATTTCCATGTTGCCCGGACGCATGACGCCTTCGATCACGATTTCGGCATGCGCCGGAATCGGCAGGCTCACGGTTTCCGCTTCGGTCAGTTCGACCGCGCGGCCCATGATGCCGCCTGCTGCATCGAGTTCGGATTCCTTGAAGCTCATGGTCTGGCCGCCGATCATCAGCATGACCGGGTCGATACCGTAAGCGGCGACCACTTCGCACGGCTCGCCGCTGGCCCACCATGCTTCACGGTCCAGGCGCGCGTGCTTGCCCGGCGAGTTGTACATGCCGACGCGGTTCTTGCCATGCAATTGATGGCGGTAGGCGCCAACATTGATACGCTTGCTTTCCGGATCGCGAGTGAACACGATGTCGCCGGTGCCGATGTACTGGCCGCCGTCGCCTGGCCAAAACTTCGGAATCGGCAATTTGGTCAAGTCGATGTCGTCGCCGCGCATGACGATTTCATTCACCTTGGCCTGGTTTTTCGGGATCATTTTTGGCGCGATGCGGCGCTTCATGATCTTGCGGGTGGCCGTGATCATGTCGTTGATCGACAGCGATGGGTCCAGGCCGACGGTCAAGGCATAACGCTCCTTGCTCGAACCGAGGTAATTGCCCAGGATGCGGGCGTCGGTCTTGTTGCCTTTCAGGTTCTCGAACAGGAAGGCCGGCGATGTGCCGCTGCGCGTGGCCATGTAGGTGAACGCGCCGAGTTCTTCATGCGGATCGATCTCCGCCTTGACGCGCAACAGCTCGTCATTCTTCTCGACGACGTCCAGCCATTCGCGCAAGTCGCGCCATTGGACGGCGGAACCGTCGTCTTCCTTTTCCGTGGAAACGGAAGGGTTGGTAGGGATTGCATCCATGCTGTCCAGATCTCCTTTTGTTGTTGGCGGCATCAATCGATGTCGCCGTATGCGGACTCAACGCCCGCCTCGATATTGCTGCTAAAAATCTTGCGCGGCCAGCCGGTCAGGCCGCCGGCCGCTTGAATCCGACATGCAGGTTGCGCGCAGCCGACATCAATTTGCCGGGCCAGTCGCGCATCCGCTGACGGTCGATTGCAGCGCCGCGTGAAGGCCACAGGATGCTCATCGCACCGCGCGCATAACCATCGTTTCCGCACAGCGGCACCGAAATCGAATTGGTGCCGCCAACACGCTCGCCCGAACTGACTACAAAACCATCTTTTCGGCTCTTGCGCAGCGCCTGCTCCAACCGCAGCGGATCAGTGATCGTCTCTGCATTGAAATGTTCGAGCGGGCCGGCCAGTACCTGGTCCACCAGCGCCGGCTCGCTGAATGCCAGGATCGCGCGCGGTCCGGCGCCGGCATGCAGCGGTGCTGCCGCGCCGATCTTGTTGGCATAGCGCACCGACTGCGCACTCTCGATTTCATACAAGGTCACGCTGCTCAGGTCGCGCCGCTCCGCCAGGCTGACCGTCTCGCCGGTGAAGGCCGCCAGTTCGCGCATGATCGGTATGGCCTGGCCGATCAGGTTATTGGTGCGTGACGCCGCCTGTGCCAATACCAGCGCACCGGAACCTACCCAGTAATTGCCCTTGCCATCGGTCTCGACCAGCTGGAACTTTCCCAGGCTCTTGAGCAGCCGGAACGCCGTGGCCTTGTCGAGCGAAACGGCGGCAGCGATGTCCTTCAAGGCGACTTTCGGGTCATCCTGACCCAGCGCGATGTCGGACAAGTGCAGCAGCAGCGTGATTCCGCGCTCGAGCGTCTGACTCATTTTAAATATTGAAATGGCGATTCATATTAAGCATATTCTAGATAAGCTCAATACTAGTGTCCAGTGAAAACTGGGCTTGGCTGGCTGGACTCTATGTTGCCCCGCCCTTTCCTCGCATACAATCGTCGCTCCGCGGCTGCCCGAGCACCTGCAGACCCGTCAATTCACCAGTCACCCGTCCCGTGAGCGATCTCGAAAAACACACGCCAATGATGCAGCAGTACAACCGGATCAAGGCCGACCATCCGGACACCCTGCTGTTCTACCGCATGGGCGATTTTTACGAACTGTTCCACCAGGATGCAGAGAAGGCCTCACGCCTGCTCGGCATCACGCTCACGCAGCGTGGCGCCAGCAATGGCTCGCCGATCAAGATGGCAGGCGTGCCTTTCCATTCCGCGGGTCAATATCTGGCCAAGCTGGTCAAGCTGGGCGAGTCGGTGGCGATCTGCGAACAGATCGGCGATCCGGCGACCAGCAAGGGGCCGGTAGAGCGCAAAGTGATGCGCGTAATCACGCCCGGCACGCTGACCGATAGCGACCTGCTGCCCGAGAAGTCCGAGCGGGCGCTGCTGGCCGTGTGCATCACCAGCCAGCGCCGCCAGTTGACGGTGGGACTGGCATGGCTATCGATGGCGGCCGGACGCCTGCGGACGATGGAATTTTGCGGCGACGAAAAAAGCGCGATCGCCCGGCTGCGCCAGGAACTGGAGCGGATCGCGCCAGCCGAGGTGTTGGCCAGCGAGTCGCTCGAGTTGGCGCTGCCCGGTCCCCGCATCACGCCAACGCCCGACTGGCATTTCGACCTGCCCGCCGGCATGCGCGCACTGCATGCGCAACTAGGCGTGAGTTCACTGGCCGGCTTTGGCGCGGACAAGCTGACTGCCGCGCTCGGCGCCGCCGGCGCGCTGCTGCGCTATGCGGAATCGACCCAGGGCCGCGGACTGCAACATGTACGCACGCTGTGCGTGGAAACCGAAAACGAATTCATCGGCATGGACGCCGCAACCCGGCGCAACCTGGAACTGACCGAAAGCCTGCGTCCGCAAGACGCTGGTGCGCCCGACACGACGCTGTTTGGCCTGCTCGATCATTGCCGCTCGGCGATGGGTTCGCGCCTGCTGCGCCATTGGCTGCATCATGCGCCGACCGATAAATCGATTGCCTGCGCCCGCCATGCCGCCATCGATGCGCTGATGGGGAGCGATGCTTGCCGCGGCCTGTCCGGGCTGCTGTCGCAAGTGCCTGACATCGAGCGCATCACGACCCGGATTGCGCTGCTGTCGGCACGCCCGCGCGACCTGTCGGGCCTGCGCGATGGCCTGGCCCAGCTTGAACCATTGCGCACACTGGCGCTGGCTGCGGCCAGCACTGCCGGCGACGCCCTGCTGCAGCAACTGGCTGCCGCCATCGTCACGCCGGTCGATTGCCTTGACTTGCTGATGCGCGCACTGGCCAGCGAACCGGCAGCGATGGTGCGCGATGGCGGCGTGATCGCGCCCGGGCACGACGTCGAACTCGATGAACTGCGTTCGCTGTCGCAGAATGCCGGGCAGTTCCTGCTGGACCTGGAAACCCGCGAACGGGCCCGCACCGGCATTGGCAACCTGCGGGTGGAATACAACAAGGTGCATGGCTTTTACATTGAAGTCACGCACGGCCAGACCGACAAGGTGCCGGACGACTATCGCCGCCGCCAGACGCTGAAAAATGCCGAGCGCTACATCACGCCCGAGCTGAAGGCCTTCGAAGACAAGGCGCTGTCGGCGCAAGAGCGCGCGCTGGCGCGCGAAAAGATGCTGTTCGACGAATTGCTGCAACAACTCGCGCCGCACATCGCCCGCTTGCAGCAGATCGCCGAAGGCGTGGCCGCGCTCGATACGCTCCATGCGCTGGCACTGCATGCAATGGAAAACGGCTGGTGCGCACCGCAGTTGGTCGACGAGCCGTGCATCGCCATCGAACAGGGACGGCATCCGGTGGTGGAAAACACCATCGAGCGCTTCATTGCCAATGATTGCCAGATGAACGCCCAGCGCCGCCTGTTGCTGATCACCGGCCCCAACATGGGCGGCAAATCGACCTTCATGCGACAAGTGGCGCTGATCACCTTGCTGGCCTATGCCGGCAGTTTCGTGCCGGCCAGCAGCGCCACGATCGGGCCGATCGACCGCATCTTCACCCGCATCGGCGCGGCCGACGACCTGGCCGGCGGACGCTCGACCTTCATGGTGGAAATGACCGAGTCGGCAGCGATCCTCAATGGCGCGACCGAAAATTCACTGGTGCTGATGGATGAGGTTGGCCGCGGTACATCGACCTTCGACGGCCTGGCGCTGGCCTGGGCCATCGCCCGCCACCTGGTCGAGAGTACGCAAAGCTTCACGCTGTTTGCGACCCACTATTTCGAGCTGACCCAGTTGCCGCAAAACTGGCCATCTGCGGCGAATGTGCATTTGTCGGCGATCGAGCACAAGGACAGTATCGTGTTCCTGCATGCGGTGCAGCCGGGGCCGGCTTCCCAGAGCTACGGCTTGCAAGTGGCGCAGTTGGCCGGTGTGCCGGGTTCGGTGATTCGCGCCGCCCGTCGTCACCTGGCGCAACTCGAAGCGCAGTCGGTGGGGTCGACCACGCAGTTTGATTTGTTTGCATCTGTTACGGATGCGTCAAATCTCGATGTTGATGCTGCGGATAACATGGCGCCGATGAATGCAACCGATACCAGGGATGCCGCACAGAACGATGCACTGACCGGTGCGCTGGCACTGATCGATCCCGATAGCCTGACGCCGCGCGAAGCGCTGGATGCGCTCTATCAACTCAAACAACTGGTCGCCAATAGCGAACCTGAATGACATTGCCGCCATTGCCCCTGCTGGCAGCCTTCGCCGGCACGCCAGCCCGATGCCGGCGCGGGTCGTGGCCGGGCCGGACGTTCTCGATTGCCGCGATGCTGGCCTTGCTGCTGGCGCTACCAAGCCCGGCAACACATGCGCAGGCAAGGTCGTTCAGCTTTGGCGTGATCGGACAGCCAGAACGCGCCGGCGCAGGCGAACAATCCTTTCGCAAGGCATTGACAGACGCCGACCGCGAACGGCTGGCGTTCATCGTGATAAATGGCCTGAAATCGACTGCGGAACCCTGCACCGACCGCTTGTACACCGAGCGCCGCGAATTGCTCCAGGCGGCGCGCAACACGGTCTTCGTGTCGCTGGCAGCCGGCGATTGGGCGCGTTGCCGGCGCGATGACGGCAGTTCAGCCGCGATCGACCGCCTGGCCAGGGTACGGGAGATTTTTTTCACTGAGCCAGGCAACCTGGCCGATGCGGCGGCAGTGCAGGCACTGTCCATCACGCGACAGTCGGCGGCGGTGCAATTCCGCGATTATGCCGAGAACATGCGATGGCAAACCGGCGGCGTGCTGTTCGCCACCCTGAACCTGCCGGGCGACAACAATCATTACACTGCCGATGCCGGCCGCAACAGTGAGTTCGACGACAGGATGATTGCCAACCGGGCCTGGATGCAGCGCCTGCTGCACGCCGCAAAGCAAAACAAGGCGCGCGCGCTGGTGCTGTTTGTCGATGCCGACCCGCTGCTCCTGCCCAAGGCACGCAAGGGCGCCGTCGCCGGCAAGCACGATGGCTACACGCAATTCAGGCGCTACCTGCGTGAACTGGCGGCGCAGTATCCGGGGCGGGTGCTGTTGGTGCACAA
This sequence comes from Lacisediminimonas sp., assembly GCF_030645335.1. Lineage (GTDB taxonomy): Bacteria > Pseudomonadota > Gammaproteobacteria > Burkholderiales > Burkholderiaceae_D > Lacisediminimonas. The sequence continues at coordinate 1,496 of NZ_JAUSNH010000235.1, read as the reverse complement.
CCCGCAAGATCGCAACACGGCCAGTGGCATGGCCTGGCGCGGCAATCTCGGCGAGTTGGTGCTGGGCCCGGGCTATACCCGGGTCACGATCGGACCGCGCGGCGCATTCAGCATCAAGGCCGACGGCTGAGCGGCAAACCAATCAGGCGGCCCATCGCCGGCGCGAGGGCCGGCAATCCTGCCGCCGACCTTCGCATGGTGATTCCGGCTGCCGGCGCATGGGCTGCGCGGCAGCCGCCGAGGATCACTGCACCCGTACCGTACGGAACTGGTCGCTGTCGTCGCCGTCATCTTCATCGTCGCCGGCATGATGATGACCGTGCGGCCCGTGTACATGGCCGTGCGCCTTTTCCTCGTCCGACGCAGGACGCACCGACACCACTTCCAGGGAAAAGCGCAGCGCCATGCCGGCCAGCGGATGGTTTGCGTCCAGCACGACCTTGTCGTCCGCCACATCGGTCACGGTGAAGATCACCGTCTGCGCGTCGGGATCGGAGTCATCCGACGCACCTTCGAATTGCATGCCCACTTCGATCGGCGACGGCAAGCGGTCGCGCATTTCCATGCGTACCAGCTCGGCATCGTATTCGCCAAACGCATCGTCCGGTTCGACCTGGACGTCGAGCTTGTCGCCGACGGTCTTGCCTTCCAGCGCTTCTTCCAGTTTCGGCAGCGTGTTGCCATAGCCGCCATGCAGGTACACCATCGGCGCGCTGCTTTCTTCAATCAGGTTGCCTTGGGCATCCGACAATTTGTAGTTCAGCGTGACCACGAAATCTTTGGCAATCGACATGATGTGTCCCTCTTGTTGAGTGAATTGAGTGAAATATTGGCCGCAATTATACGCGGCGCGTGCATGCGACGGTCCGGCTGCGGCTTGCGCAATTGACGATGATTGCCGGTTAGAGCAGCGCGACTGCGGCCACCCGGTGCGCTCGCCAGTCCGGAATGCATCAACCGCGCCATAGCCTCCTTGCGTGCCTGCCTCTATATAATGCACGGATGAAAAAACTACCTCTTCTCGGCGGCTTGACACCGGAGCGCTTCCTGCAAGACTACTGGCACAAGAAACCCCTGCTGATCCGGCAGGCGATCCCCGGCTTTATCGCCCCGCTGTCGCGCGACGAGGTCTTTGCGCTGGCCCGCGATGGCGACGTCGAATCGCGCCTGATCACGCGCTTTGCGGGAAAATGGAAATTGTCGTCCGGCCCTTTGCCCGAACTGCCGGCAACTTCCCGCCGCAACTGGAGCGTGCTGGTGCAAGGGGTCAACCTGCACGACCAGCGCGCCGAATCCCTGCTGGAACAATTTCGCTTCCTGCCGGATGCCCGCCTCGATGACCTGATGATCAGTTATGCCACCGATGGCGGTGGCGTCGGCCCACATTTCGATTCCTACGACGTGTTCCTGTTGCAGGCGCATGGCAAGCGCACCTGGCGCATTGGCCGGCAACGCGACCTGAGCCTGCAAGAGGGCTTGCCGCTGAAAGTATTGCA